>JASLLE010000014.1 GCA_030747175.1 Dehalococcoidia bacterium | reverse complement strand
AACCTCAAGTTCATGCTGGACTGGGGAGTCAAGATCGTTTCCGGCGGAAACGCCGAAGTGAAAGAGATGGGCCTCAAGATCAAGCCCCGGGAGTAGATCAGAGACCCGGGTCATCAGGGGGCGACCGCAACCGCGATCGCCCCCGTCGCGACCAGTGCAGCGCCCAGGATCCGGCCACCCGGGAAGGGCTCACGCAAGACAAAGACTCCCAGCGCGACGCCCACGAGCAACCCCACCTCGCGGAACGGCCCGATGTAACTGACGCGAGACATCGTGAAAGCGGTCAGGATCATTCCGTACGCGGCGAACTGCAACAGGCCGCCCGCGACGATCGCAGTCGAGTTATTCCGCCATTCGTTGACGAACGTGGAACGGCTCCGGCCCCGGACGATGAAGGGCAGTAACCCGAACGTCGCCGACGTGGCCATCAGGTACATGTACAGCAGGGGAGTGACGTGCTGGACGCCCTGTTTGTCCACGATCGAGTATCCGGCGATGATCAACCCCGTCGTGAGGGCGTAAACCATGCCCGGAGCACGGAGAACCGACAGGGGATTGATCGCGATGGAGCGGAACCTGCCCCACCAGGACAGTGTGAAGACGCCCGTTGCTATTCCGGCGACGCCGAGAACGGCGATGAATGACATCGACTCGCTGAGCAGTACAACGCCGAAGATGGGGATCAACAACAAGCCCGTGCCACGCGCCACCGGGTACACGAGCGAGAGGTCGCCATCCCGGTAGGCGCGACTCAGGGTTATGAAGTAGCCGACGTGCAGGATCCACGTGGCGGCGAGGAAAATCCAGCCCCTGGATTCCGGCGGATTGATCCAGAACAGCACGACAGCGAACGGCAACAGAAGTACGTTGATGCTCACCGCCATCCACCACGTGAACACTTCGGCGTCATCGGCTCGCTTGATCAGGAAATTCCATGAGGCGTGCGCGAACGCGGACAGGAGTACGAGTGCGATTGTGGCGCCGGTCATCCGGACGAGGATACCCCGGTATGGCGCGAGGGCGTTATGCAGCTGGCTCATATCCAGGCGAACTTGAGCCGAACGCGAAACGCCCGCCATAACGGCGGGCGTCTACTTCGATATCCAGTTGACTGCGGGTTAGGCCCGGGAGGCCGCCGAAAGCGCCCAGTCTACTCGCATCTCAACCTCACCCTCGGCCCAGGGTTTGTTGATGTAATCACGGGCTCCCAGGTTGCGTGCCATCGCCAGATCTTCCGGCCGTCCCTTGGCGGTCACCATGATGACCGGAACGTCGCTGGTGGCGTCATCGGCTTTGAGACGTTTCAGAGCCTCGAAACCATCCATGCGCGGCATAGCCACGTCGAGCAGGACGAGGTCCGGACTGCCTGAAAGCACCATTGCGGTGACTTCAGAGCCGTCTTCGGCCTCGTAGACGTTATGACCGATATCTTCAAGAAGAGTCATAAGAGCGAGACGTACGTCTTCGCTATCGTCAACAACCAGGATGCGTGCCATGGTTCCTTTCCCGGACCCACTTTCTGTCTCTCACGTTAGCCGGACGGCTGTCTGGCTGCGCGGATGAGAAGATTTTTCACCTCTACGCAGCTTATCGTCACTGATCTATTGAATGTCCTGCATCGGGGACTGCACCTATCTACATGGCAATGAGCCGCGATAACCGCCCCTCGCGGTGACGCAACTCACGATGGACGGTCAGGACGCAGCAACCTCGTCCCGCTTGCCGTTGAGCGCCCACTCGACCCGCATCTGCACCTCGTTCTCGGCCCAGGGTTTGTTGATGTAGTCAATTGTGCCCAGGGTCCGGGCATTATCGAGATGCTCGGGCCGGCCCAGTCCGGTTACTACGATCACCGGGATACGTGCGGTCTGCTGATCGTTATTCAATTCCTCCATGACCGTGAAACCGGTCATTTCAGGCATCGCCATATCCAGGAGGATCAGGTCGATCCGGGCAGAGACGGCCATCGCCATCACTTCTAACCCGTTTTCCGCTTCGAACACGTCATGGCCCTCATCTTCGAGGATTTCCGTGAGAGCCTCTCGGATGTCTTCTTCGTCATCAACAACGAGGATACGTGCCATCTATGTCTCCAACTGAAGGCCCGGTCTTGCGGTACTTCCGGTTGCGGTTGGGATCATCCCAGCCGGTTTCGGTAACAATCCGGGGATAACTGCTATCCATACTCGTGTCGGACGTTCGTTTTCACATCGGCGCGCACACGTACATGGGCGACCGAGAAGTCATGAAGGCGACGCCCGTGATAACTCGGGGACGTCCCCGGGTTACATGGGGCATTTGTTCAATCGCAGATATGCCCCATGTACGGTCCAAAGCACGCCATAATGTGTGCCGCGTGCCGTCGCCCATCCACGGCACCGGAGTCACAGCAAATCCCGGCCGGAAAGACCCCCCTCTTTGGTTGATATCAAGATCGTTAATGGCCAGGTGATCGACGGCACGGGCAGCCCCGGGTTTTACGCCACGGTGCTCGTGGAGGGAGACACGGTAACAATCCACCGGGGTGAGCATGACCACATCGACGCCCACCGGACCATTGACGCGACTGGGCACGTGGTGTCACCCGGGTTTATCGATGTACATTCCCATGCAGGACTAACAATCCTGGGTGAGCCCCACCACGACCCGAAGATTCGACAGGGTGTCACCACAGAGTTGATCGGTATCGACGGCAACTCGTGGACGCCATTCCGCACGCATGAGGAACTTCGCCAGTTCATCGAACTGGACAACGGCCTGAACGGGTTCCCACCTGAACCTGCCGACTGGCTGACGCTGACCGAGTTCCTGGCGAAGTTTTACGAACGGGTCGCCGTAAACATCTGTTACATCCTCGGCAACTCACCGGTGCGGATATGGGGCGTGGGATGGGAAGACAGGCCCGCGACCCGGGATGAGATCGCAAATATGCGCGCCGCGGTCAGGGAGACCATGGAAGAGGGTGCATGGGGATTGTCCACGGGCCTCGATTATCCGCCGGGAGCGTATGCGTCTACCGAGGAGTTGATAGAGCTGAGCGCTGAGTCGGCAAGGCTCGGCGGTTTCTACCACACGCACACACGTGCTTCATTACTTTCTGAAGGGTTACTCGCACCCTGGGAAGAGGCTCTAGAAATCGGTCGCGGAAGTGGTATCCCGGTACACCTCACCCATTACCGCCAGGGCGCGCAGGGAGTCGGGAGTCATCACGATTACCTGGGGCTGGTGGAGGATGCGGTGGATGACGGGATGGACGTCACGTTTGATTGCTACACGTACCCCTATTCCGGAACCCGGGTGACGATCGCGCTGCCGCATTGGACGATGGACGGTGGTGTTGAGCGGCTCAAGAGGGCGCTGACAAACGGCGCCGATCGTGAACGCATCATGTCCGAGATGTCAGACGGCGGTTCCGCTTGGCGTGACCTGAGCGAGAACTGGCTCACGAACTTCAGACGGCCGCAAAATCATGGCTACGACGGGCACTCGGTCACCGAGATCGCAGCGATGCGGGGCCAGCAGCCGGTCGAGGCGCTTATGGACCTGCTGGTTGAAGAGGACCTCGGCATCTCGACCGTCGCCCTCGGCACCAACCCGCACACGCTATCCGAGTTTGTCTCGCACCCTCACGGGATGATCGGGAGCGATGCGCTCTTATTTGGCGAGCACCCGAGCCCCCGGTCGTACGGCTGCTTCCCGATAGTGCTCGCCGAGTTCGTCCGTGCCGAGAGGAACCTGCGTCTGCCCGAGGCCATCCGAAAGATGACGTCGTTCCCGGCGCAGCGGCTGGGAATCCCGGACCGTGGCATTCTGCGGGATGGATTCCGGGCGGACATCGTCATCTTCGACGCCCGGAACGTGAAAACCCGGGCGACCAAAGCCAACCCGAAGGTGTATCCGGAAGGAATCCCGTACGTGATAGTGAACGGGAAGGTTGTGATCGACGAAGGAGAAAACACGAGGAATCTGGCCGGTCGCCCCCTCAAGCGCGGCCGGGCGAGGACGTAGGCGTTGCCACTTGATCTGATTTACGAAGCCCGCAGCACATCGCTCCGACACGGCGCTCTCCCGGAGTTTATCCAGCAGGTGGGCTCTGGTGCGTACCCGGGCCTGCACCGGCCGGGCGGCGAGGTGTTGCGCGTGATGGGAACCCAGATCGGCGCTCCCGAGACGGATGTGATGTGCGTTACCGCATTCAAGGACATCGCATCGTGGGAGGCGTCAACCGCTGAATACGCACGTTCACCGCTGGTTGAGTCCGAATCTGTACGACTCATGAAGCCTGTTGCAGAGCGTCCTCTCAGCCAGATTCCTGAAGAGCATCGCCGTGAATTCTTCGGATACAGGCGGTTCCACATAGATCCGGCAGACCTCGCAGAGGTCGTGGAGATGTCAGAGAACGGGGTGTGGCCGCGGATAGAACAGCAGGACGCGCGTATTCTCGGGCTCTGGAGAACCATCGGGGCCGAATACCCCCAGGAAGTCACGTTGCTGACCGGCTATCACTCGCCATCTCACTGGGAGGCGACCCGGGTCTGGACCGGCCGTCCGGACAACATTTCCGACGAAGAGTGGGAGAGCAGCAGGCGCCGTAGAGACAGGCGTGCAGAGATAACTCGATCCCAGCGGGTACACCTGATGAAGAATTTTGAATTCGGACCTTCTCGCGATTGAACCCCGCCTAAACACAACATAAAAACAACAGTGAATCTCGGGAGAAACACATGGTGGTAGAGCAAAGAGTCGATACGGTTGTTTCCGGTGGGCTGGTCGTTACCGCGACCTCTGAGGTGAAGGCGTCGATCGCCATCAAGGACGGAGTAGTGGCGGCAATCGGTTCACCCGATTCGATGCCCGCGTCAGATCGGGAGATTGACGCCTCAGGCCGTTATGTCCTCCCCGGGCCTATCGACGGGCACGCCCATTTCCGTGGGTGGGAGGATTTTGAGCTGGCCGGGAAGATGGCGGCGAAGTCCGGACTGACCACCATAATTCCGTTCGGCGAGCCGAATCATGGCGACCACGAAGGTTTGCCGGCGGCGGCGACCAGGATCACCGGCGAGATCAACGCCGGGTCCGTGATCGACATGGGCCTTCACCTGATGCTTGGCGCCGACCCGTATGTTTTCGAGGGCATCCCGGCGGCCATGGATATGGGTATTCGCTCGTTCAAGGCCTTCATGACGTACAAGAGTCGAAGGCCCCGGATAATGGTGGACGACGAGTTCATCATCAACGCGATGAACCTGATAGGCGGCAACGGCGGCGTAACGCAACTGCACTGTGAAAACGGCGACGTGATCGACCACCTCGAGAAGAGGTTCCGGGACGAGGGACGGGTCAAACCGACCGACTTCCCGGACGTTGCGCCCCCGTGGGTGGAGGAAGAGGCGATAAACCGTGCAATAGCGCTTGCCAAGATGACCGGCAGCCCGCTCTACATCGTGCATCTGAGCACCCGCCTTGGCCTTGAGCGGATCAAGCGGGCGCAGGCGGAGGGGCTGCCGATCTGGACGGAGACCTGCCCGCAATATTTACTTCTGGCGGCAGAGGACCACGAGAAGTGGGGCCCGCTGCTCAAGATCGGTCCGCCCCTGCGCTACCGGGACGGCGGCGACCACGACGCGCTGTGGGAGGGGCTTGAGGCCGGCTACATTTCCTGCGTCGCGAGCGACCACTCGCCATACGTCTACGAGGAAAAAATGAAGGGCGTGGACAACGTCTTCTTCATGCCGGGCACAGAGTTGCCGGTACCGTTCGGCGCGCCCAGCATCGAGACGATTGCGCCGGTCGTGTACTCCAAAGGTGTCGAAGAACGGGGGCTTGGCCCGCGCTGGTTCGCCCGGGTGATGGCCGAGAACCCGGCCCGGATCTTCGGTCTCTACCCGCAGAAAGGCACGATCCAGGTGGGATCAGACGCCGACCTGGCGATCGTCGACCCCGCGAGGATGCACACGATTTCCGAGTCGAAGATGCTCGGCAAGGCCGGATTTACGCCTTACGAGGGCATGGAGCTAAAGGGCGCAATCACCATGACGCTGCTCCGCGGTGAGGTCCTGATGGAGGACGGGGAGATCAAGCTGGGGCCGGAGTACGGCCGGTTTGTGAAAAGCGGAGCGCCGGTAGCGCCGCTTGGAGGGCGCGTGGGGTAGGGGGCGCGTTGGCGGATGAGCGTCCTTCGAGATCCTCAGGACGCTTTAGTCTGCTGTAATAGCGGCCACCGAGTCCTGAGGCTCTCGAAGGACGTAATCGTGCGAGAACGTTTCTACATCGCCCCATTCTCCTCTTTCCGTGACCGGAGCAGGAGGCGTGCAAGCAGGTGGCATCGAAGCGGACGGCGCAGCTTACGCAGGCTTACCCCGGCACGTTGCCCCAGGTAGCGCGATCGACCTGATGGGCGCGTACCCAGTCCCAGTCGATCTCCACGCCAATTCCGGGGCCTTCCGGGGCATACACGTTGCCTTCGGAGTCGATCCCGTCGAGGTCATCGTTGTAGTCCAGGTACACCGGCGACTTCGTGGTACGGACCATCGGGTGAATCAGGCCCAGCTCGTACCAGTTCGTGTTGCGGACCGCCGACATGATGTGCCGGTGGACCGGTCCCGGACCATGCAGTTCCACGTCCAACCCGAAGCCCTCGGACGCGGCTGCGATCTTCATCGTTCCCGTGATCCCTCCGTCTTCGTGCGCTCCCGCCCGAACGTAATCCGTGGCATCGGCGACGATGAAGTCGACATGCTGTTCGAGCAGCCGGATGTGTTCCGTCTGTAGGATCGGCGTTTTGATCATGCCTCGCAGCTTGCGATGTGCGAACTGCGATACGCCGCCGTCCTTGTAGGGGTCCTCCAGCCAGAAGAATCCAGCCTCGTCGCAGGCACGGCCAACGGCCAGCGTCTCTGCGAAGTTCTCGTATTCGCACGCGGGATCGATCATGAGCGCCATATCCGGCCCGACGCGGTCGCGCACGCCGAGGACGTTCGCGACCTCCCGTGAGATCGGGCCATCGCCCCAGCCGTGGATCTTGAATGCTTTGTAGCCCATCTCTTTGCATTGCTGGGCGAAATCTGCGAATTGCTGCGGTGTGCCCAGGCCGCCGTTTTCGTCGCCGTGCAGGGTGCTGGCGTAGGCGGGGAGCGGTTTTCGCGTTCCACCGAGCATGCGGTAGAGCGGGGCGTTGAACAGCTTGCCGGCGATGTCCCACAGGGCGATGTCCACCGGCCCGGTGCCGGTCATGTCGAAATGCCTGAGGCCGCGCTTGGAGTCCTGGTAGATCTTCTCCCGTTCAAGCGGGTTCTTGCCGATCAGGTACTCCGTGAGCATCTTGATCTGCTCGGCGGTCGGGCCACGGAGGCCCACGTGATCCCCGGTGACGCCTTCCGAGGTGTGGATACGAAGGATGCCTTCCCGCGAAGTTCGGCGCCCGCCCGCCTCGTACACCATGTTGAAGGTGTTGTAGTCGGAGCCGACGTTCTCGAGTGTGTACTCAAACCAGAGCATCTCGATGCCGGTGATCGTCAGGTTATCCAGTGACATGTGTGATGCCTTCTTCGTGGGGTTGGGTGGTCTTGATTGTGCAATGAGGGGGTTGTACCCGGGCGGGACTTCTCCCTCACCCTAACCCTCTCCCGCTGGGAGAGGGGATAGCGTTTCACCCTGTTCGGAGATTGTTTACGCAAAGACCCCGAAGTAGGACTCGAAGAACCGATCCGGGTCCACCGTAACCCCGACTCGATGCGGGCCGTTTTCATCGGGAGTCCAGTCCGTAATGCCATCGTCCCGGTCATCAGCGCGCGTCACGACGGACTTCCCACTCTGGAAATCGACGATGGTGTCGTCAAACAGTGTCACGGCCGCCAGTGGATCGTGGAAGTTCAGTATCGACCGTTCGTCGAACCAGACCACTGACATCTCGTACACCGGCCTTAATAGCGGGTGCTGGAAATGTTGCCTCACCTCGTCCGAGTTCATGGTGACCTTCGTCGTCACGTCCAACCCGAGCGACGTGTGGCCGGCAAGATCACCCGAGACGGCGTCCGAGTAGACGACGCCCGCTGCCGCCGGATCGCAATGCGCGTTCCACTCGGCAGATGGTGTGGCGTGGTACGGGTCGATGAAGCGGCCGAGCATCAGTTGAAGCGATTTCAACAGGCCCGGAACCTCCGGGTGTCTCGTGAACAGCTCCGCCACATTCGTCATCGGCCCTACGGCCAACAGAACCACTTCGTTCGGTTGTGACCGTATCGTATCGGCCATGAACTCGATGGCGTCGTCGTCGCCGAACTCGGTCTCGTGCGGCCAGTTCGGCAACACCGACGCTTGTGGGACGCGTGGCTGGCGGGTTGGTCCGTCAAGACGGTCCTCGGAACCCGGGACGATGCGTATGTCCTGTCCCGCCGTTTTGCAGATAGCGCTGACCAGCCTGGCCCGTTCGACCGGTTGTCCAGAAACGGTCGTGATCCCCAGGACCTCGGCCCGCGATTGAGCGAGTAGATAGGCGAGCGCGACCGCGTCGTCTATGTCTGACCCGATGTCGGTGTCGAACAGAATTTTGACCGTATCGTCGCTCACTTATGGCTTCCCCTGGTTTTCCGGCGACCTGTATCCATCCCGGCGTGATCTATCGCGTAAAACGAGCTTACAGGCCGCATCCTATAACGGCACGCCCAGATCCCATTTACCCGTCGGACATCTCACGGACGAGGTCTTTGAACCGGATCACCATCTTGCGTATCTCGCGCGGATTACGGTCGTTCAACTCCTTCAGCGCTGCCTCAAGACCGGCGGCCTCTGCCCGGGTCGGTAACTCGGTGAACCAGACGAGCACCGGGTGCTGGCCCGCCGTCGACCGGGAGTTTCCATCGCGATGCTCTGACAGCCGGGCTCTCAGGTCCCGGGTGTGTCCG
Organism: Dehalococcoidia bacterium; assembly: GCA_030747175.1. Classification (GTDB taxonomy): domain Bacteria; phylum Chloroflexota; class Dehalococcoidia; order Lucifugimonadales; family Lucifugimonadaceae. Next base: position 33,370 of record JASLLE010000014.1, on the reverse strand, counting down.
CAATAAAACTCGCCACCATCCATTTTCAGGATGTAGGCGTAGAAGATCGTCGCGCTTTCGTCACCTCGATCCCAGGTATCACTGCTCTCCGGGTCATATCTTCCACGAAACTCCCGGATGGCCTGCTGTTCATGCAGCCGGTCGTGAACTCCAGGAATGTCAGCAACGCGAGACGCGAGGCGTGACGGTGAGTCGTGGTTTCGCGCGCGTCCCGCTGCCCTGGCCGCGCAGTCCGGGCACCGATCGGACGACCGGGGTTTCAGGAGCCTGCAACCCGGACAGGAATCAAGCGCGCCGGCTTTGAAATCGATGTAGTGATTGAAGCAGACCGTTTCGGCGTGCCCGGCGGGCGCGTCGCATCCGCCGAACCTGCATTCAGCAAATGACATCGACTCTGCCCGGACGCATAGGTCGTTCACCAGATTCGCGATACAGCGAGCAGCCTGCCCCGGTTGCCCGCCGATGTGGGCCGTGAAAGAATGCGGCACCTTCACCCACCCTTCGATATTACGAAGCGGACAAGATGCGCGCACTGGTCTTTTACGCAAAAAATGATGTCCGTTTGGAGGAAATCCCGGAACCCGAAATCGGGCCGGGCGAGGCCAAGATCCGGGTAACTTACACGTCGATCTGCGCAACCGACATCGAGGAATGGCAGTTCGGACCCACCTACATCACGTCCACACCGACGGTGATGGGACACGAGGTCTCCGGGCGTGTTGTGGAGATTCCGGACAACATTTCGGGGTTGTCGGTAGGCGATCGGGTAATGGTGGATAACGTGCTGATTTGCGGCGCCTGTTTCTGGTGCCTGTCTGATTCTCAGGCGACCTGTCCAAACATGGAGGTTGCCGGTCTGGGGCGAGATGGTGGGCTGGCCGAATTCATGACCTGGCCCGCAGATCACCTGATCAAGCTGCCCGATGCCGTGAAGGACGACGAAGCGCCGCTGCTGGAGCCCGCGACGGTCGCCGTGCATGCCGTGCGGCGATCCGGCGTACGCGTTGGCGAATCGGTCGCCGTACTCGGGGTTGGCACCGTAGGTGCGTTAACGCTCCAGGCGTTCAAGGCGGCGGGTGCGATCGTGTATGCCGTGGACGTTCGTGAGAGCAGCCTGCAGATGGCGGCCCGCCTTGGCGCGGACGAGGTGGTTGACGCGACCCGGGGCGACGCGGGCGAACGGTTGCGCGAGCTTACGGGGGGTATCGGCCCTGACATCGTGGTCGAGACCGCCGGCGCGACACGAACTCCCCTGGACGCTTTTGACTGGGTGCGCCGGGCCGGGACGGTGGTACTGGTCGGAATCTACGCCGCAAAACCGGAGGCCGACTTCAACGTAGTCGTCGGCAAAGAGCTTCGGGTCATCGGCAGCGTCGCCGCTGGAACCGGGGATATGGCCGCTGCGGTGCGTCTGGTCGCCGAGGGCAAGATCCGACTTGGCGATCTGGTGTCGGCTCACATCTCGCTTGAGCGCGTCATCCCGGACGGTTTTGAACGCATGACGGCTGAGTCCAAAGACGTGTTCCGGATCCTGGTGTCGCCGGACGCCTGATTGCTATTTCCACACGAGTTTCAAAGACGGGGCGCAAACAATGCATTACGAGGGCGAACGAACTTACGGCTGCCGGATTTCCAGCGCCTGGACCTACCGAGGCTTACGGACCGTGGTGCTCGAAAACGAGCTGCTGCGTGTCATAGTGCTGGCCGACAAGGGTGCTGATATCTACAGCATCGTTCACAAACCGTCCGACACAGACTTCATGTGGCGGACGCCGTGGGGCGTTCGTGACCCCCGGAAGTTCATCCCGACCACCGGCGGCGCGGAGAACAACTGGCTGGATGTGTACGAGGGCGGCTGGCAGACGGTTGTGCCGCACGGCGGATACCCGTCGACCGTGGCCGGAGCCGAGCTGGGGTTGCACGCCGAGATGAGCACCATGCCCTGGGACGTCCGCATCGACGAAGACACCCCGGAGCGCGTGGCCGTGACTTTCAGCGCACGAGGGTATCGCACGCCGTTCTCGGTGACCAAAACGCTATCGCTTGAAAGGGGCAGCGGCGTACTGTCGCTGGACGAGACGGTGACGAATGATGGGCAGGTAGAGGCCGACGCTGTGTGGCTGGAGCACCTGGCCATCGGCGCGCCGTTCCTGTCAGAACATTGCCGGCTGGACGTTCCGGCATGCACGGTGTGGACCGATCACGAGTCGACAGACGATTCATCGAAGCTCGTGACCGACCACCGGGGACCCTGGCCAAACGTCCCGGCAAAAGACGGGTCATTGATCGATTTCACTCGTATGCCGCCCATCGAAGATCGTTCTCTCGACATGGCTTACATGACGGAGATGCCGGAGGGCTGGTACGCGGTGACGAACGAGGAGACGGGCGTCGGCTTCGGGCTGCGGTTTCCGGCGGAGGTTTTCCAGTATCTCTGGTACTGGCGAAACCTCGGCGGCGGCTGGGGATATCCGTGGTACGGGCGTTGTTACAACGTGGGTCTAGAACCGTGCACGTCACTGTCCAACGGCGGGCTGGCCGGGGCCATCGAAAATGGTACGGCGCGACATTTCGGGGCAGGGGAGTCGCTATCGGTGACGATCAAGGCGGTGGCGTACACGGGCGGTGGATCGGTGACGGGGATTGACGAGAACGGCGTGGTGGCGCGCGGGTAGATTCGCCCTTCTCCCGGTGGGAGAGGGCTGGGTGAGGGAGGTTCAAGTGGCCTACTTCAACGTCACGCGACTTCTCTGCAATCTGCCTGATATCACCAGAATTCATCCTGAGGAGCTTGAGACGAAGGATCTCGCCGCCGGCCAACCGGAAATACGTCGGATCCGCTCGCGCTCCACTATCGGCGAGATCCTTCGCTTCGGCTCAGGATGACTTGTTGTGTCACGGTGAGGGAGGTTTTCGCGACATTCGAGTTGTGAACGCTGACGGGTGTACCGGCGAAGATCCCTCCGCATGGATCGGGATGACGTGCCTGCAAACCCGGCCCTTCGAGAGCCTCAGGGCACTACTACTGCATCCCGGCATGTTTGCTCCCTCTCCCCGTCGCGGGAGAGGGTTGGGGTGAGGCGGATGAAGCCGCAGGCCGAAAGCGGCACGGTCATTCGCGTGTATAGACCCCTACAATGCGCCGATACAAATGCGGGCGACAACATTCACCTTCGACGATTACTAAACCAGGCAAAAGGACCCCACATGCGAACACGGACGTTTGGCGACTCAGGACTAGAGACCTCGGCGATCGGCTTTGGCGGGTGGCCGATGGGTCGCGGGCAGTACGGCGAGTTGGACGATGATGAGGCGATAGCGGCCGTACATGCCGCTTTCAACGGCGGCATCACTCTGTACGACACGGCCGCGGTGTACGGCTGGGGCTACGGCGAGACGCTGATGGGTAAAGCCATCAAAGACTTGAAGCGGGAAGACATCGTCCTCGTGACAAAGGGCGCGCGGGAGTGGCAGGCTGGCAGCTCCGACAACCGCGCCGCCACCGTCGCCGACTCCGACCCGGACCTGCTGCGCGCTTCAATCGACGCCAGCCTGGAGCGGCTTCAGACCGATTACATCGACCTGCTGCTGATCCACTGGCCCGACAAGACACGACCCTTCTCCGACCCGATGGAGGTGCTGGAGGAGGCGAAGAAGGCCGGCAAGATCAGGCACACCGGCGTGTCCAACTTCTCCGTCCCGATGATGGAGGAATCCCTCCAGACCAGCCCGATCATCACCGACCAGATCGGCTACCACATATTCGACCGCAGGCCCGAGGCTGACGTTCTGCCGTTCGTGCAGTCGCACGGGATGGGGGTGATGGCCTATGGATCGATGGCACACGGGCTGCTTACCGGCGCCTGGACCGCCGATCAAGGCTTTGCCGACGACGACTGGCGAAGGGGCGGCGCCAATTTCGGCATCCAGAACTGGGGGCCGGAACACCTCGCAGCGAACATAGCCGTAGTGGAGAAGTTGAAAGGGATCGCGGCCGACCACGGCAAGACTGTCGCGCAGCTCGCCATCGCATGGGTCCTGGACAACCCGGGCGTAAGCGTGGCCCTCGCCGGGGCCAAGAAGCCGGCCGAGATCATCGAAGACCTGGGAGGCGACTGGGACCTGCCTTCCGGCCTCAAGCAAACGATCGACGACCTGGTGCTCGGGGAGGGCTCGGGAGTTGGCCTGTCCGGCATGGAGATCGCAACGTAATGTTGATCGTAGATACTCACTGCCACGCAAGCCATAACTGGTTTGAGCCGGTTGAGACGCTGGTCCATGTCATGGACATGGATGAGGTGGATCACGCTTTACTGCTCCAGCACCGCGGCACCTATAACGCCGACTACCTGTTCGAGTGCTGTGATCGTTTCCCGGGCCGGTTCAGGGCCGCGGTGCAGATCGATCCCACCGGCGACGATCAGGTCGGCGCGCTGACCTACGAGGCGGAGCGCGGCGCGGGCGGCGTGCGGTTGTATACCGACGACAACGGAGCCCCGCAGCAGCCGGAGTTGTGGAAAGCCGCCGGAACTCTTGGCGTTGCAGTTAGCGCACAGGGCACGTTTGAGGGCTTCTTAACGGACGGGTACCGGTCATTGATCGCGTCTGTGCCGGACACGCAGATCGTCATCGAGCATTTCGGTAATGCCGGGCACGGCCACACGCCTCCGTACGAGAAATACAGGAGGCTCATGGAACTGGCCGAGTTGCCGAACACGACCATGAAACTGCACGGCCTCGGCGAGATAGCGGACAGACCCGAGATCCTGACCCCGGACTACCGGATTGAGAAAATCCCGCCCTTCGTGGAGATGGCGGTGGAGGCATTCGGTCCGAAGCGCCTGATGTGGGGCAGCGACTTCCCGCCGAGCGCCGGACGCGAGGGCTATCACAACGCCCTGGAGGGCATCAGGAACCATCCGGCGCTGTCCGGCGGCGAGGACGCCGAAGAGGTGATGGGACGAACCGCTGCGAGGGTCTTCGGCTTCCGGCCCGGATGAACCACGAGCCGGGCGGCGGAACTTTCGAGCCAGAGCCGCCCGATGGGCCAGGGGATCTGGCGAGCCGCGTGGTTAACGCGGCCCTGCTGAACAGGCGCACGTTTCGGGGCATCCAGGAAGACCCGACGGGAACAGCACAGGTTTACATCCTCGTCGGTGCTGCTGCGATCGCCGCGGGCATAGGTACCCTGGGCGACCTATCACTGGTCGTCCAGAACGTCTTGCTTACCGTGGCCGGATGGCTGATCTACGCGCATGTCGCGTGGTTCATGCGCAGCTACATTTTCGACACGATTCACGCCGAGGCGTCACGGCCGAACATGCTGCGCGTGGTCGGTATCGCCTATGGACCCGGACTACTCAGGGCGTTCGGGTTTTTCCCGGGTGTCGGAGAATTCGTGTTCGTCGCGGCGACTATATGGATTGTTGTGGGCATCGCGGTCGGGTTGAGATCGACCCTGGCGTTCGAAAATTACGGTCCCGTGGCGGGGATAATCGCTATCGGCGTCCTCCTGAACTTCACACTCTCGTCCATAGTTTTTGCGTTCGGGTGATATCTGACCGTCTGACCGATACAATCCGCCGATCACGAGTACGACACCCAGGAATCGCAACAGGGGATCAACGATGAGTGAGACGACCGGCGGATCTGTTTTTCAGCGGATGGGGCTAACGCCTGTTATCAACGCCGGGGGAACGAACACAAAGCACTCCGGGTCGCGCATGCGCCCGGAGGTGATCGAGGCCATCGAGGAATCGTCCGAGGTGTTCGTCAACATCGATGAGCTCCTGATACGGGCCGGCGAGATGATCGCCGAGACGTTAGGCGTCGAGGCCGCCCTCGTCACGAGTGGAGCAGCGGGTGGGCTGGTACTTCAGTCCGCCGCGGTCATGACCGGTACGGATGTGGCGCGAATCCAGAGTCTGCCGATCACCGATTGGTTCCCGAACGAGTTGATCATCCAGCGTCAGCACCGTTTCCATTACGACCACGCCTACCTGATGACGGGGGCGAAGTTTGTCGAGGTCGGCAAGGGGCGGCACTGCCATCCGGAAGAGGTGGAGGCGGCGATAACTCCGAGCACCGCCGGGATTATTCACCTTGTATCGCCATTCACCGGTTCGGGTGATATCCCCCTGCCGGTACTGGCCGAGATAGCACATCGCCACGATATCCCGATCATCTGCGATGGCGCTTCGATGTTGCCGCCGCGCGAGAACCTGACCCGGTTCCTGAACGACGGAGCGGACATCGTCAGCTTCAGCGGCGGGAAGGGGATGCGCGGCCCTCAGAGCACCGGGATCTTGATCGGCCGGGGCGACCTGATCGAAGCAGCCCGTCTGAACGCCGCTCCAAACCAGGCGATAGGACGCCCGATGAAGGTGTCCAAGGAGGAGATCGTCGGGCTGGTCGCCGCCATCGAGGCGTTCGTTGCCGAGGACCAGGACGCAGAAACCGCACGTTTCCGTCGTCAGTGCGAGATGGTGGTCGATCAGATCACCGAAATTCCGGGGATCCGGGTGCAGGTGGAGCACGACAACAAGGACCACCCGATACCGCACGCCGTGATTTATTTCGAGCGTGACTGGCGCGGCCCCGATGGCGAGGAGATACATCGCCGGTTGATGGCGCGCTCGCCGAGGGTGTACATCAGCCCGCTCGGGTTTATGGGCGAGATATACATGGACCCGATCAACCTGCAGGACGGTGAGATCGAGATCGTCGCGCAGGCGATCAGGGAAGAGCTCCTAAAGGCATCGAGCGGGCAGTAGGGGGCGTACGGGGCGGTCCTACCTGGGGTGCCCCACATAAATCCTTCTGGCGTATCGAACTCGATTCAGGATGGGCATATATGCCCAGGATGACATTGTCCGCGCATTGGCGCGCCGGTCCCGCCCACGCTAAGTGTTGTAGGAGTTGTCCTTCGTGAGCCTCAGGACGCGCGTGAAAGCCTCCGCGACCTGCGACGACCGCAGGACGCGCTGGTCTGACGCCGTTTACAATATCTCGTCGCCTGTTGGCGACCGGCGCCTGAGACGCCGCCACCATCTTCGTCGGTACCCGTATATCAGTGCCAGATCTCCGTATCGCCCTTCCATCTGAAGGCGCACTCGCAACCTCCGCCACGGACCTGTTGCGGGACGCCGGATTGCGCGTCAATCGTTCCAGTAGCCGCACGTACACGGCGCGTATCCCGTCTGTCGACGGCGTCGAAGCGCTGTTTCAGCGCGCCTCCGACATCACCGGGCTTGTCGATCGCGCCGTGGCCCACATCGGGATCGTCGGACTCGACCAGTTCGAAGAGGTGCATGACGACGACGGTGATGCCATCATCCTGATCCCTGACCTCAAATTCGGTGGGGCGGAGCTTGTCCTGGCTGTGCCGGACGAATGGGCAGGAACTCACACGGTCGAAGACCTCGCCGGGAAGGCGGCAGATATAGAGAAAAGCGGCCGAGTCCTTCGGGTCGCAACCAAGTACCCGCGCCTCGTGGGCCGATACCTGGCAAAGCACGGCATCGCATACGAGCCGGTCGACGCCAAGGGCGGTCTCGAAGCCCGGCCGGAGATCGGTGACGCCGACATGATCGCCGATATCACGGCGAGCGGGACAACCCTGCGCCAGAACCGATTGCGACGACTGGACGATCCGCCGGTGCTCCGTTCCTCAGCCGTGCTCATCGGAAACCTGGCATCGCTGGATCGCGACGATGCCGGGCTGGAGCCGGTCCGGCACATCCTTGAGCGTCTTGAATCCCGGGTGGCAGGACAAGACTTTCAGTGGGTGGTCGCAAACATCGAAGGCGAATCGGCGGAGACGGTCGCCGGACGCGTCAATTCGGATCCGCGCTACTCCGGCCTTCAGGGTCCGACGGTCGCTCCCGTGTTCAGTAAAACTGGCGGTTCATGGTTCTCCGTCCAGGTTGTCGTTCCCAAAAACGATCTGATACCGGCCATCGACTACATGCGCCGCCTCGGCGCCAGCGGGATTACGGTCAACGACCCGGCGTATGTTTTCGAGACCCCGTGTGCCGCATACGCGGAACTCCGGAAGAAGCTGGGCCGTCCGCTTGCGCCAGATGGCGGCGCGAGCGGATGAGGCGGGTCACCGGCCTTTCGGCGGCGATCGAGTTGCTTGGCGGGCCGCAACCGGACGACGACGAGGCCGACAGGGTAGCAGCGCGGATTCTCGATGACGTTCGCCGCAACGGTGATGCGGCAGTGACGCGAATTTCTGAGGAACTAGACGGTGAGGCGCCCGGCTTCCTCGAAGTATCGCGATCCGAGATCGACGCAGCGCTGACCGTTATCCCGGTCGAGACCCGTGAAGCCCTTGAGACGGCCGCAGAACGGGTGCGCGCCTTTCAGACAGCCGCCATGCCACAAAGCTGGCACGACGATGACCGGCACTACGGCGAGCTGGTAACACCTGTGAAGCGTGTCGGCGCCTATGTGCCCGGCGGCACCGCGCCGCTGGCCTCCACCGTCATAATGACCGTCGTTCCGGCGCGCGTGGCCGGGGTCGATGAGATCTTCCTAGCGACACCTGCGGCAGGGGACGCGCTCCCGCATCCGGCGGTCCTAGCCGCCGCCGCTATCGCCGGAGCCGACCGCGTCTTCAAGATCGGCGGCGCGCAGGCAATCGGCGCATTTGCTTACGGGACCGAAACCGTGCCGCCTGTCGACCTGATCGTCGGCCCGGGCAACGTCTGGGTGACGGCGGCCAAACGCCAGCTTTTCGGGCGCGTTGGCATCGATGGCCTTTACGGTCCGACGGAGACGCTGGTCGTGGCAGACCAGACATCCGATCCGGAGTTCTGCGCGAGCGATCTGCTGGCGCAGGCGGAGCACGATGTCCGCGCCCGCCCGATACTCGTCAGCACCACGGCGGAGGTCGCGGACGGCGTTGAGGTCGCGCTCAAGCGTCAGCTCGGGGTGTTGCCGCGGAAGGCGATAGCCGCCGAGGCCGTCGAGGCGAACGGTGTGTCGGTCATCGTGGCCTCCGTGAAAGAGGCGATAGAGGTAGCGAACGTGGTCGCCCCGGAACACCTTTGCCTGGCGATAGCCGACCCGGCACCTTATATCTCTCTCGTGCGCAGCGCAGGGGGACTGTTCGCAGGCGAATACTCGGCCGAGGTCATGGGTGACTACGTTGCAGGACCCAGCCACGTGATGCCGACCGGCGGCACGGCTCGGTTTGCGTCGGCGCTCAACGTGAGGCACTTTCTGCGCTATACGCCGGTCGTGGACCTGGACGGCGAGGCCTTCATGGCGATAGCGCGGCAGGCGTCTGTTCTGGCCCGCACCGAAGGACTTCACGGACATGCCAACGCCGCCGAACTGCGCATGAAACGATTCATCGGAGAGTAGCCCGGACCGCGCTGCTGTGGTGTAATCCCGCCAGTCAGGCGGCGATAGAATCACCAGCCCGTTTACACATCAAGATTCATACGGAAGCACGTTTGTCACAGATCCAGATACAACAGTTGATGCGGCCACACCTCGTTACGCCCGAGACGTACGCCACGGCGGTATCTCCCGACGAGATGGCGGCGAAGGCCGGTGTAGCGCCGGAGATGATTATTCGGGTCAATCAGAACGAAAATCCGTTCGGCGCGGACCCGGATATAGCGGCCTCGCTGACAGATCTACCGCTGCACCTGTACCCGGACCCCAACCAGGTCAAGATTCGGGAATCGCTGTCCGAATACACCGGCCACCCGGTTGAACAATTACTGGCCGGCGCCGGCGCCGATGAGATGATCGATCTCCTGATGCGGCTGTTCGTCGCACCGGGCGATCGGGTCCTGGACTGCAAACCGACATTCGGGATGTATCACTTCTGTGCGCGGGTCTCCGATGCCGAGGTAGTGTCGGTGCCTCGTGACGACGCGTTCGAGGTTGACGTTGAGGCCGTGGCCCGCGAGGACGATGAACGGACGAAGATCGTTTTCCTGGCGTCGCCCAACAATCCGACGGGCAACATCCTGTCCGAAGACCAGACCCGGGAGTTGCTCAAGCTCGGGATGGTGATAGTCGTCGACGAAACTTACTTCGAGTTCTCCGGCCAGACGGTCTCACACCTGATTCCCGAGTACGAGAACCTTGTCGTGCTGCGCTCGTTCAGCAAATGGGCCGGGATTGCGGGATTGCGCGTCGGCTACATGATCGCAAGCCCCGAGATCGTTAACCGGTTGGTCGACATCAAGAACCCGTACAACGTGAACATCGCCGCGGAAGCGGCATTGCTGGCGACGATGCAGCACCGGGACAAGTTGCTGGGCAAGGTCGGGGTGCTCCTCGAACAGCGAAAGCGCATGGAGAAGGCATTCGATTCGATGGACGGCGTGTCTTACGTGCCGTCGTACGGCAACTTCCTGTTGACGCGTTTCGACCACCACCTGGCGACCGATCTATACGAGGCGCTGATCACGAAGGGCGTCTTTGTGCGGCCGTTCTCGGACCCGCGTCTGACCCATGATCTGCGGATAAGCGTGGGGACACCCGATGAGACGACACGGGTGTTGGAAGTGTTGTCGGAACTGGCCTGATCGCTGTTGCCGCTGACACGCATTCCCGTTAACGAGACTCGCGTCCCGCTTGCACCTTTTGGCGTTTCCGCCGGACTATTGAACCCCATCGCCGCGCTTGAGATGTTACTACCCGAAAGACAGATGAAATGACCCCGGACCTAACGCGTACGGCCACCGTCGAAAGGGTGACCGGTGAAAGCGATATCGCTATTACCGTCAACCTGGACGGCACCGGCGTTACCGAGATCGAAACCCCGAACGGGTTCATGAACCACATGCTGGACGCCCTGGCTCGCCACGGTTCGATCGACCTCTCGGTGCGCGCGTCCGGCGACACGGAGTCAGGCCCGCACCACATCGCCGAGGACACGGCGATAGTCCTGGGACGTTGCATCGACAAGGCTCTGGGCGAGCGGCGGGGCATCGTGCGGATGGGCCACGCCTTTGTGCCGCTGGATGAAGCGCTGACCATGTGCGCCGTTGATCTTAGCGGGCGTGGATACGCTGTTGTGGACATGGGATCCAACAACAACATCGGAGAGTTCCCGACGGACCTTGCGCGTCACTTTTTTGAATCGGCGTCGGCTGAAGGCCGGTTCAACATCCACCTGCGGGTCGAGACCGGGACGAACGAGCACCACATCATCGAGTCCGCGTTCAAGGCGTTCGGCCGGTCGCTGCGTGACGCCGTGACGCTGGATCAACGGAACCCGGACACGATTCCCAGCACCAAGGGCGCTTTGTAGGGACGCGTGATGGGCGGAGCAAGTCCCCGTGCGAACCGCTCCATGTCATCTCGAGCGTAGCAACGGGACCTTCACCAGACCGGTTACCACCGATCCGAACCAAAAACGTCTCCCGCGGTTGCCTCGCCGACACGTCGCCCGCGCCCACCCGGTGCTACGCCAGACGGCGGGCGATGTTATTAGTGACGCCCACATGGAGAGTGTGCCGAAAACTGGCGAGTACGTAGAAACGAAACTCCATGATGACGGCTGTGCCGGCGAAGGTCCCTCGGCTTCGCTCGGGATGACGGTTCGAACGTGCATCACGCCAAATGAGCTGAGATTCTCGGCGAATCGCCCTGTGTCATCCCGAGCCCGAGGCGAGGGATCTCCCGGCTGGCACTCCGCCACGCTGTTCATCAGCTAAACGGTGGTGCACCGTTCCGGACGTCGGTGGCCCCCGATGGGCGGAGCAAGCCCCGCCCCTGCAACGAGATCGCGGTGACGGCATCGCCCGCGTCCCGCGTCCATGTTTCTGCCCGAGGAAGGACGCTGTTTGGGAATCCGGCGCTACGCCGGTTGAAGGTCGAAGCTGTATCGCTCAATCACCGGGTTCGCCAGCAGCTTCTCGCACATCTCGGCAACGTGCTTCTCGGCTGCGTCGCGTTCAGTTTCGTCGAGCGTAATCTCGATGTACTTTCCGGCGCGGACGCCCTCGACCGTCTCAAACCCGAGCGTTGCCAGGGCGCGTGCGATCGTGATCCCCTGCGGATCGTTGACCGTTGGTTTAAGCGTGACCCGTACGGTAGCGAGAAACATCACCAGAGGTTTCCCGGCACGCTCTCCGGAGCGCGATCCAGGTAAGCGTTTATGAACTCGTTCAGCCTGTCGGCGTCAAACTCGTCCATTTGATCGATGTGCCGCCAGGATGTGATGGCGATGCGAGTGGGCATGTCCGGGTAGGGCGCAAGGATGAACTGCGCGCCGACGCCCGGAATTACCGATTGGAGTTGTTCCACGAGCTCCGGACAGCCATCAGGACAGTCATAGTTCAGAATGACCCCGCCGTGTTCCAGGTTATGAATCTGGACCTCATCGCCCAGGGGAATGGGATAAACACCCCAGTTGACGGGTGTACCGAACGGAAGCTGTTCGCTCGGCGGCGTAACGTCGTAATGGCTCCCGGACGCGGCCGGAATGGTGAGGTACGGTCCTCCGGATTCCCCGACGTTTATGTGACCCCGGCCCTGGTCGTCGAGGATCGGCAGCGGGCCGCCGGTGTTCAGGTTATCGTTTTCGCTGGTCGCCCGACCGGATCCGCCCGGTACGAGCAGGCTGCCAATGAACAGCAGGGCGACCGCCGAGGCGATCGCTGTGTAGATGTAACGCTTTCGTCGCTTGCGGGCGTCAGATCGTCCGCGGCGTTCGGCGCGACGCTCTCCGCGTGACATGCCTCGTCGGCTTTCCGGCCGTGTGCTGGCGATTCGGTCTGGCATTTATCCCTCTGTGTTCGCCTCGGCCCCTTCCCGGGGCGGATTCAGGCGACGAAAGTGTTTCCGGTCAGGCGCTCGAAGGCCTGAACGTATCTATCACGTGTCATACGGATAATATCCTCCGGCAGATCCGGCGCCGGCGGTTCCCTGTCCCATCCGCTTTCAAGCAGCCAGTTTCTCACGAATTGCTTGTCGAAAGACTGTGGAGAGGTACCGGGTTTGTAGTCATCTTCCGACCAGAATCGGCTTGAGTCTGCGGTGAACAACTCGTCGATAAGGGTGAGTTCGCCGTCTATCAGGCCGAACTCCATCTTGGTATCGGCGATGATCATGCCGCGGCCGGACGCGTATTCCTGGGCGACACGGAATATCCGCATCGTGGCATCTTCAAGCCGGGCAGCCATCTCTACTCCGACCAGGTCTGCGACCTCCGACGGCGTCATCGGAAGGTCATGTCCCTCTTCCGCTTTCGTGCTCGGGGTGAAAATCGGTGGGGAAAGCTGCTGCGCTTCCACGATGCCTGCGGGAAGAGTCTGTCGGTTGAGCGTGCCGTGCTCGGAGTACTCGGCCCACCCCGCGCCGGTGATGTAGCCACGGACAACGCACTCGATATCCAGCCGCTCAGCACGGCGAATCACCATCGAACGGCGACGCATGTCATCGGGAAGTTCGGCGAGCGCTCCGGTGCGAGGAACATCGGCCAGCGCATCGTCGTCGTCTGCCATGCCGATGACGTGGTTAGGCATGATGTCTGCGGTCAGGTCGAACCAGAACTTCGACATCTGCGCCAGGATCGTGCCCTTGTCCGGAATCGGCGACGGCAGGATGACATCAAAGGCCGAAATCCGGTCCGTGGCGATCATGAGAAGGCGGCCATCGCCGATGTCATAGGTGTCTCGCACCTTGCCGCGGTGGAGCAGGCCGGAGAAGTTGGTCTCGTTGACTGCGGGCATGGAAAATCAGTCCCCCGTTTTCTCGGCCGCCGTGGAAAATCCAAGGCGGGCGTAGGAATGACGGACGTAGCGCAGGAAGTGGTTGTAGTTGAACAGGGCTTCCAGCTCATCGGCCCCGATGGTGTCGATGACCTCCGGGTCGTTACGGAGCAGATCCCGGAAGTCCAGGTCTTCGTCCCAGGTCCGCATGGCAAGCCCCTGGACCTTCTTGTACGCGTCGGTACGGGCCATTCCGGATTCGACGAGGGCGAGCATGACTCGTGGCGAGAAGGGGAGGCCCCTGGTCAATTCGAGGTTGACCATCATGCGTTCCGGATACACCTGCATGCCTTTGACCACTTCAGTGAAACGCTCAAGGATGTAGTCGACCGCGAGCGAGGAGTCCGGCAGGATCATCCGCTCGGCCGAGGAGTGGCTGATGTCGCGCTCATGCCACAGCGGAACGTTGTCCAGCGCCGTGATCGTGTGTCCCCGGACGAGCCGGGCCAGCCCGCAGATACGCTCGCAGATCTCCGGGTTGCGCTTATGGGGCATCGACGACGAACCGGTGCTCACGAATCCCGGCTGGGCGAAGGGCTCTTCTACTTCGCGAATCTCGGTGCGCTGAAGCGCCCTGATCTCCGTGGCGAACTTGTCCAGTGACGCCGCGATGAGGGCGAGTGTTTGCACGTACTGGGCGTGACGGTCGCGCTGGATTATCTGGTTGGATATCGGCGCCGGTTCGAGACCCAGCTCGGAGCAGACCGTCTCTTCGATCTCCGGCGGAACGCTGGCGTAAGTTCCGACCGGTCCCGACAACTTGCCGACTCCGGCGGCCTCGCGTGTCTGCGCCAGGCGAACCCTGTGACGGCGCATCTCGTCCCACCACAGGGCGAACTTGAGTCCGAAGCTCATCGGCTCGGCGTGGATGCCGTGCGAACGGCCCATCGCCGGAGTGTCTACAAACTCTTCAGCACGCTGTCTGAGGGCGATCATCAGGTCGTCGATATCTTTATCGAGCAGATCGATCGCCTGGAGAAGCTGGACACTGAGCGCCGTGTCCTTCACGTCGTTGGATGTCAGGCCGTGGTGTATCCAGCGTCCTTCTTCTCCGAGGCTGGCCATGACGGAACGGGTGAATGAGACGACATCGTGCTTCGTTTCTTCGAAGTGCCTGTCGTACAGGTCCATATCGAATCTGGCGCTGCGGATTCGTTCCATATCGGCCTGAGGCACCACTCCGAGGTCCGCCCACGCCTGGCTGGCCGCGATCTCTATATCCAGCCATATGCCGTACATATTTTCGTCCGACCAGACCCTGGTCATTTCTGGACGTGAATAACGGGGGATCATTCGGCGGCTTTCATGGTTGCTGAGCTGGTGATCTGCCCGTCCGGGCCGAGCTTGAGATTCGAGATGTGGTCGGCGATCGGGTGGAAATCTTCGAACTCGATCGCTTCGATGCCGTTCTTTGTGCAGTGCTCCAGGAGTCTCGATCGGGCAAACACCGTATCCGCCTTTTCCGCGGCGCAGGTATCGGACCGCAGACCGTCGCCGATGAAGATCACTAACTCGCCTGCGACCTGCGCCTTTTCGATTGGCTCGCATTTGCAAACCGCCCAGTCCCGGCAGAACTCCCGATCAGACGGGTAATCGTAACGGAAGGTCATCATGGCGCCATCGGGTGCATTCGGCGTCCCCGTTACCGACAGGACAGGGACATCGCCCAGTCCGTTGGCGGCCAGGACGGGTTCGATGTAAAAATCGATTCCCGCGGAGGCGACCAGGAACTCCCCGCCCTGTTCCCGGGTCGCTCTGACGGCGTCCGCAAATCCGGACCTGAGGCTCACATTATCGCGAGCGTACGATCTGAGCTGGTCGACCGGTGCCACTACGGTCTTGAACATCTCCTCCTGGTAATCCCGAAACGGGAGGTTGCCGTCCCGGTACGCCCCCTGGACCGCCTCGGCGCCGGGGCCTGCATATTCGGCCAGAAGAAGCTGCGCCGCATTGCAATCGGCGGCGGTGTCATCAAAGTCGCAGACGACCAGAAGCGTGCGGCCACCGAACCCGGTCAAAGCGCCTGTGATCCCACAGCGCGCGCCGCTATATCGGTCCGGAACTCCGCGCCTTCAAACGTGATCGCCATGACGGCATCGTAAACGGACGATCTCGCCTCCGTGACATCCGATCCCCTCGCGACGATATCGAGTACTCTGCCGCCCGCCGAGAGAGTCGTTTCGTCTTCGCCTGTGGCCGTTCCGGCATGGAACACTTCCACTGGATCAGAAACTCCGGACAGCCCGCTTATCAACTTGCCTGTCTCGTACGGCCCCGGGTATCCGCCCGACGCCATCACCACGCATACCGCGGCCTGGTCATTCCATCGGACATCGAGTTCGTTCAGTTTGCCGTTTGCCGCCGCGCTGGCGATCTCCAGCAGATCGGTACCAAGTCTTGAGAGAACCACCTGGGCCTCCGGGTCACCGAAGCGGCAGTTGAACTCGATCACGCGCGGCCCGGACTCGGTCAACATCAATCCTGCATAAAGGATCCCGGTGAAAGACGCCCCTTCCGCATCCATCGCCGCCGCCGTCGGTTCAAGTATTTCGGCCCGGATCCTCGCCGCCAGTTCGGGCGTCCAGAACTCGGGAGGCGTGTATGCGCCCATGCCGCCGGTATTCGGACCCGAGTCGCCGTCGTATGCGCGTTTATAGTCGCATGCCGAAACCTCGTTCGACACCGTGCGGCCGTCCACGAAGGCGAAGACACTGACCTCCGGTCCTTCCATGTACTCCTCGATTACCACGGTCGATCCCGCATCGCCGAACATCTGCCCCCTGATCATTTCCGCAACGGCATCGCTGGCTTCCCGGCGAGACTCGGCGATGATCACGCCCTTCCCGGCGGCGAGGCCGTCCGCTTTAACGACGACCGGACCTTCCGGCAGGGTGTCGATGTGCGACATTGATTCCCGGATGGACTGGAATGTGGCGAAGCCGGCGGTCGGAATGCCGTGACGCGCCATTAGCCGTTTCGCCCAGCTTTTCGATGATTCGATACGGGCGGCCGAACGCGTCGGGCCGAACACCGGAATCCCGATCGCCTTCAGGGCGTCCGCAAGGCCGTCGGCGAGCGGGGCCTCGGGGCCGACGATTACCAGATCGACATTTCTCTCCCTGGCGAGGGATACGATTCCAGGAATGTCATCGACCGGCACGGGAACGTTTTCTCCAAGTGGGGCCATTCCCGCGTTGCCCGGGGCGATCAGAAGTTGGTTCAGTAACGGACTCTTGCACAGGGCGACCGCCATCGCATGTTCACGTCCACCCGAGCCGATGAGCAAGACCTTCAACGGGGACCTTTTTGTGCCGTTGCTACGCATGTGCATTGCAGCCAGGGGACCGGCTACTCCCACTCGATCGTGCCCGGAGGTTTGCTGGTTATGTCCAGGACCACCCGGTTTATTTGCGGGACCTCGTTCACGATTCGGTTTGAAATGCGGTCCAGCGTGTCGTAGGGCAACTTGGCCCAGTCTGCGGTCATGGCATCGTCACTGGTCACGGCGCGGATCGCCACCACGTAGCTGTAGGTACGCCTGTCGCCCATCACGCCGACGGTCCTGGTGTCGGTGAGCACAGCGAACGACTGCCATAGTTGATCGTAGAGGCCATCGTTCTTGATCTCGTCCATGACTATCCAGTCAGCGCCGCGGAGTGTTTCAAGTTTCTCGAACGTGATGTCGCCGATCACCCTGATTGCAAGGCCCGGTCCCGGGAAGGGTTGCCTGTTGAGCACCTCCGGTGCGATTCCAAGCTCTGCACCGGCCAGCCGGACCTCGTCCTTGAACAGGTAACGGAGAGGCTCCACGAGTTTCAGGTCCATGTGCTCGGGCAGGCCGCCGACGTTGTGATGGGACTTGATGACGTGCGCCGCCGTGGTCTCGGCGCTCGTGCTCTCGATTACGTCCGGGTACAGGGTCCCCTGTGCCAGGAAGTCGACCTCGCCCAGTTCGTCCGCCTCTTCCTCGAACACGCCGATGAACTCCCGGCCGATGATCTTCCGTTTCTCCTCGGGGTCCGTCACGTCCTTCAGGGCCGAGAGAAAGCGTTCTGATGCGTCGATGTAGCGAAGCTTCAACCCGAGTGTGCGGCCGAACACCGCTTGGACCCGATCCGCCTCTTCCCGGCGCAGTAGTCCGTTGTTGACGAATATGCAGGTGAGGTTGTCGCCGATGGCTCGATGCAGCAGCACGGCGGCGACGGCCGAGTCCACACCTCCCGACAGGGCGCAAATGACCTTGCCGCCACCGACCTGCTGCCTGATGCGGTCGATCGCCTCGGTGACGAAGTGGCCCGGCGTCCAGTCGCCCGATGCGCCGCAGATCTTGTGGACGAAGTTGCTGAGGAGTTTCGCGCCCTGCGGCGTGTGCACCACTTCCGGGTGGAACTGTATGCCGTAGATGCCGTTCTCGTTGCCGATGGCGGCGACCGGGGAGTTTTCCGAGTAAGCGAGAGATTTGAAGCCCGGCGGGAGCGTTTCGATCCGGTCCCCATGACTCATCCAGACGGGTGATGCTTCATCCATGCCGTCAAGCAGTGCAGTAGTCTGGTCATTACGATGGATGACGGCGTATCCGTACTCCTGCTGCAACCCTGCGGCGACCACCCCGCCGAGCTGGTGGGCGAGCGCCTGCATCCCGTAACAGATGCCGAGGATCGGAACCCCGGCCTCGAAGACCCAGCCGGGCGCCAGTGGCGCTCCCTCTTCGTAGACGCTGTTGGGGCCGCCCGAAAGGATTATCCCGACGACGTTCTTGCCTTCCAGCGCTGCGCTAGTTGTCGAATGGGGGACGATTTCACAGAACACATGTGCCTCGCGCACTCGCCGCGCGATGAGGTGCGTGTACTGGGCGCCGAAGTCCATGATGAGGACTGTTTCCGGTTCCGATGTGTCCTGGTCCGGGCGTCCGCCACGGACTCGCTCACCCTGGGCGATTTCCAGATAAGTGGCGACCTCAATGTCGCCCGTCGTTGAGATTCGGCGGCTGTCGGCGACCGCCTGTTCGAGAGCTTCTTGAGGAGTCTGCGCGGCGTCTTCTGGCATATCTCCCGGTGCAGGTCTGCCGGAGGGATCTGGCATGTCCAGGGAACCGGCGCTGAAGGGTGTGCGGCGAGACGTTCAAAGCTAGCACCCGTGCTAAACTCCGTCAACGTAAATCGTTCGTGGACGCCGTTGCTCGCGCCTATCCGCAGGAGGCGGGCGGAGTTCGGTTACGTTGACCTCTCACCAGTGAACCCGGGAGCTGTAGGTTGCCCCCGCACGGACTTCTACTTTGAGCCCCGACGCGAACCGGCGCGATTCCGGTCCTCCGCCGGAGGAGTCAGTTGTTCAAGCCGCCGCCGTGATTCGGAGTGGGGGAGTGGTCGCTTTCCCAACCGATACTTTCTATGGACTCGGTGTAGATCCTTTCAACGCTGCCGCCGTTGACTTGCTATTTGCCGCCAAGGGCAGGCCCGCGAACAGCCCGGTCCCCCTCTTGATCGCGGTTCCCGAGGATCTACTCCTGGTCGCCGCATCTGTGCCGGATGGCGCCGCCGCCCTGGCCGGGGCATTCTGGCCGGGCGCTCTGACGCTTGTGCTCGATGCGGTGGACCGTATTCCGGATGTAGTCTCCGCCGGTGCGGGCACCGTTGGCGTGCGTGTACCGGATCACTTAACGCCCCGGGATATTGCACGCGCCGTTGGCGGCCCGATCACCGGAACCTCTGCCAATCGATCCGGCGAAAGGCCGTTGAAGACCGCGGGGGAGGTGAAAGCCGCGTTCTGTGATGCGCTTGGATTCATCGTCGATGGCGTTTGCGGGGCGCACGAGGCCGCTTCCACGGTCGTAGACTTCACGGTCGATCCCCCGTTAGTCCGGCGGCACGGCGCGATTTCACTGGGAGCGCTGCAATGCGTGTACCCGGATGTCGCGAGCGGAGCCGGCGGCTGAGGGCGCGCCTGACGTTCCAGGTGCGGCGGGCGGTCTTGATATTTCTATTGGCACAGACAGTTGAATGGTGACGCCGACCTATGACGACGATGTCCGGGAGCCCACCGGCCGGATTGACCGAACACCGGGATGAGCTGGAGTCGGCGCTCAAGGCGCTCGTCGCGGATCGCCCGTTGCCGCTCTACCGGATGATGGGCTATCACATGGGCTGGGCGGAGACGACGGGCGAGGAACGCATCTCGGCCCCGCCACTGCGGGCCCACGGCGCGCTTGTTCTATTGGCCTGTCAGGCCCTGGGCGGCAACTACGCTGATGCATTGCCTCACGCCTGTGCGGTCGAATACCTGTACAACCACATGCTGATCCATGACGACATCCGTGACGGCAACTCCGAGCGCGATGGACGCGCCTCCGTGTGTGGTCATGGGGACCGGCGCAGGCCATCAATACGGGAGACGGGATGCACGCCCTTGCGCGCCTTGCGCTTTTCGAGGCCCGCAATAACGGGATCCCGTCCGAATCGGTAGCGGACGCGATTCGCGTGCTGGATGAGGCTAATCTCGATACCTGCGAGGGCCAGTACCGGGACATCACATTACAGGAGCGGCTTGATGTCGGGGTGGATGAGTATCTTTCGATGTCAGAATCGCAGACGGGAGCCTTGCTCGCCTGCGCTCTGCAACTTGGCGCCCGGGCCGGTGGCGAAACCGGTGAGGCCGTCGCCGGGGGCCTCAATGAGTTTGGACGCAAGCTTGGAGCGGCGATCAGGGTCGCCGATGACTGTGATCTGTTCTGGCCGGACGGGGAGCGCGATGAAACCCGGCAGGGGCGGCTCGTCGCCAAAAAGAAAACGCTTCCCGTGGCATACGTGGTCGAATCCGGGTCTCCCACGCATCGCCGCCGAGTTGGTGAGATCTACATGCAGCGGGTGATCGATCCCGCGTCCATCGTATCGCTGACCGAGCTGCTGGACGCCGCGGAGGCTAGAAAGTTCTCGTTAACGACAATTTCCCACCTGCTGGACGAGGCCATGTCAGCGCTGGAGGCGGCGAAGTTGCCGCCCGTCGCAATAGAACTGTTGAGTGAAGCGGCCTGTTTCCTGGCGATGCCGGATGGCGTCGTCGCTCCCAGGGCTGCGACTGGTAAATCGACAACGGGCGGGGAAGCCTAGATGCCTGCGGCCGGTAAGAAGACCGTAGAAGATGTCGATCTCCAGGATTGCCGTGTTCTGGTGCGGGTGGACTTCAACGTTCCTACGACAGGCCCTGTTTCTTCCGCAACACCGGGGAGCCGCCGGATTTCAGACGATTCACGCATACGGGCGGCGCTGCCGACTATTGAGTACCTGCGTGATCGCGGGTGTCGCGTGATGCTGTGCTCCCACATGGGCAGGCCGGGCGGCGAGGTGGACCCGGAACTGCGGCTTACTCCCGTGCGTGAACGGCTATCGGAGCTACTGGGCGTTGAGGTGATGGATGGCCGGGGTCCCGCGGGCAAGGTGCCGATGCTCGTGGTGGAATCAATGAAGCCGGGCGATGTCGCCCTGTTAGAGAATCTACGCTTCAACAAGCGGGAAGAGACGAACGACCCCGGGTTCGCGCGCAAGCTTGCCTCGCTTGGCGACGTATTTGTTAACGACGCTTTCGGCGCGGCGCACCGCGCACATGCGTCGACGGTGGGCGTTGCGGAGAACATGCCGGCTGTGGCCGGGTTGTTGATGGCCCGGGAGCTGGAGATGCTCGCCGCCTGCCTTGAAAACCCGGTCCGGCCGGTGGTCGCCGTGATCGGCGGTGCGAAGGTATCTGACAAGATCGCCGTTCTCAGGCACCTGGCGAGCCGGGTAGACACGGTGCTGATCGGTGGGGGAATGGTCAAAACGTTCCTGGCCGCGGCGGGTCACGTGGATGCCGACCCATCGGATTTCGACGAAATCGAAGTGGCTCGTTCGCTGTTGAAGGATTCACAGGCCCGGATATTGACCCCCACGGATGTCATAACGGCGATGGAATTCAGGGAGGGCGCAGAGCCGTCCACGGTAAGTGTCTCTGCCATAAGCGATGGCGCGCTTGTCCTCGATATCGGCCCCGAATCGGCCGCCGCATTTGCCGGGGAGATCGCCGGGGCCAAAACGATTATCTGGAACGGCCCGATGGGCGTGTTTGAGTGGTCCGCCTTCGCCAGCGGGACGACCGCGGTGGCTGAAGCGATCGCTGCGAACGACGATTGCGTCAGCGTTGTCGGCGGAGGATCGACGGCCGCTGCTGTCGGGGAGCTAGGTCTTCGAGATCGGATCACCCATGTTTCGACCGGCGGCGGGGCGTCGCTGGAGTACCTTGAAGGCAAGACACTGCCGGGAGTGGCCGCTTTGCTAGATGTGACCGAACCGGCAGATCGACCAGGTGACTAGCCTTAACGAGGGGGGAGAATGCGAACGCCGGTAGTCGCTGGCAACTGGAAAATGAACACAACGCTCGCCGAAGCATCGGCGCTGGCGCGGGCAATCGCCGCCGGCGTATCCGGCGTCAACGGCGTGACGACGATCGTTTGCCCGCCGGCGGTATCGCTGTTACCGGTGTCGATGGCGCTCAATGAATCGAGCGTTTTCATCGGCGCGCAGGACCTTAGCGCCCATCCCCGGGGAGCGCATACCGGGGAGTTGTCGGCAGACATGCTGGCCGGGTTATGCACTTACGTGATCGTGGGCCACTCAGAACGGCGGTCCATGTACGGCGAGGACGACGCCACGACCGCGGCGAAAGCAGGGGCCGCGCTGGCAGCCGGCCTGCGCCCAATCGTGTGTGTTGGCGAGTCTCTCGGTGTTCGCGACTCCGGGGAAGCGGAGAGCTTCGTGGCCTCCCAGGTGAAGGGCAGCCTGGCGGAAATGCCTGACCTCTCAGGGGTATTGATCGCATACGAACCGGTCTGGGCGATCGGCACCGGCAGGGCCGCATCTCCTGAGA
Organism: Dehalococcoidia bacterium; assembly: GCA_030747175.1. Lineage (GTDB taxonomy): Bacteria > Chloroflexota > Dehalococcoidia > Lucifugimonadales > Lucifugimonadaceae. The sequence goes on along the minus strand of JASLLE010000014.1, from coordinate 10,730 downwards.
TCGCACAGGAGATGGCTTCGGCGATTCGCAACGCGCTGGCTTCTTTGTATTCGTCCGATACCGCCGATGCCGTTCCGATCCTGTACGGGGGCAGTGTCAACGTCGACAACGCCGCTTCCTACGCTGCTTCCCCCGACGTCGATGGCGCGCTGGTCGGCGGGGCGAGCCTGGACGGGCACGCCTTCTCACACATAGTCGAGGCGTTTGCTGCGTCCGGTTGACGGACAGCGCAGTCGTCATTCAACGATGTCGAGCACGAACTCGCCGGAAAGAAAACTGGCAAAGCCGCCATTGCTTGCCATCGTCGGGCCAACTGCCGCGGGCAAAACGGCTCTGGCGATCCACCTGGCCCGGGCGTTCAACGGCGAGGTGGTTAACTCAGATTCCCGGCTGTTTTATCGCGGCTTCGATATCGGGACCGCAAAGCCGTCAGCGGACGAGCTGGCATCGGCGCCACACCACCTGATCGATTTCCTGGAACCGGAAGACCCGTTCGGGCTGGCTGATTATCTCGATGCGGCAAGGAAAGTCGTCAGCGGCATTACAGCCCGGGAATCGATTCCGGTTCTGGCAGGTGGGGCGGGGCAGTACGTGTGGGGATTGCTCGAAGGGTGGAACGTGCCGAGGGTGCCGCCAGACGCGGAACTGCGATCTGAGCTCGAACGCGAGGCGAGAGATAAGGGCGGGGATGTGGTTTACGCGCGTCTGAAGGATATTGATCCGGAAGCGGCTGAACGTATCGACTCCCGTAACGTGCGCCGGGTAATCCGGGCTATTGAGGTCGCACAATCGGGTGCGAATATCGGCCCGCGGCGCACTGAAGAGCCCCCGTATGACGCTTTGATAATTGGGCTCAAGGTGTCACGGGAGAGGCTTTACGCCCGTATCGATGCCCGAATTGACGGCATGTTGATGGACGGCTGGGTGGATGAAGTGCGGAGCATGGTCGAGCGAGGCATACCTTTGAGCGCGCCGGCGATGACCGGGATCGGCTACAGGGAGCTGGCCGGTTACCTCGCGGGTGAGCGGAGTTACGCCGATGCGGTGCATGCGACGAGACGGGCGACACGAAGCCTGGCGCGACACCAGGACAACTGGTTCTCAAGCGGTGACGAACGTATTACCTGGTTCGATGGGCGCGAACCTGAGAGCACCCTTCGGGCGGCTGACGGATTAGTGTCATCATGGTTATGTGAGGCCGCTTCAAACTAAACACCAGGCAAAACACAACCCTAAATGACCCGTTTACCGGCTCGCCTGGGGTCCCTAGAATGTCATGTTCCGGGGTCGCATTCGCTTCGGTTGATTCGAGAGATATCTATATCGGGAAGGGGCCATTTTTGGCGCTGCCATTCGTCAAACTCCACGGAGCCGGGAACGACTACATCGCCATAGACGGGCGCGGGCTCGGCCGGGACTGGGGCGAGCTTTCGGTCGCCATGAGCCGGCTCAACTTCGGTGTCGGGTCTGACGGGATAACCCTTGTCCAGGATTCGGACGTGGCGCAGGTCCGAATGAGGATCTACAACCCGGATGGGTCGGAAGCCGAGATGAGCGGGAATGGCATACGACTGTTCGCCAAGTTTGTGATCGACCGCAAGATCGCTGTGCCCGGCCCTGACGGACTGATCGTGGAGACCGGAGGCGGCGTCCGTACGGTTGTGCCCACGATGGACGGCGAGGTGATGACGGCGGCGCGCGTCGCCATGGGAGAACCGGAGTTGACGCCGTCCGAAATACCTGTGGATGCGCAGGCTATGAGCAATCCGGAGCGCGTTCTCGACTACGAGATCGAGGCCGGAGGCCGACGGCTCAAGGTGACATGCCTGTCTGTGGGCAACCCGCACGCAGTGGTGTTTCCTGAAGAGGACGTGGACGATTTTCCATTACTGGAGATCGGACCGCACGTCGAGAGCCATCCGTTATTTCCGAACAGGATCAACTTCGAGATCGCCAACGTCATCGATTCCGGGACGCTCAAGGCCCGGATTTTTGAGCGTGGGGCAGGGGAAACCCTGTCTTCCGGCACCGGGACGACCGCGACGGCGGTGGCCGCAAAGCTTCACGGTTTTACCGACGACACGGTTCGCGTCCAGGTTCCCGGCGGAGAGTTACGCATCACATGGCCCGGGCAGGGCGAGATCTACCTTGAAGGCCCGGCTGTCGAGGTATACGAAGGTGTCTGGCCCGATTGAGGCCTCCCCGTCAACGGCCGTTCGACCTACACTGCCTCTTTCGACTTCGCAGATACCGCAATATGTCAGTCTGAGGAGCCAGCGACGGAGTTTGTGCTGAGGCTCTCGAAGTGAATCTCGCCGGTTGTCGAACGCAAGATGATCCGCCGTGCGGCCGTCATCCAGCGGCGAGATCCTTCGCCTCGGCTCAGAATGACCTGAGAAATAGAGACTTCCAGCAAACCTGAAACGCCGACTCACCTCAGCCTGATTCACCAATTCATTTCGCATTCCCGGGAAATCCAAAAACCATGCACATCGCCGATCGCGTCAACCAGCTGCCCGAGTACCCCTTCGTCACTATCTCACGCACGATCGCCGCCAAGAAGGCGCAGGGCATCGATGTGATTTCGTTTGGGATTGGCGACCCGGACCGGGAGACGCCCGGATTCATCCTCGACGCGCTGGACAAAGGCACACGCAACGCCCCCAACCACCGTTACCCGGAATCCGAGGGGCTTCCCGAGTTCCGGAAGTCGGTAACCGACTGGTACGAGCGCAGGTTCGGCGTGAAGCTGGACCCTGAGACCGAGGCGATCAGCCTCATCGGCGCCAAGGAGGGCATCGGCCACGCGGCGCTGGCATTCTTGAACCCGGGCGACGTGGCGATCATGCCGGACCCGGCCTACCCGGTCTACGACGTCGGCACCATCTTCGCCGGGGGCGTCAGCTACAAGGTTCCGATGCACGAAGAGGCCGGGTGGCTGGTTGATCTGGACGACATCCCGTCCGATGTCGCCAGAAATGCCAGGATCTTCTGGCTGAACTATCCGAACAATCCCACCGGCGGCGTCGCTCCGCTCGAGTACTTCAACAGGGTCGTGGAATACGCAAAATCCAATGATCTCATCGTCCTGCACGATAACTGCTACAGCGAGATCGTGTACGACGGTTACGAGGCGGCCAGCTTCCTCCAGGCCGATGGTGCGATGGATGTCGGCATGGAGTTCCACTCCCTGTCCAAGACCTTCAACATGACCGGCTGGCGAGTCGGCGCTGCCGTCGGGAACGCTGATCTCGTAGAGGCCCTGCGGGTGATCAAGTCCAACCTGGATTCCGGTGTTCCGCAGGCTGTTCAGGAAATGGCGATCGAGGCGCTGGACAACCACGGCGACTGGGTGATCGAGAACAACCGGGGATATCAGGATCGGCGGGACAGGGTAGTAGACGCCCTACGTTCCATCGGGCTGGCTGTAATAGCGCCGCAGGCCGGTCTGTACGTCTGGACGCGAGTGCCCGAGGGGTACACGTCCGAAGGGTTCGCCAACGCGCTGCTTGAAGAGCGAGATATCGTCGTAACCCCGGGCAGTTCTTACGGGGAATCCGGTGAGGGTTACATACGGTTATCGCTTACCCTTGGTGACGACAGGGTGGACGAAGGCCTCTCCCGCCTGCGGGACTGGAAGATCCCGCCGCCGCCTGCCAGATAGAATCAAGAAGAAGAGCGCCAGTTATCCAGGAGCACGGACAAGGGTTTGGCCAGATCCTCACGAATCAAGACTTCTCGTCGGCAGGAACGCGTCTACGTTGTAAGCGCGCAGGTTCGCAGGGAGAAATCGCTCTGGCCGGTCGAAGACTCGCTCGATGAGCTTGCTGCCCTCGCCGAGGCATGCGGGGCGGAAGTCGTGGGACGGATGTCCCAGACGCTCAACAAGTACTCGCCTACCTACATCGGCAAGGGCAAGATCGACGACCTGCGCGACGAGATTCGCGAGACACGCGCCGACACCGTCATCTTCGACGACGAGCTTAAGCCGTCCCAGCAACTCCGGCTGGAGGACGATCTCAAGATCAAGGTGATCGATCGCAGCACGCTCATCCTCGATGTGTTCGCCCGGCGCGCCCGTACAGCCGAGGGCAAGCTCCAGATCGAGCTTGCGCAGAGCGAGTACCTGCTGCCACGGCTCGCGGGTCAGTGGTCTCACCTTGAACGACTCGGTGGTGGGATCGGAACCCGCGGCCCGGGTGAGACGCAGATCGAGACCGACCGACGACTGGTCCGGACCAAAATTTCACGTATCAAGAAGGAGCTCAAAAAGGTTCGATTGCGACGCGAGGGCCAGCGCAATAACCGGAAGCGGTCTGATCTCGGGGTGGCGGCGTTTGTCGGCTACACGAACGCCGGCAAGAGTGCGCTGTTCAACAGGCTGACCTCGTCCGAGGTGATGGAGCGGGACCAGCTTTTCTCGACACTGGATACGACGACCCGGCAGGTATATCTGCCTTCGGGCGCGCCGGCGACCCTCTCCGACACGGTCGGCTTCATCTACAAGTTGCCGCCGATCGTCGTGGAATCGTTTGCCGCAACCCTGGAAGAGCTGGAACAGGCGGACGTTCTGGTGCACGTGGTGGACGCCAGTTCCGAGTACTCCGAAAAGCAGATCGAGGTAGTGGACAGGATCCTGGACGACATGGACCTGTCGCACGTGCCGCGGATCCTGGTGCTCAACAAGATGGACCTGCTCACCGGCGAGGCGCCGGAACAACCATCTACGGAATCACCGGTTTCACCGACCGGAGACGACCGGTTGCCCGGCGCAAACGGGAGCGTCAACGGGGCCGGAGTCGAGCTTGCCGCGTTTGATTCGTCCCAACTCGGCGGAGACCTGCGAGGCGAGATTTCGCAGGTCGTGCTGGCGTCCGCGATCAAAGGCTGGGGCATCGACGAGCTGCGGGCGGCGATCGACGAAGAGCTGAAGGAAGCCGCACAACGAGTGGAGCAGGTAGCGGCAATCGTTAGCTAACGCGTCTCCGGCGAAAGCGAGTAAGGCTGGCAGACACGGCGAATTGTCATTCTGAGCCGGAGACGAAGAATCTCCCGGCTCTTGTTCAATCAGGTCGTTTATGTCCACAACCTTCTCCGTCCAGTATTCGTCGACCCGATCCCATGCCCAGGATGACAATCGTTACTCCAGACCCCTGACTACAAACGCCGTCCGTGAGCGGAACGCTCTCCCTCATCCTGCACCTTCTCCCGCTGGGAGAAGGAAGGAAGCCCCCTCGCCCTCAGGGAGAGGGCTGAGGTGAGGGTGAAGACCTGTGACCCAGAAACATTCCATTCCATCGCACCACGCCTGACCACCCCCAATACCCCCTCCTGCATCAGGAGGGGGCGTTCGTTATATCGCTCTCCCTGTGCGGGGACCCATCCTGAGGCTCTCGAAGGACCGGGTGTGGGTCGCGTTCGTTTGTCATTTTGGGCATAAATACCCATCCTGAACGCTGTGTCCCTCATCCTGAACTTGATTCAGGATCGAGCCGTCTGACGGCAGCGTCATCTAGTAGTTGGAACGTGTACCGGGCGTACGTACCCGGGGCCGATGTCCTGCTGTCACGACCCAGAACCGGATCCTGAATCAAGTTCAGGATGACGTCGGCATATTGCGTATCCGCCGCCCGCTGGGCGAAGCCAATGAAGGCAACGACTGAATGCCCGCTGCGGTTGGATCGCCCACAGCCTACTTCCCCCAGAACTCTATTGCGTGACCGTCGGGGTCTGATACGTAGAGGTGGAGGGAGCCGTCGCCGTGGGGCATCGGGCCGGCTATGGCGCACCCGGCGGCGGTGAGTCGGTCTGCGAGGGGCTGCACCTCGTCCTGTGCGATCGCCAGGACGAGGTGGGCCTGGCCGACGTTCTTGCCGAAGTAGTCGCCGTACGAGCCGTTAAGGTAGTCGCTGGTCCAGATACCCGGCTCCCAGAGCCCGAGGAAGTGGTCGGGGCCGACCTGGATGATTCGGCTGCCAGACGGGGGCGTGTAGGTATCGAAGTGCGCCTCGGTGTATCCGAGGAGTTCGACGTAGAACTCGGCCGAGCGGGCAACGTCCTGTACGACGATGGCGACTTCGGCAAATCCCAGGGAGCGCATCTGTTAATCCTCTTTACTGTGATAGCGGTCTGGTCGATGTCTTATATCTGCGGCGCTGGCGATCCATCGGCATTCAGTATCCGGGCCTCGATAAGCGCCTCTCGAACTTCGGCGACCTGCGTCTCGCTCAGTGGGAGATTCGGCAGTCGAGGCACCGTTCCTTCATACCCCATCAGGTTCAATCCTGTCTTTTGCACGCCGACGCCCCAGGCCATTCCCAGGTAGTCCATGTGATTGATGCGCAACTGCAACTCTTGCGCGTCGGCAAATCGCCTATCGAGACAGGCCCGGATGATGTCTCGTGCGATGTGCGGCCCCCAGTTGCCAAACAGGAGGCAGGCTCCGACGGCGCCGATGATCCCGGCAGGCATGAGCAGTGTCCCGTTGCAGGACCAGAACTTCACCGCATCGTTCACAAACGGCGCCATTCGGCACTCGTAGCGGTAATTCAGCGACATGATGTAGGCGAAAACGTTGTCGAACGCCGTGATGTCGGCCAACTCTTGCGGCGTCACATCGACACCCATCGGCGTCTTCGGCTGGTGGATCACAATGACCGGAACCGGACTGTCGCGGGTCACTCGCTCGAAATAGTCCTGAATGGGCGCCTGCCGACTGCCGTCTCCCGCCCTCGGAGGGACGCGAACACGCACCATATCTGCCCCGGTCTCGGCGTAAATGTTGGCGAGCCGGACCGCCTCGGTAGGCGAAAGAGTATCTATCCCGGCAATCACGAAGCGTCGGCCGTGGTGTGCGTCGACCACCGTCTTCAGGGCGGCGATCTTCTCCGGCTCGCCCATGTGGAATTCTTCGCCTCCGTAACTTCCGACAACAAACCCGGAAAGCGCGGTGCCACAAAACCTGTCAACATTTCGCGCCAGCGCAGCAAAGTCCAGCGACTCGTCGTCATGAAGTGGCATGTTGGTCGGAGCGACGATGATCGGGTCGGCAGTGGGAATGGGCATTCGTGGTCCATGGTCGGTTGTCTGGAGTGATCGGGCGTCAGAACAGCGGTGAGAGCCTGCCCGGATTGTACGCTGCGGCGCGCTTGAATTTCGGGAAAGTTGACAAGGGAGCAAAGAGGCAGGGCAGTCGTCCGGTTACGATTGGAATAACGTCGCACTATAGTAGTTATGTCAATTACGATGAACCACTTCCGATGGTTATGTAAACCAGGACCACTGGCCCGCCCATTACCGATGCGGCATTTCTGATATCCCGGGGGCGTTCGCCAGGACGACGTTGAGCTTCCCCTCCTGAACCCGAACGCCTCGTTGTGTCGTATCGCCCTTTATGGGCGGCGGCGCATCCGAATGCCCGTGCAGCACGCAGGGCCGTCCCGTATCCGGGCACGCACGCCATCGTGCTACGCTCGACTGAGATGTCGACGGTCCGGGCCCGTCGGCCTTTTTATTTCGGCCAGCCAGCGTGTGTATCCCTCATGTCTATATGGCTGGCCCACGAGGTAACATCGAACGTCATGTTGAAGAGTCTCAAACGCTGGGGTCCAGTTGTCGCCGGCGTATTCATGGTGCTCGCCGTGGCGTGTGGCGGCGGCGACGGCGATAGCGATCCCACGGCGCAGGCCGTTGATGACGGCGAACTGCCGGGTCGTGACCGGCTTGTGGCGTCCGCGACGCCGTTGCCGGTGATCGACAGCCCGGACGACATCCCTGAAGGACTGGCGCCTGTCTGGGAAACCTTCGCGACGGTCGCTCGCGAGTACGTTGAACGGGACAACATCGACCCCGAAATACTGGCTCGCGGCGCCATACGGGGCATGCTGGATGCGCTGGACGACCCGTACACCTCGTACGTGACGCCTGCCGGATTCGAACGACAACTTGAGTCTTTCCAGGGCGACTTCGAAGGCATTGGAGCGCAGATCGACAACACCCCGGACGGCAAGCGCATCATCGTCGTCTCACCGATCCCGGATACGCCGGCCGAGCGCGCCGGGATCAAGTCCGGCGACATCATCCTTGCCGTGGATGGCGAGGACACAGAAGGCTGGAGCGTCATCGACGCGGTCAACAGGATTCGCGGTGAAGGTGGAACCCCGGTCGAGCTGACCATCCAGAGGCTCGGCGAGCTCGATCCGATCGTCGTTACGATTATCCGCGGCACCATCCCGACGGCGAGCGTGTTCCGGCGTGATCTGCACGATGGCGATGGCAACCCGGAGGATCCGCCGTATTCGGTTATCCGGATAACGCAGTTCACTGAGCGAACGGCAGAGGAGTTGCGGGATGTCATAGAGGACATCAAGGAAGCGAAATCAGAAGGCATCATCCTGGATATCCGGTCCAATCCCGGCGGGCTGCTGGATGCGACCGTAGATGTCGCCGCCGAGTTCCTTGACGGCGGGCTGGTGACATACGAGATCAACGGTCGCGGAGTTCGCCGCGACTGGTCAGCCGGTTCGGGAGGTTCGGCGCTGCAAATGCCGCTCGTGGTGCTCGTGGATGAGTTCAGCGCCAGCGGGAGCGAGGTACTCGCGGCGGCGTTACAGGACCGCGGCCGGGCCGCAATCATCGGCGCTCAGACCTTTGGCAAAGGGTCCGTGAACATTCTTCGGGACCTCGATGAAGATGAAGGCGGAATCTACCTCACGATAGGTCGCTGGTACACGCCGAACGGTGGGCTGATCGAGGGCGAGGGCGTTATCCCTGATGTGGCCATCGAATTGCCGTTCGATGCCGAAGAGGATCTGCAGCTCGACGCGGCGATCGAGCAACTCAACTTCCAGTTGTCGATAGCACAGGTGGGCTGACCATGCCCCGGCGTTCTGTTGGCCGTGAACGAACGGCCGTGACGGATGTTGGAACGCGATACAAGACCATCGCGCAAAATCGTCGCGCCCGGTTTAACTACACGCTGTCCGAGAGGTTTGAGGCGGGACTGGTCCTCAGCGGGACCGAGATAAAGTCCGTGCGCGAGGGACGGGTCAATATCGCAGAGGCGTATGCCCGTATCCGGGGTGGCGAACTGTGGCTGATGAACGCCCATATCGCAGAGTTCAAAGGCGCAAGCCACTACTCCGAGCACGACACGCTGAGGCCGCGAAAGCTGTTGCTACATAAGAAGGAACTTCGGCGCCTGGAGCTGGAACTCGGCCGGGAGCGATCCACGCTGGTGCCGTTACGCCTGTACCTGAAGGACCATCGCGCCAAGGTGGAGATCGCGGTAGCAAAAGGACGCCGGCAGTACGATCGGCGGCATGCGATCCGGGATCGCGAAGTCAAGCGCGATATGCAACGTGCGGCGAGGCTGCGAGACCGTTAACCGGCATCGCCCTGCCCTGTTCGTCCGGTAATCAGATTCCGCATCACAGGGGGAATCGTTTGCTTGCTGAGCCTATTTAACGTTCCGATATCACTGGCCGTTGGCCGTTCGCGGTACGATTAAGGGGTATCTGGGGACGCGTGGATTCGACAGTGAGGCATCCGCCAGACTGCAAGCCGAGGACGCCAGCCCCCTCGATAATCCGTTGGCGCAAAAGTAACTGGCGAGAAACAACTCGCTATGGCTGCTTAATCCCAGCCACGTGGCCCCGATTCTTGCCCTGAGGGGATCGGAGGCCGCGACGCTTACTCGGGGTGCTGTCTGCCTGACGCCGATTGGTGCGGACCTAAGATCATCGGCTGGTCGCCGAGCTAGCCCGCCGGAGAGTGAACTGGGCGGCGAGACAACAAATCACCGACTAAGCTTGTAGACGTCGAAGCGAAACCCTTGCTGGACGGGGAGTTCGACTCTCCCCCGTCTCCACCAGGAACACGAAACGGACTCAGCCCCCGGTCGGAAGGCCGGGGGCTGGTCTGCATTTAAGGGCAAGAAAAGAGATTCCTGATCCTTCGCTTTCCGGATCGAATGTAGACAAAGGCTTATTGCCCGGGGTGCCGCAACGAGGTCAGGTCAGGTATGAATCCCTCGAATCCCGTCCCTCAGGCGACGCGAAAACGGCACACAGATCACTCATGTACGCCCAGGAAATATTCGCCGATATTTGGATCACTGAGAATATCGGCGGCGCTCCCGGTATGGACTACTTTTCCTTCGGCAAATATGTAGCCGCGGTCTGAACGAGCAAGCGAAAGTCTGGCGTTTTGCTCGACCAGAAGCACCGTCAATCCTTGATTTCGAAGTGAATCAATGCAGCCCATGATCTGCTGTTGATATATCGGCGATAACGCGGCTGTCGGCTCGTCCAGCAGCAGGAAAGATGGATCCGAGATTAACGCCCGCGATATCGCCAGCATCTGTCTCTCGCCGCCGGAGAGAGAAGCTGCGAGGTCGCTTATCTTCGGCTCAAGGTCGGGGAAGGTCCAGCAGACCCTGCCGATACCATCTTTCAGCTTGCTCGCTGACAGGCGAATTCCACCCATCTGCATGTTTTCGCGCACGGTGAGCGATGGGAAGACATTGTCGACCTGTGGCACGTAGGCGATCCCGCGAGCGACGAGTCGGTCGGTGCGCCACCCGGAAACATCCGTCCCGTTGTGGACGGCCGTGCCCGCGTAATGTGTAGCAAGGCCAAATAACGCCTTCAAGAAAGTCGATTTGCCGCACCCGTTCGGCCCGATGATTGTGACGAACTCGCCGCGATCGACCCGCAGATCGATGCCGTACA
>JASLLE010000149.1 GCA_030747175.1 Dehalococcoidia bacterium | reverse complement strand
ACGCGGATGCAGGGTCCGTTATCGAGGTCAAGCGGGCGTAAGGGGGTCAGTAGAGTCAAGCCGTTGCCCTGTGGGGAGAAACGTGTCCAGTCATGGATATCTGGAAGTATTACGCCGTCACGCATGCCGACCACCTGGTTTGCAACCCGACATCTGAAGCCAAATTAGAGGAACTTGTAAACCTGCTCCCGCTCCAATCCGGCGCGCGTGTGCTTGATATAGCGTGTGGCAAGGCGGAGCTGTTGATCCGAATCGCCGACCACCACGACGCGTCCGGCGTTGGCGTCGATATCTCTTCTTACGAGACGGAAGTGGCACGGCAGCGAGTCGCTGAACGCCGGCTGGACGACAGAGTCGAAATCGTCCTTATGGGTGGGGCAGATTACGACGCTGCGCCAGGGTCCTTCGATCTGGCGATGTGTATCGGCGCGACCTGGGTCTGGGATGGATACGTCGGGACCATCGAGGCGCTGAAAAAGATCGCAAAGCCCGGCGGACTGATAGCCATCGGCGAGCCGTTCAAGATGCATGAGCCGTCGGCCGAATACGAAAACGCCGAGCCGGGGCTTGTGGCAAATCTGGTGACCCACGCAGAGAACGTAGCGATCGCCGTGAACGCTGGTCTGACGCCGCTTTACGCGATCGTCAGCAGTCAGGATGACTGGGATCGCTACGAAGGACTTCAGTGGCGGGCGGCCGAGGCTTTCGCAGTGGAGAACCCGGACGATCCCGACTTGCCCGAGTTGCTTGCGAGGATGCGAGAAAACCGGACCGTCTACCTCCGACACGCCCGGGACACGCTCAACTGGGCGATCTACCTGTTTCGCGCGCCGGGGTAGGGAGTGCAGTTTGTCCTCTCCCTCCCGGGGAGAGGATTCAGGTGTGGGTCGCGACCTGTGCGTGACGGCCGTACATAACCACCCCCGGACCCCCTCCTGAATCAGGAGGGGGCGATAGAAAGCCTCCTCCCTGGGAGGGAGGAGGTTGGAGGTGGGGTCGCGACCTGTGCGTGACGCCCGGAATTAACCACCCCCGGACCCCCTCCTGATTCAGGAGGGGGCGTCGGCCCCACCTACCAGGGCATCGTTCGGCCTGTGTATTTCCGGCCGTAATCTGCGCCCGCCTCGTTCACCCCGACATCCAACACGCCTTCGTCTATCAGTTTCTTCGTCTGCTCTTCTACCGTCATATCGGTGGCGCGCCATCCCGACCGGAAGCGGACGTTGTTGCGCTTGTACGCCGCCATGATCCTTTCCCGTGCCGCCGTCATGTCGGGCGGATACGGCGGGTCGTGCGAGTCCGGGTAGCCGTGTGACATGCCCTGATCGCCGGGTCCCCACTCGCCGTAGGTCACGCCGGGCACGGCTGCGATGTCATCGGCGTTGGCCGTGCCTTCCCTGTCCTCGATCTTGAGGCCGGTGATGATCTCACCCTCGGGGTTGAGCGGCCACACATCGGCGATCTTCGTATAGGCCACCGGGTCCATGCCCCAGATCTCGGCCGGGGTTTGCTGCCCGCCGGAGCCTCGTGTTCCTTGATGGAGCCGACCATCGGAGACGCCGATCTGCTGGAACGGGTAGCGGCATGCCTCGACGAATGCCTGCGTCGCATCGGCCTGTCGGACGTGGGTGTTGAGGATTCCGTGTGCGCCGGTCGACAGCACGGCCCTGATCTGCCAGGCGTTGGCGTCGACCTCTTCTTTTGTCCGCGCGTTGGCCGGTACGGTACAGATAACGGTCGGGGTGCGGTGCCCGGACGGTGTGGGTCCGCCCGCGACGAGGCCGCGCATGAAGGCCTGCAGGCCGATCACGTCAAACGGGGCGTTCTCGAAGTCGATCTCAAGGTAGTCGGCCCATGTCTGCGACTGCTTCACGCCGTTGTCGTAAGACAGTTCGCCGGCGCCGACGTGATAGATCGGCTGTCCGGCGTCCCAGAGTTCGATGACCTTGTTGATGCGAGGCATGTGTGTCCTTTGGCGGGTTGGCGATGACTGAGGCCCCGCATGGTACTCGTGAAACGGCGGAAGTTGGTGGACGAGGCGATCGGTGTTTGATGTGGGTGCACGGCCGGGCCCTTCGAGAGCCTCAGGGTGGGCGATGTTCGCCTGCGCGAGGGTTCATTCGCAGTCGCCGTGGCGGGAATCTTGCCACCACGGGGAGGCTATTTCGTAACCGACGCGGTCCGCGCGACCCAAACCCACGCGGTCCGCGCAACCCAAACCCACGCAGCTCGCGCAACCCAAACCGCCCTGAGGCGCAAACCGAACCCACCCTGAGGCTCTCGAAGGGCGGGAATGCGACACGGTTTCCCGCGATAGCCACGCCGAGTCGTACCCTGACGTACATGGCGTGGATGTACATACTGCGATGCGGAGATGGCTCGTATTACACGGGCTCGACCGGTGATGTTGAGCGACGCGTCTGGGAGCACAACACGGGCCTGGTCAGTGGATATACGTCCAAGCGTCGTCCGGTCTCGCTCGTGTACACGGTCGAGTGCGACTCAGGTATCGAGGCTCCGGAGTTGGAGCACCAGGTCAAGGGCTGGCGGCGGGCGAAGAAGGACGCCTTGATTCGGGGTGACATTGACGCGCTAGTGAGTCTGGCGGATACGAGGCGTGGCGGTTGAGTGATAAACGTTGCCGCACATCTGGACCCTTCGAGAGCCTCAGGGTGGGTTCAAGGCTGATGGGTGGGTTCAAGGCTTAGCGGGACCGACGCGTCGACAACAGCGCTGGCAATTCAGCCAAACGCATTCGAATTCAGAACCAGACCTGTTCTGCGATCCTCGAAGTCTGTGCTGCGCCCATCGATACGGGTCGGCCACCCCCTGCCCCCTCCTGCACCAGTAGGGGGAATCAATATGAGCCCTCTCTCAGGGAGAGGGTCGCGTCCGGCGTATGCTTGTGCAATTCCCAGCACCGAACCAGTACCCCTGAGGAGCCTGCTTTGACCGTTGCCGACAAGCCACTTGCCGCGATCTGGAACGGCGCCGGGTCGTTCGACCTGATCGACCAGACCGTCCCCGAGCCGGGACCGGGAGACGTGGTGTTGCAGGTCGGTGCGGCGGGCATCTGCGGCTCCGACCTGTTCTTTCTCGGTGTCCGGAACGAGCTCGACCCCGTGCCGGTCGGCCATGAGGTCGTGGGCACGGTGATCGCGGCAGGGCGTGACGTGCGGCGACTCGCCGAGGGGGATCGCGTTGCGGTCGAGATGGTGGGTTTGTCGCGTGCCTGCATGTCGTGCTGGTTCTGCCGTCGGGGCGAATACGTCAAGTGCACGGACAAACAGGAGCGGCGTGGCGGCGGGTTCGCCTCGTACATGTGCGTCCCGGCCCACGCCTGCTTTGCCGTGCCCGACTCGCTGACGTGGGAGCAGGCTGCGCTCGTGGAGCCGCTGGCCGTGTCGGTGCACGCCGTCCGGCTGTCCGAGGCGCGTTCGTACGAAACCGCTGTGGTGCTGGGGGCGGGCACGATCGGGCTGACCTGCGTGGCTGCGCTGTCGGCGATGGGCGTTCGAGACATCCTCGTGACGGCGCGGCATCCGCACCAGGCGGAGATGGCGAAGCGGCTGGGTGCGTCAGAGGTGGTCGAAGCGGAGTCCGAGGACGGCTGGCTGGCGGCATCGGAGGGCGCGACCGGACGGGGCGCAGATACGGCGGTTCCCGAGGGCGGAAGCCCGTTGCTGGATCTTGTGCATGAGCTCACGGAGGAACGTGGAGCTGACGTGGTGTTCGAGTGCGTGGGCGGTACGTCCGGGGCGTCGCTGGCTCAGGCGATCTTCACGACCCGAAAGACGGGCCGGATTGTCAGCGTCGGCGGGCAGAAAAACCCGATCCCGTTCAGCACGGTGGGCATGTTGCAGCGGGAGCTTCGACTGATCATGTCGCACTGCTACGCCGTGATCGACGGCAGCCACGACTACGAGGTATCGATCGATATCCTGGAATCGGGAGTACCGCCGATAGCCAATCTCGTAACGCACCGCTACGGCCTGTCCGAGATCAACGAAGCCTTCGCGCTGGCGGGAGATAAAACGTCCGGCAGCCTCAAAGTGCAGCTGGTTGGTGGGACGGGGTAGTCAACCCGAACCCACGCTGAGGCTCTCGAAGCGTGACGTAACCACCCCCGAACCCCCTCCTACATTAGGAGGGGGCCGTTAAAGAGCCTCCT
>JASLLE010000148.1 GCA_030747175.1 Dehalococcoidia bacterium | reverse complement strand
GCCGGTCGGCGTGGGCGATAGACCGCCGGGCCGGTGCTCGCCGATGTTGCCTGTGTGGCAGTCTCGAGCACGGATGCTCCCGAGGGCTGGTGGCCGCGGGAGGTGGTGGTCGGGGGTCACGCTGGCAGTTGCATTTTGGCTAGGCGCAGTCACTCATCCCCACATGGCTGCACCAATAATCATGCCAAAGGCTTCCTCTGTGCCGCCACCGCTCCTTCAGGGAGGTCTTCGCGCCCAGTAATCTGAGATCCTCCTGTGGAAAAACCTCATCCTCGTACTCCCCCTTTCCTGGAAACAGAAAATCGGGACGCCGTCCACTGGTCAAAATCGGACCCCAATCGTGACGCAAACGAAGTTTGCCAAGCTCAAGACGCCGATAACGGCGGCCAGCGGGCGCTTCGCCGATGCAATCAGAGATCGGCTGCGTGCGGCAGGAGCGTAAATGGTCGCAATCGGCAAGGCAAGGTTCGCGCGCCTCCATCCGTTGGCGCCGGGTTGCGAACAGCGCAAGCCCCTAACCGACGGGCGGACCTGCCTATACCTGAAGCTCCTGGAGCGACTGGCCCGTCCGGCGTCGTTGACCCGCCACTGCGTCAGCACGAATGGAACTGAACGGACAGGCGGAGCCGGCAGCACCTGAACCTACGCAGGCGTCCCGCGCCGAGCGCTACATGTTGGCAATGTTGCTGGCGAGGATCTACGAATGCCTAACCCTTGTTTGCCCTCGCTGCGATCACGCGATGAAGATGCTTGCTCTCGCGACGAAAGGGGCTCGGGTTCCAGCGACGGGGCATTGTGCTCCACCCAGACCCTCGCATGCAAAAGTCAGGGGCCATATGGCCCTATTTCAAAAGGATCAATTTCCGAGAGAGCTGCTTGCCGCCGAAGCTGAGCCGAGCGGGGTAGACGCCGCTGCCCAGTCGCTCGGGTTGCCAGGTGATCTCGTGCCAACCGGCGCGCAGGATACCGTCGTGAAGGAGGGCGACGCTCCTGCCGCGGATGTCGAAGATTTCGATACGCACCGATCCACGTTCCGGCAGGTGGAAGCGCAGGAGCGTGGCGGGATTGAAGGGGTTCGGATAGGGCGCCTTGAACTGGAACTCCGGGATTGCGGGACTGCCGCCCGTTGCATTCACGAGGAACGAAACGCTGTTTTGCTGGCCGGGGGTGCCGTGCCCCTCCGCGTTGATCGACGCCGCCCAGTTGCCCGGCCCGCTCTCGCTCGAATAGGCGTTGATCATTTCCAGGGTCGGCCCGTAGCCGTCCGGCTCGGGGGGCCAGGGCGGGCTGTCGTCGTACTCGACAGAATCAACGAGCGCGTCGCTGTCGTCGAAGAGACGCAGGAGTTCGCCACCGTTGCTCAGCCCGAAATCCATCCCGCCGATCACGTTCAGCACGTTGGGGAAGAGAACCTCGAAGTCGTCCAGATCCTCGCAGAGTACCAGAAAGCCGCCCGCCGGCAGCACCGTCCCAGCCGGGATGTTGGCCGAGTGACTGTCGTTCTCGTCCTTGAAAACCCAGCCGCCCAGGTCCAGGTCCTGATCGCCGGGGTTGTGGAACTCCACCCAGTCGCCCGGATCGAAGATGTCGGATGAGTGGTAGTTGATCTCGCTGATGCGCGCCCAGGCGCCGCCGTGGGGATTTACGACGAACAGTGCCGTGAGGCTAGTGTCCGCCGCGGCGCTGATTACGACCGCGGGCTCGGCGGGCAGGCCCGGGTCAGACCAAGCCTGAAAGCTGAAGCCCGGATTCGCGACCGCGTTCAGCGCGATCGGCACGCCCGCAAAATAGGTGCCGCTCCAGCTCTCATCCACCTCGATGGCGGTCAGGGCGATGGTGCCGGCATTCGGCGGGCTGATGTCCAGGCTCAGAGTCAGCGTGTCGGGAATGTCGAAGAAATCCAGGATATGCTGCTTCGCGTAGAATGGCCTCTCGTCGATGAACTGGCGCATTGCGTTCAGACGATCCTGCCAGGAACCGCCGATCTCCCAGCGCACCTTGTGGCGGGGAACCTCCGCGGCGATGTTCGCTTCGACTTCCGCGAGCTTGGCCTGCATGAACTCAGATCTCAGGATGCTGTTCATGTGGTCGGCGTAATAGCTGATGAACAGGTCCCTGAACGTCGAGTTTTGCAGCAGCTTGTTCAGGATCAGAGTCGACCACAGGGGATTGCCCCACTCATCCGGATCCGGGTTCGTCGCGAAGTCGAGCGTGTTGTGATCGAAGGCTCCCGTGCCCGCGGCGAGGGAGTGGTCCAGGTCGATCATGAACCAGCGCCAGCGCCCTTCCGGCACGGTGGTTCTCCAGCGCCTCGTGTTGTGATCGGGCCAGTCCGTGCGGGCAAGATAGATACTAAAGACATTGTACTGGATGAAGCTCGCGATATCCATCTGAGTGGTGATGTAGTCGTAGTGCTCGGGCAGGGACATGTCGTTCTCGGCGATGTAATCGTAGAATGCCAGCCAGGCGTACCACGTACCATCGATGTTGCTGTCCTTGCCATCCATGATATCCACCGCGTCGGGATCGATCCCGAAGTACTGCTCCAGGTAGAACTTGTCGAAGTGTTCCCGCAGGTTCATGTAGCCCCAGTACATGCCGTTGAGGAAAACGATCGCGGCCCGGGTCGACATCCTTTCGAGGTCGACGTCTTCGAGCAAACTCTGCGAGACGACATCACGGCAGTGGGCGTATGGGAAGTCCTGCCCGCAGTTCCTGAGCGTCAGGCGCTTGAATTCGTCCTCCGCTCGGTCGGGAAAGAGCGGGTATTCGATCTCGTCGAATCCGTAGCTGTCCCGGGGAACAAGGCGCAGCGACTTCTGCGGGAAGGCACGGGACCAGCCGCCGTGGATCTTGATTCCCGAGTCCAGCATGAAGCCGCCCCCCGCTTCGGGATCGAAGAACTCGATGTGGGCCGGCTTCTCCCACTCCTCCCAGAAGTTGGCGCCCTGGTAGGGCCAGGTGTCGCTGGCGCTATCGCCCGTCGCGTAGATGCCGAAGACGGGATCGAAGAGATCGATCGGATCCGCAGTCACGCAGAGGACCGGCAGCGTGAAGGATTCGTCGATGATGTAGGTTCGGGTGACGACACGGCTCGGGATGTGCATATCCCTGAAAGCACGCGCGCGCACGGTTGTTGTCGTGTCGACGGCGATGGGGCCCATGTAGGCCGGGAAGAAGTCGGTCGGGATGCTGCCGTCGATGGAGTAGCGGATAGTGTCCGTCCACGTTCCCTCGAGTTCCAGGCTGACGGGGCCGGCGTACATGCCCCCGGGCATGGAGAAAACGACGGGATCGGCGATGCCGAGCCAGCGCACGGTGTCGTTGGCGGCCTCGGGCGTCGGCTCATCGAAGAAGAAGATGTCGGGTTCCCCATCGGCGAACCTGCCGCGCGATACGTCGCCCAGCAGGACGCCGGTGAAATGGGTGTCGATGAGCAGCCCCTGGGGATCGACCAACGTGAGCGTTTCTCCGTTTAGATCGATCTTGAAGTTGCTGTGCAGCTGTGCGCCGTAGCGATCCTTGCCCGAGGCGAAGACGAGGACAAAGTCTCCGGGGAGGAGTACTCGCTGGGGGAACACCCACTTGAAAGGGTTGTCGAAGTCGTCCGAGAGGCCGTAGCCCGCCAAATTGACGGCCGCGGCCCCCGGGTTATAGATCTCGATCCAGTCCTCGTGATCGCCGTCCGCATCCTCGATGCCGCGCACGTTGCCCGCGAGGTACTCGTTGATAAGGATGTCGGCTCCCGCCGAACAGACGAATAGAAGGATCAGCGCCAGCGCTAGTGAGAATTTGAGGAGATGTGGCATGCAGTTCCCAGCGATTGTCTTGCTGCTCTTGTTATTGATATTTAGTACAACGATTATACCATTGTTCAGCATTTCATTTCGACCACTAATGCGAGGCCGCAGAAACAGGCAAAATACGGCGCCAACCGTGGATGACGTCGCACACAACGATCTCCGAGATCTTGTGCCGCTGCGCGTACAGGGGATGTTCGAGGGATAGGAAATTCAACCGCATAGTCCCGCCTCCCGATGTCCCAGATCGCTCCTCATTCCGGGAGATTGTACCACTGCGATCATCCCGTTTCAAGTCGGAGGCCGACAAAATGGCCGCCAGCGCCCTCGCGAGGCCCGGTTTCGCGCTTCCGGGAGCCATATCGTCTGCGGAGCGAGCAGACCGGTCCGTCTCCGTCGTTCCCGGCTTCGGTCTCCTCCGCACCTGCGCAGGTCGGTCGCTCCTTGCTGTCCAGTGGGTTCAGTCCCAGCTGTCCTGGCCGCCGGTCTGGTCGATCTCCGGCCAGGCGGTCTGGGCCGACGGCGTGTC
>JASLLE010000147.1 GCA_030747175.1 Dehalococcoidia bacterium | reverse complement strand
CGTACTGAACCAAGGCCTCGTCAATGCGCCCTTGTCGGGAGAGGTACAACATCAGCGACCTGTGCAGACTTTCCCTGGCAGGTTCTCGTGCCAGAGCTTTGCGGGTCAATTGCACGGCCTGGACCAGGTCGCCTTTGTCGGCGTTGAGCGACGCCATCTCCTGCAACGCATGAAGCGAACTGTCCCTCAACCGAGCGCGTTCGTCGGCGCACCAGTCTGCGTACAGGTCTTCTTCCAGGTAATCTCCCTGGAAGAGGTCATCGGCTTCTCGATAAGAGTGAATCGCTTCGGCGGATCTGTTCAGCCTCGCCAGGGCATCGCCTTCGGACACTAGGTCGTCGAAGACCTCCGCATCCAGCCACACCGCCTCTTTGCGGAGGGAATACGCGTCGTCTGCCGAACCGATCACCTCATTTTCGACGCCCGCGTCGCGGAGTTCACGACGGAGCGAGTACACGGTGACCTTCAACCGCTCCCGACCGCGCGTTTCCGTCGCGTCGGGCCAAATGCTGTCGATGAGGCGTTCGCGGTGCACCGCGTTCCCTCTGTGCGTGACCAGGTGCTTGAACAGTGTGAGCGCCTGCTTGCGCTGCCATCGTTGAATATCGACGCCGGAGTCCCCGACGGACAGGCTGAACCTGCCCAAGGTGCATATCCGTAGCATGCCTGCCGGCGGCAGGCGCAAGGACGGCTCGTTGATAGGCCGTGCGAACATGATGCCCGCGGTGCTGGAGCTGTCCCCGTCATCCGGGACGGCGACGGTGCTAAACGACACCCTGACCCATCGCCCGTCTTTTGTGGGGCACAGGCAACTCCGGATCGAAGACGGAATTCCGCCGCATAGGCTCGCGTTCACGTTGCATTCCGGAGTGCAAAGAGGTTGGCCATCCGGGAGGACGGCGCGGACAACTTCGTAGCATCTTCGACCAAGGGCCTCTTCAGCCTTGTATCCAAAGAGACGCTCGGCATTCGAGTTCCAGACAATCAGACGCCCTTCGCGGTCGGTCGCGAATCCCGGGTCGGACGCATTGTGAACCAGATCTGCGGCGCCTGTCATACCGATGCCTTCGACGAATGATGTAACCCAGAGTTGTTCGCATTCCAATTTTACCATCAATCACGCCTCAATTCATTGGGGCACTGATTTTCACAATGGAGGCCGGCCTCATATTGCGTCGGTGTGCGGCAACGCCGGACGGGAATCGCGCTGGGCATGCTACGATACTCGGGTTGACGGCTGGGCGCTCATGCGTGCGACCCGCCGAGGAGGACAGATCATGACGTCATCGACAGATGGGAACCGCAACTTCAGAGTGTTGGGTACGAGCCCAATCCGGGCCGACGGGTTGGAAAAAGTCACCGGACGCGCCACGTTCGGCGCGGACTTCACGATGAACGGGTTGCTGCACGGCAAGATACTGCGAAGCCCGCACGCCCATGCCCGAATACTGTCTATCGATACGCGCAGCGCTGAGCGACTGTCAGGTGTGAAGGCCGTTGTCACGGCCAAGGACTTCCCGATCGTCGCGGGACAAGCCTTAGATTTTTCTCAAGCGAACGTGGGCGCCCGGGCGATGGCCGACAACGATCTAGCCGGCGACAAGGCGCTGTACGTCGGCCACGCGGTTGCCGCCGTCGCGGCCATCAGCCCACACGTTGCCGAAGAAGCCCTGGGGCTGATACAGGTCGAATACGAGGTGCTCCCCGCCGTGCTGAACCTGCAAGATGCGATGAAGGAAGGCGCCCCCGTCCTCCACGACAGCGTGACGACGATGTTTCGCACGGGCGCCTTCGTCAGGGGCGACGACACCGGTGCCAGAGGAAACGTTGCGGCGCACGTGCAAGCTCTACAGGGAGACGTCGAGGAAGGATTCAAGCAAGCGGACGTGATCGTGGAGCGTGAGGTTACGACCACGATGGTCCACCAGGGCTATATCGAGCCGTTCGCATCGACCGCGTACTGGGCCCCGGACGATCAAGTCACTATCTGGGCGAGCACTCAGAACGCCTTCAGCATGCGCGCGTCCACTGCGGCGATCGTGGGCGTTCCTGAATCCAAGGTCAAGGTCGTCCCGCTCGAGGTCGGCGGAGGGTTCGGCGGCAAAGGGACAGGCTACATCGAACCCGTGGCGGCCGTGCTGTCGAAGAAAGCCGGTGAGGCGGTCAAGATCGTCATGACGCGGAAGGACGTGTTCGAGGCCACGGGACCGACATCGGGCACGCAAATGCGGTGCAAGATCGGCGCGGACGCCAGCGGACGGATCACCGCGGCGCAGCTATACCTGGCGTACGAGGCGGGCGCGTATCCGGGCTCTCCGGTTGGCGGTGGCGCGTTTCCGGCGTTGGGCGCGTACAAGATCGATAATTTGCTCGTCGACGGCTACGACGTCGTCTGCAACAAGCCAAAAACCCAGTCATATCGAGCGCCCGGGCAGCCGCAGTCCGCTTACGCTGTCGAGACCACGATGGACGAGCTCGCCGAGAAGCTGGGCATGGACCCCATCGAGTTTCGGCTGAAAAACGCCGTAGTGGAAGGGGACCGGGCGCCAACAGGTCTGAGGCACTCGCGCTTCGGGTGCGTAGAGGTTGAGGAGGCGATGAAGGCCCATCCTCATTACGGCGCCCCGCTGGAAGGCGCCAACCGAGGCCGAGGCGTTGCGGTCGGCTATCGGATGCACGGGGGCGGCAACGGCTCGTCGGCCACGATCGCCGTCAACGCCGATGGCACGATCAAGCTTGTTACCGGTTCGGCCGACCTCTCGGGAAGCCGCGTGGCGCTCGCCATGCAGGCCGCCGAGGCGTTCGGCATCGCGACCGACGACGTCGCGCCTTCCGTGGCAGACACCGATTCCGTCGGCTTTACCGCGGGTTCGTTCGGCAGCCGAATCACTTTCGACACTGGAAGAGCGATCCTGACAGCCGCCGACGAGGTCGTCAGCCAGATGGCCGAGCGCGCTGCATTGCTGTGGGAGGTGCAGCCGGAAGACGTGGAGTTCGTTGACGGAGAGTTTATCTGCACCAAGAACGCCGCGGACAGGATGACCTTCAAGGATCTGGCCGGTCGTCTGATGGAGACGGGCGGCCTCGTGACATGCTCCGCGTCCGACCGGCAGGGCGGCGTCGGCCCCCAGGTCGCCGGGAACATCGTTGACGTTAAGGTCGACCCGGAAACCGGAAAGGTCGACATCCTTAGATACACCGTGTTCATGGACGTCGGTCAGGTGGTGCACCGCGACAACGTGGAGGGGCAGATGCAGGGAGGAGTCCTGCAAGGATCAGGATGGGCGCTCAACGAGGAGTATTTCTTCACCGAGGAGGGCGCGATCGCCAATTCGTCGCTGCTGGACTATCGAATGCCGACGACGCTGGATCTGCCGATGATCGACACCGTCATCGTCGAGGTGCCCAACCCCCGCCACCCGTACGGCATCAGGGGTGTCGGCGAGACGCCTATCGTGCCGCCGTTGGCAGCCTTGGCCAACGCCGTGCACGACGCGACGGGTGTCAGGATGACGTCGTTGCCGATGTCCCCGGCCTCGATTCTGAAGGCCATCAAGGCGAAGGACGGCGGCGCCTCGTGATGCGCTGAGAGCCAGGTTTTCCTTCAGGATCGTGCTGAACCTGATGTCGGGGGTTCGAACTACGAGGTGAGAACCATGCGCCCGATGGGCGAGCTCGTGCTCAGCAACTCGAGCGCGTCGTTGGCCTGTTCCAGTGGAAAGCGCTGTGACACCATCGGCTTCAGCCGGCCGCTCTCCACGAGCCGCGCCACGTCGGTGTCGTCCTGCAGTGCAGAGGAGCGCGTGCCTATGAGGTTCCACTGGCCGTAGATCAGTTTCGCGGAGTCGATATTCAACGGCTGACCGTACGCGTAACCGACGACGACCAGCCTTCCGCCCAGCTTCAAGCAGGCAATGGAGTCGTCGAGAACGCCGGAGACCGCCGGTCCGCCCACGCACTCGGCCACGACGTCCACCCCGCCGCCGCCGGTCAAGTCCTTGACGGCATCCTCCAGATCCCGCTCTCGGTTGTTGATGACGATGTCAGCGCCGAACTCTTCGGCGGCGCGCAGTTTCTCCGGGTCGATGTCGGCGGCCAAGACACGGGCGCCCATGAGTTTGGCGATCTGCACCAGGTGAATGCCGAGGCCTCCGGCTCCTACGATCAGCACGGTCTCGCCCACGCAAACCTTCGCCCGTTTCACCAACGCGTGGTACCCGGTGGAGAGGGCGCCGTGGATGATGGAAGCCTGGTCGAACGGCACACTGTCCCCAACCTTCACGGCGTTTCGCGCCAACACGCGCATGTATTCCGAGAACCCGCCGTCCGCTTCGAACCCGGTGCGGGGCGCGGTCGGACAGATGTTTTCGACACCTTTGCGGCAGGCGTCGCACGACCCGCAACCAATCGACGGATAGACCGCGACACGGTCTCCTGTTTCGA
>JASLLE010000146.1 GCA_030747175.1 Dehalococcoidia bacterium | reverse complement strand
GGCACGGATCAATGACGGACGCCTGGTTTCCTGTGATGGCGAAAATCCGGCTTCCGACTATTCCATCGGGCCTGTATGATGCCGCTCCATGACAATTAATCATCGAGCGCTGTGTTTACGCGCTTGTTGTATTTCCGCGTGTTGATACGCCGTTTGCGGCACCCACTGGCCGGAGCCTCTCCCGGCTGGCTCGTGGTCGCCGGGGCTGCGCTTGTCTTATTTGGCGCAGCCGGAAGCCGATTCTCCTTCGGCGTGTTCCTGACTCCCCTGACCGAGGATTTTGGCTGGTCCCGCAGCTCGATGTCCGGTGCACTGGCCGTCGCCGGGCTCGCGACGGCCTTTCTGCGTCCGGTAGCCGGGTATCTTTCCGATCGCTTCGACCCCGTGAAAATGGCCTTGATAGGCATGGCCATGGCCGGGCTCGCACTGCTGGGACTCTCACAGATCAACCAGTTGTGGCAGCTCTACACACTTTTCTTGATCATGGGGTCCGGGTTCACGCTCGCCTCGCCAGCCACACTGACACGGCTCATCAGTTCCGTCTTCACGAAGCGTCGCAGCCTTGCGCTCTCACTGGCGGGCAGCGGCTCGGCGATCGGCGAGACGACGCTTGTTCCGATCTCTGCCGTCGTGCTGACTCTCGGTGGATGGCGATCCGCCTACATCGTGCTATCCATGCTCGTCCTGGTCGTGATCATCCCGGTCTCGTACCGGCTGCTGAAGTCGAAGTTCGTGCCGGAGGTGGACGATCGGGATCCTGCCGAGATCACGAAGGTCAATCAGAAGGAATCCGAAGGCCCTGCTTGCGCATGGGCGCCCGATCAGGGGATGTCGCTGAAACAGGCGGCGAGGACTCCCATCTTCTGGGCGCTCACCTTCGGCTTCTTCACCTGAGGCTACACAATGGGCTTCGTGAATGCCCACTTCGTTGCCTACGCCGAAGGACTCGGAGCGAGCAGCATCGTCGCCGCTGGCGCACTTGCCACCGTCGGAGTGACCGGCGTTGTAGGCGCGCTGACGTTCGGCAACCTGGGGGACCGCTTCAACACGCGCTACGTCCTGGCCGTGTCTTACAGCTTCCGGGGAATCGGATATGCATTCCTCCTGTTTGCAAACTCCCTGCCGATGGCGACGCTTGGAGTGATGATTATCGGAGCGTCGTGGACATCCGTGATTTCGCTCACGGGATCTGTCAGCGCGGAACAGTTCGGGTTGCGGCGTCTCGGCACGGTATACGGCGCAATCTTTGGCATCATGCCGCTCGGCGCGGCATCAGGCGTATGGATCGCAGGCCGAATCTACGACACGCAGGGTTCGTACGACATCGCTCTGTGGGCGGCCATGGGCGTCGGACTGACCGCGGCGGCGCTGATTGGCCTGCCGAGATTCCGGCAGCTTGCACCGGAAATCAACGAGACCGAACCCGCGGCGATGGCCGGCGCACCCGCGGACTAGGGTTTTTCACTGAACCCTCGTCAAACCAGACGTGCCAGTTCGAGTTAAGCGCGAACCCTCCCGCGTTAATTGCCCGGCGCATCTGCGCTTGCTAGACTGATGGCATCGTTTCATGCGCATGTGCGCTAACAACAGGAACCACAAATGACCACCGAACAAGATCTCACAAAAGATGCAGTGATCGAGGCCTTGAAAGAGGTTTACGACCCGGAGATCCCGGTCAATATCGTTGACCTCGGGCTCATCTACGACATTGAGGTCGAGGATGGCGAGGTCGCTGTCGAGATGACGTTGACCGCGCAGGGATGCGGCATGGGTCCTTACATCGCCCAGCAGGCGGAGTGGCGCATCGCAGAGATGCCGGGCGTTTACGATGTCGAAGTTGAGCTCGTGTGGGATCCGCCGTGGTCGCCGGAGTTGATCACGGAAGACGGCAAACGACTTCTCGGGCTGGACTAACCGGACGCCGCCAGTCAGCGATCCGGCAGTGATATGAAATGACGGGGCGGTCCAGGCCAGGACCGCCCTCGTCGCGTAAACCCGTACCCGCAGGAACCACCTGAAATCACATGACCCAACAACAGAGAGAGTTGACTCCCGAAGAACGCGCCCGGGTAGAGGGCATGAAACGTAACTGGGAGCAGAAACGCCTGGTTAACGAACGCCTCCAGCAGATCGGCAAGCGTATCGGTGTTTACTCGGGCAAGGGTGGCGTCGGCAAGACCACGGTCGCCGTGAACCTGGCCGTGATGCTGGCCCAGGAAGGCGCACGCGTCGGGCTGTTTGATTGCGATATCGATTGCCCAAACGTGACCCGTGTCATGCGGATCAGCGATGGCCCGACTTCCGAGGACGGCCAGGTGATGGCCCCGCCCTCGCGGTTCGGCGTGAAGGTCATGTCCATGTCGATGTTCCAGGAGAACGAGGAAGAGGCGACGATCTGGCGCGGACCGATGATCCACAACGCAATCAACCAGTTCCTGACAAACACGGACTGGGGCGAGCTGGACTACATGGTGATCGACCTGCCGCCGGGCACTTCAGATGCGCCGTTAACGGTGATGCAGACGCTGAATGTGGATGGCTTTGTGGTGGTCACGACTCCACAGGAACTGGCGGCGCTGGACGCCAAACGCTCGATCAACATGGTCAAGAAGCTCAACCTGGATGTCCTGGGCGTTGTCGAAAATATGTCCGGCGATATTTTCGGCCGAGGCGCCGGCGAGCAACTGGCTGAAGAAACGGAACTGCCCTTCCTCGGGCGGGTAGAAATGCGGGCCGATTATCAACAGTCCGAAACCAAACCGACGGTGTTCAATTCCGATGCCGTGGCGGACGAGTTTCATGAGATCGCCGAAGGTGTTCGAAAGCGCCTGGTCGAACTGGACCCTGAAAGCTAGTCCGGCCGTGCCGGTTCGGTTGACCGGCCGCCGGCGGTCCGTTTAACTCGCACGATGCCATCAATCGACGCGCGCGCCGTATTCGGAGGCCGTCACTTTTCTGCGTGGACAGCGAATGGCAACTGGCGCTCTCTACTGACAAGCATGGCGCTCGTTGCGTCGATTGCTGCTATAGCCTGCGGAAGCGGTGAATCGCCCCCAACTCCGCCGCCCGACACACCCATCCCGGCGACTCCAACCCCCGTCCCGACGCCGACCCGTGCGCCGCGGCCCACACCAACACCCGTTCCCCTGCCGCCCCCGGTCACTATCGACGGTTACCTGATCGAAACATTCGGCGGCATCACAACCCCGGGCGACCTTGCGTTTGATGGTGAGAACGTGTGGGTCGCAATCGTCGGCGACAACGCCGTTTCCAAACTCGATGATGAGGGTCAAATAATCGCCACCTACCCCGTTGGGATCGCCCCGCGGCCGATCGCGTTCGACGGTGAGTTCATGTGGGTCGGCAACAACGCCGTGAGCTCCGTCACAAAGTTGACGCTCGATGGCGAAGAGATCGGGACCTTCCCCGTTGGCGGCGGGTACACATCCCCGGCAGCGATGGTGACCGACGGGACGAACATGTGGGTCGTCGCATCCTGGGGCAACTCGCTCCACAAACTGGCTCCTGACGGCGAGGATCTGCTATCCATCCCGGTTCCGGGCAACCACCCGTCGCCGTGGGCCGTGACCTTCGATGGCGATGCGATATGGCTCGCCAGCCTGAACCTCCACACAGTCGACAAGATATCGCTGGACGGCGAGGTGCTCGGGTCGTTCGCGGTTGGAAAGCGAAACGTCGATTACGAGGGTATTGGAACGGATACCGGCGGGCAGGGTCCGACGGCGCTTGCCTTCGATGGCGAAAACGTCTGGGTGGCCTCGAACTGGATTGATCTCTTGACCGTGCTCAATACGGACGGCGAAATCCTGAAAGAGATCACGGTGGGACAGTGGCCGTCCGGGCTGGTGTTCGATGGCGAATCGATCTGGGTCAGCAATTTCGTAGACGACACCGTCACCCGGCTCCGGCTGGACGGCGATGAGATCGTCACGCTGCCGGTGGGCAAAGGTCCGGTGAGCATGGTGGCCGTTCCGGCGCGCCCGGGCGTGGATGCGTCACTCTGGGTCGTGAATACCTCCGAGACGACGGTGTCCAGGATCACGCTTCCCGATTGACGCGAGGATCACGGCGGTGCTGTCATTCCGATGTCCGCACGCGAGGAATCTCCCGGCCCGCATCGCTCCACGTCCACAAGCGACGAATCAATAATTCAGCTCAACGGTCGCAGGTTCATCAAGGTAACCGAACCAGAGGCCCGCACCGTTCAATAAACGGGGAGATCCTTCGTTTCGGGCTCAGAACGACAGTATGGAGTTCTGGTAGTCGTCCAATGTGCCGTCCGATTGTTCTACGCCGTCGGCACGAGCTTGAGACAGACCGGCATCGATACGGATACCTCTGTCCCCGTGGTAGCCAGCTTCCCGGATTTGATGTCTCTCTCAAAGACAACGATGTTGTCGGAGTCCTGGTTGGCGGCCAGCAGGTAGCGGCCGGACGGATCGATGGCGAAGTTACGCGGGTTCCGGCCC
>JASLLE010000145.1 GCA_030747175.1 Dehalococcoidia bacterium | reverse complement strand
TGTTCATAGCGCAGGCTCTCGGCCTCACGAAGAACATCAAGCTGGGTACCGGCGTCACCTGCATGCCGAACCATAACCCGTTCGTGCTGGCACACCGGATCGCACAGCTAGACCACATGGCCGAGGGCCGTTTCTACTGGGGCATCGGGACCGGCAGCTTCCCCGGCGACATGGAGGTGTTTGGCTACCGCGGCGAGAACGCGATCGATAGCCGTGCATACACGCAGGCCTCGCTGGAGACGATCCTCCAGATCTGGGACGACCCGAAACCCGGGGTGTACGAGAACGAGTGGTGGAGGTTCACGATTCCCGAGCCACAGGACGATGTCGGGCTGAGGGCGCACGTCAGGCCGTACCAGAAGCCCCACCCGCCGATTGGTGTTGCCGGCATTTCGCGCAACTCACCGACGCTGAAGATGGCGGGCCGCCGGGGCTGGATTCCTATGAGCATCAACCTGGTCCCGTCCGCCGTATTGAAGACGCACTGGGACGTCGTGAAGGAAGGCGCAGGCGAAGCCGGGCTGACGCCGGATCGCTCTATCTGGAGGGTGGCGCGCGAAGTGTTTGTCGCCGAGACCACCGCGGAGGCGCGCCGAATGGTTCTTGACGGCACTATCACCCGCGACTATCAGGGTTATTTCTTGAAACTGCTTCCGAAGGACAACATGCTCGGGCTGCTCAAGGTGGACCCGAACATGCCGGACTCTGACGTCACCATGGAGTACCTGATCGACAACGTGTTTGTAGTCGGCAGCGTGGACGAGGTGGCGCAGAAACTGAACGATCTGAACGGTGAACTTGGCGGGTTCGGCACCCTGATGGCGATGGGCCACGACTGGGATCCGTACGACGCATGGCTTGACTCAATGACGGCGTTGAAGAACGAGGTCATGCCGAAGGTGGGTTAGCCGGGAGAAGCGGCACTCTGGCGTCGCCGCACGTTAGGACTTCTCCCTCACCTCAATCCTCTCCCGCTGGGATAGGGGGATTCTGAGGGGATGTATTAATCCCCCACCACCGTCACCGTCCCGGCGGTCCCGTCCACCGTCACGATGGCCCCATCCGGGATCACGCTTGTCCCGTCTCCCGTCGCCACGACCGCGGGGATACCGAACTCACGGGCCACGATCGCCCCGTGCGCCAGTATCGATCCGATGTTTGTGACGACGGCGCCGATCACCGCAAAATAGGGTGTCCAGGCCGGGATCGTGATGTCGCACACCAGCACGTCGCCTTCCTCCAGCACGTTCGCCTCCGTCATCTTCCTCACCACGCGTGCGCGCCCCGTATAACTCCCGGCGGCGGCGGCCATTCCGGTCACGACGATCTCTGCGCCCGTCCCGTGATCGATCCGTGCGCCCTTGCCGATCACGGCCGGGGGAATTACCGACCGCCAGCGCGCGATTTGCTCTTTCCTCGCCGCAAGCTCTTTCGCACCGAGGGGCGTGTTGTTCTCGAGTAACTCCAGCAACTCATCGAACTCGTAGTAAAAGACATCACTCGCATCCTCCACCCCACCTCTTTCGAGCAGCATTTCGCCCACCTTCAGCCAGCGGTTCCTCGAGGCGTTCAAAATCATTTGATCGGCGAGGAGATTGTGATCTTCGGTAACGGGACCGATATGCTGTGCGTACGGCAAAAGCATAATCAGCTCCGCTGCGGCGGGGGATTCATCGGCCGCAGCGGTTAACTCTGCTTCCAGCTCTCGACGCCGAGCCATCGCGACCTGCTCAACGATCCGTGGACTGCGATCATCACCTTCCATCCCGTACTGCCAGATCATCGAGAGTGGCACCGAAATGTCTTCCCGCCAGGTCGGCGTATCCTCCATGCCGAGAGGGTTCATGTGACCGTATCGGTCCAGGGCTGACTCGAACCCGTCACGGAACTCCGCCGCCACCTCATCGTTATCGTTGCCCGGCGGGAGCGCGCCCGACTCGATCGCCAACATAACCGCGGCAGACCGGCGAGCGATTCGCCCCAGATCCCAGAGATCCGCCGCTCTGTCGGTCGATATGTTGGAGAAGCCCTGGAGGAGTGCCAGCCCTTCGGCCTGCCTCTCCGCTCCAAACTCCCTCACGTACCGTTCGGCGAACACCTCGGCGAAGATCTGCGCGCCATACACCGCCGTTCCGTGTACCAGGGTCGACACTTCAGAAAACCGGCTCTGTTGCGCCTCGATGACCCCTCTCCAGGCGCCGCGGACGACTGAAGCAGGATCGAATCCGTCGATTTCGGCGACCACTTCATCCACCAGCGGAAGACATCGCTCCCGCCAGTCCAGGATGTCCCCATCATCTTCGGGCAACTCCCCGTCCTGTAAATGAAAGGGAAGCGTGGACTTCAACGGCCAGTCGTCGGCCCGGCTGTACCCGTAACTGTTGACGCTGATCTGGCGCGGCAGTTCGTCCCCGGCCGCGGGCGGCGCCGATGGAACACGCGCCGTCCTTGACAGGGGAGACGACGAGGAAGATCCATGCTCGTTGTGTATCCACGTGACCTCCTCGTACTCCGGACCCGGAAGGTCAAAAGTCACCGGCCGGTCACCAGCATGGCTCAACGCAGTATTCCTCCCATCGGATCTGGCCAGTACGCCCGACAAAACAAGTCGCTCTCCGTCGCAGCTGATTCGTGTAGACCGGGTGAGCGCGTCCGAATTCGACCGCCCATCCTAACCCCGAACGTTGTCACCACGGCGAAGCCTTTCCACTTCAATCGCGAACCACAATGCCATCGAACCGCCCCGGTGATCGAACCCGAACTCGGCAGGACGGTCCAGGTACTCACGCGTGTTCGTCTGGACACCCGTGCCGGTGCACACATCCACCAATCCGCCCTCGTTGTCGATACGTTCCGCCGCCGCATACCACGCACGTTCCAGCGGTTCCCGGTAGTTGCTACCGAGCCAACCCGAGCGAATGCCCCTGGCAAGCGCGTAGCCGACCATGCAGGTAACGCTCATCTCGTGATAGGACCCCGGGTAATCGAGCACCTGGAGCCAGGTCCCGTCCGGTTGTTGTAACCGGAGTAGTGCATCGAGGTGCTTGATATGAGCCGCTAGCAGAGTCTGGCGGAGTTCGTGATCCGCGGGCATGCAGGTCAATAGCTCGGCAAAACCCATCGCCGCAAAACCGTTTGAGCGTCCCCAGTTCCAATCGGCGTCCTGGCAGTGCATGAACAAACCGTCAGGTTTCTGGGTATCGGCATCGGCCAGGAACCGGGCCGCCAGTTCTATGTACTCCGGTTTGCCCGATACGCCGAAGGCGCGACCGAGAACGGCGGACGCGAAGAACATGTCTTCCGTGCGGAAGTTGTCGTCCGATGGCGGTGGCGGCATCCCCGGCGTTTCCGAGCGATACCGGTCCGCCGCCTCGATCAGCATCGCCGCGTAGCGAGGATCGTCCGTGGCATCAGACAGTTCGTCGCACCAGACGAGCCCCGCCAGGTGTTGTCCACCCGCTTGATCGTCGAACGCCGTTGCCTGACCGGAGGCATACTTCTCCACGAGTCCGGCGATGTCCGCCGGTGTCGTGTCCGGTTCTCCCCACCCGGCCTCGCTTTCCAATTCAGCAAGCCGCAGGCGCCCGCTTATCGCAACGCCCTGCGTGTAAATCACGGGATCAAGAACGTACCCGTATGTGCGTCCCAACAACCGGGCGACCTCCATAGGGGAACGACCGCGGCGCGCATCAAGGACGCGTCGCGCGGGCGACCGCCGGGTCAAGTCGCCCATGGCCACGACCAGCCGGCCAAGCTCGCCTTCCAGGGCGTTAGCGCTCGCGGTCAGGCGCAGTCCGGGGATGGGGGCCAACCCGCTCGGTTCCCCCTGCCCCAGAGCCGCCGTAAGTGAGTCATCCGGTGTGGCCGAGGCAGCGTTCAGCGCCATTCCCATCGCTGACGCGGCTGCGTTCGCCCCCCATGCGACTCCATCACCGTCCTCAACTTCGATTACAAGGTCGGGCGCTGCGAAACTGATCCACCGCCATAGATAGCGCGCCTCCGGGTTTGTGGAGTCGTCAAAAAACCCGTCAGAGGGTGGGTAGCCGTGTGCCGGGGTGGTGCTCGCCGTTGTATCCGGATTCACCTCGCCCGTTAACCCATCGGGGTTGCCGACCGGGATAACGCTGAGCACGAGATCCACGCCTGCGCCGCGCGCCATCCCGGGCAGTTGCTCTGCGGCGATTCGAGTCGCATCCACGTCTTCAGATCGACCGTTCAGTCCACCGATCAACACGACGCGAATCCCCGTCGACATCATGTTGCTGGCATCTGGATGGATCAGAACCGGAATCGCGCTGCCGGACCTGGTTATTCCACACGCATCCAGAATCCACTGAAAATCCGAGGCAGTTTTGCCGTTACTGGACGCGTCGTTGGGTTCAGGATTGTCTGGCATTGTTTTCGGGAACCTCCCGGGCAAGTGAATGGAATGAATAGCGATCTGGAAAGCGGACATTAACACCATCCAGGACGGCCCCCTTTTGCCGAAAGCCGTATCGGCCGGCGAAACGGGCCGGTCGCTGACCGGGGTTTGCGGATATGGAACCCGATCCCGGCAACTTCGCAGCAGACCGGTCCCGCCCTGCTAGACTTGAGCGCAGTGATGCGGGGGTAGCTCAGCGGTAGAGTTCCTGCCTTCCAAGCAGGGTGTCGCGAGTTCGAATCTCGTCCCCCGCTCCACTCGTAAATCAATCGTGGAGACCGTATCCGAGTTAG
>JASLLE010000144.1 GCA_030747175.1 Dehalococcoidia bacterium | reverse complement strand
TCTCGGCATGTATTCCCCCTTCTGGAAACGTCCAGTCTCTAATTTATTGACTGGTACCGTTTCAGGGGGTCAGGTCAACCCGGCCTACCGTTAACCCTGTCTCGTTGGGCCACAATCGCCCTATCGGCCAATGTCGCGAGTTCTCCGAATGGAATCTCGAGTTGTCGCAACGCTTTCGGGAGCGTAGATCGGTATCGGGCGTTCCTCAACTGGCTCAGCACGACAACATGTATGTACGCATCTAAACCCGCCACCGCCATCACCAACGATTGTCTGAGTAGGTCATCACGCACTTGCTGATTGCGCCGTTTGTCTCGTCCAAGAGCGAGTAATTCTCGACTCCGTGCAATCTGATCATTCGCCAGATCTATCGGTTTGACTGGCACTTCAACTTCACTCCCTTACAGATCATGGCAGTAAAGCGTAACGAAAATTTACATATCCGCTGGCGGCGCGGCCATGTGATGCTCCGTCCTTGCCTGGTACTCGTTTGCTATCGCCAGCAGCCGTGACTCGGTCCATGTGCGGCCTGTGAACTGCAACGACGTTGGCATGCCGCGGTCTCCAAAGCCGTTGGGGACCGCGATCGCCGGAAGTCCGGCCAGGTTGCCGGGCGCTCCGATCGGCGCCGATGTTGTTGGGCGTGATGACCGGTCGAGGCCGGTCGTTAGCAACGGTGAGACGTTGCCGGTTGTTGGGCCGACTATGGCGTCGTACTCGGCGGTTATGCGGTCGTACGCCACCGAGACATGTCTGCGTACACGCATCGCCCTCAGGTAGTCGCGGGCCGGGATGGTCGCATAGACATGCGGCTTCACCCGGCAACTGGGCGCCCGCAGCTGCATGACCCGTCCGTCTTCGATAATGTCCTCGAAAGCCGATGCGCCTTCTGCTGCGATGATGATCCTCGCCGCCTGTGGCGCTGGCATGTCCGGCAGCGTCACTTCCTCGACGGTGCCGATCTCCCGAAGCGTGTTCAACGACTCCCTGATGTTGTCCACGATCCCAGCCTCCGTCCCCTGTTCCCATCCGGCGGGAATCGCGAACCGGAACCCATCGCGTCGCGCGTCTGGTGACGGGTGCTGGAATGTGCGCTGCACAGATGTCGGATCGTTCTCGTCCGGACCTGCGATGGCGTCCAGCACCAGCCCGCAGTCCTCGGCGGACCGGCAAAGCGGTCCCAGCTTGTCCAGTGTCCATGACAGCGCCATCGCCCCGTAGCGACTCACACGCCCGTAGGTGGGACGCAACCCACTGATCCCGCAGTAAGACGCCGGGGTGATGATCGATCCGAAGGTCTCGGACCCGATGGCGAACGGCAGCAGTCGTGCCCCGACCGCGGCGCCGGAACCTGACGAAGATCCGCCGGCCCATGATTCGTGATCCCACGGGTTACGACCCGGCCCGGTCCATGCCGCGTCCAACTCCTCGTAGCCCATCCCGCCGGCCAGCTCCACCATCGCGAACTTTGCCACCAGTACCGCGCCTGCCTGCTCCAGCCGCTTCACCACCGTGGCGTCAAAATCAAATACCTGGTCCCGGAACGGCGTCGCTCCCCACGTCGTTGGCGCGCCAACCGCGGCAAGCAGATCCTTTGCGCCCCATGGAATCCCATGCAGTGGACCGCGATCATGCCCGGTGGCGAGCTCGTCTTCAGCGCGCTGCGCCTCTCGCATCCCGCGCTCTTCCATGATGGTGGCTACCGCGTTCAGCTCGCGTCCGGTCGAATCCAGGGCATCTATAGCAGCACGTGCAAGGGCCGTGGGCGTCGTCTCACCCGACCGAAGCTTCGTGCCCAGTTCACCGATCGAAAGTCCAAGAAGTGGATCGGACGCCATCACGAGTCCTGCCCTTCGATGGCGCTGAATGCAGAGTCCGGCTCATCGCCGTTCGACAATTCCCACCGCCGCAGGTCTTCGGCGGCGTCCTCAAGCTGCTGCGCAGTCTTGATGAGCACCTCACGCTGATCGTCGTCGAGCCGATCGCCAAAGCGCTGTATCGCCGCCGTGGCCATCGACGGGATCTCGGGATTTGATGGCATTGCAACTTCCCCTGTGCGCTGACTCGAGCGCGATATCTGTTAATGGATGCGGTCGTAATCTTCGTCGTAGTCGCCGGGTCTGGCCGGATCGCCGGAGGTTTCATCGGGCTCTTCCACCTCTCCAGATTCAGGTGGGAGCTCCCAGGGGTGAATCCGCGTCCGTCGTTGCGAGGAACTATCCCCGGCCAGCCCGCCGACCAGTCCGTCCAGCGCGCCGGCCAATCCGCCAAGGAGGCCGGTGCCCAGGCCGGCGACGTCCGCCGCCGTTTCTGCGATCTCCCGGCCAACTTCACCGGCTGCTTCGGCAGCGGAACCCTCCGGCTCTCGGGCTTCATTCTCGTGGTGTCTGTTTTTGTCTGGCACTGGTAGCCCCCTCATGTGCGTCCGCAGGTTAGCATCCGTTGCCACGTTTGAGGCCAGGCCGGGAATAAAGAGGAACGGCAATTTGAAAATCACCGACATAACGATCGACGTCGTCAGCCGGGAAGTCGGCGGCGCCGGCCTGGAGTCTGACCTGGGGCGATTTGGCGGTGAGGTCTCTCAAGGTTTACTGCGGATCAAGACCGACGAAGAGGCAGAGGGCAACTGCTTTATCGGCGATTTCCGAAGCGGGGGACGAAGTCTTTTCGACCCGATCCTCAAGGTTCTGAAACCGGAGTTGATCGGGAAAGATGCCAGCGCTCGCGAGTGGTTGTGGAATCGTCTCGGCATTCTCGGGGCGCGACGCGGCGTTCCATTCCCGGCGTGGGCGCCGGTCGACGTGGCGCTGTGGGACCTGGCCGGGAAAGCCGCCGGGATGCCGGTCTTCCGGCTGCTCGGCGCGGCAAGCGAGGAGACGGAGGTCTACGCCACCTATCCCCCGCGGCACGAATCACCCGCCGGATATGTGGAGGAAGCGCGTGACATCGTGAACAGAGGATTTCGCGCTTACAAGATCCACCCCGGCATGCTGTCCACTGCTGACACCGTCAAAATGGTGGAAGCCGTGCGGTCTGAAGTTGGTGATGAGATCACGCTTATGCTCGATCCCAACAACAACTACGACTTCCGCAAGGCGCTCGGCGTTGGTCGAGCGCTGGATGCCAACGGATTCCACTGGTTCGAGGACCCGGTGCCGTGGAACGATTTCGACGCCGTCGTCGAGTTGTCACGGAGACTCGACACCCCTCTCGCCATGAGCGATCTAGCTGGTTACCTGTTCCGCGAGCCCGCCCACTACATCCGGCTGGGAGCGCCACGGATCCTCAGGGCCACAGCCCGCAAACACGGCATCACCGGGATGCGGAAGATCGCCGGAATGGCCGAGGCGTTCGGCCTCAACTGCGAAATCGGCACGGCTGGAAATTCGCACATGAACGCAGCCAACCTGCACACGATCTGCTCGATCGGAAACTGCGACTATTACGAGTGGTGGATGCCCGCCGAGGCGCACCAGTTCGGACTGGTCGATCACTACGGCCTGAACGACCGCATGACGCTCGAAGCGCCGGAGGCTCCCGGTCTCGGTTGCGAACTGGACGAGGAGTGGGTGGCGGCCCATCGCGTGGGGACGCTCGAGTAAGTTCGGGTTGGAAGCGCCCGCCCTGTAGGCCGTGTTGAATCGACCGTGCGCGCAACCGGATCACGCTGTGATTCGTACCGGGCTGGAGTTAAACTTCTCGAAGCTCCCGAAACCAACCAACGGCCCGTCCGGAATCCGCCAATCACCGGCGAAAAGCACATGATGCTCGCACCCCGGCATATCCCATTCCGACTTCAACGTGGTCCGTTGATGTTACTTTCGTCGGTCCTGTTCGCCCTTGTTTTGACCATCTACTTCGGCGCATGGGCGGTGTCGGAAAACGTCGACGCCCGTTCATTGCGCTCGATCAACGAAACAGGCCTCGTGCAGGATGAAAGCTCCATCGCGATTGCGGATGCCAAGACTACACGTGTCGAGAACACCTTCCTGTTCCTCTGCCCTCTTCATTAATCAATCATCATGTGCCCCGCCACCTCAGCGGCAGGCAACGCACATGCGGGAGAATCAACCCTGAGTACGGATAACGGCGCCCCGGAGAGCGGACCCGGACCTCCGACCGCCGTAGACCAGATCGCACCAGTCGCTTTCTTCCAGCACACCTGGAAACACTACGCATGGGTGATCGTCATCGTCGCTGCCGTCGCTCAGATGGTAGGCAGCTCGATCCGCATGGCGTTCGGGGTTTTCGTCGATCCGCTGGTCGAAGGTTTTGGCTGGACTCCCGGCAGCGTTTCTCTTGCCTACTCGGCCAGCACCGTCGTGACCGCTGTATTTTCCCCTGTTGCGGGGTACCTGGGCGTCCGATATGGCGCTCGGAAGGCGATGCTTGCCGGGACATCCCTGTTTTTCATCGGGATGATGGGCACGGCGCAAATCACGGAACTCTGGCACTTGTACCTCTGGTACGGCGTTTTCCTCGGCGCAGCGCAAGCCCTGTTCCTCATCCCCGCCATGCCGGCCGTCGCCCAGTGGTTCCGGCGTCACCTCGGACTGGGTTCCGGGTTGGTGATGATCTCGTGGGGACTGGGTCCGGCGATCATGGTCCAGGTGATGGCATTCCTCATCGAATCCGCTGACTGGAAGGGCACCTTCCAGATCACCGGGGTGATCGGCACAGTAATAATGCTCGGGCTCATAACCCTGTTCAGAAACTCGCCCGCCGATCGTGGTTCCAGACCGTACGGATGGCTGCCCGGCGATGTGCCTCAAGTTACGTCCGGAAGAGTATT
>JASLLE010000143.1 GCA_030747175.1 Dehalococcoidia bacterium | reverse complement strand
ACGGCGTGCTGACGATCACGCTGCCGATGTCCGAGGCAACCAGGGCCCGGGAGATAACGGTCAAGGTCGCCTGAACCGGCCGTCGCGTCCAATAAATCCAATGAAGAGGTTCCGGGGGATGGAATACCCCGGGGCCTCTTTCTATTATTTCGGGAAACCGACAATCGAATGCCAGACAAGCGCGTGCGAGGCGTTTTACGTTGCTTTTTCCGGACGGGCGGAAGACCGTATGAAGCTCGTTGACACCCGTATACGCCGAACGTAGCATCGCAACCTGACCATTCTTTACGATGACCGATTCTTCGACCCCTCCGCCGACCGATAATCCGGTCGTCGTAGAGTTGCCGCCCGTCTTCGCCCGCCACCAGGCGGCCGTCGGGGCCGCGTTGCGCGCCGAGTTGGAGAGTAAAACTCTCCCCATATACGACTCGCTCAGGTACTACATGGGGTGGGCGGACGCAAATGGAACACGCAGGCACGGCCCGGAAGGCAAGCGATTGCGGCCAACCCTCTGCCTGCTCGCCTGCGAGGCCGTCGGGGGCGAGCCGGCCGATGCCCTGCCCGTCGCGGTGGCCATCGAGCTGGCTCATAACTTTTCACTCATCCACGACGACATCGAAGACGGCGACCGTACACGCCATCACCGCCCGACGCTGTGGGTCATCTGGGGCGAAGCGACGGCAATAGTCGCGGGCAACAACCTCCTTGCCATCGGCGACATGGCCGCCCACAGGCTGCGTGCCGCGGGTGCGGATACCGCCGTCGCGGCCGGACACATACTGACGGAGCGTTACCTTT
Organism: Dehalococcoidia bacterium; assembly: GCA_030747175.1. GTDB lineage: Bacteria > Chloroflexota > Dehalococcoidia > Lucifugimonadales > Lucifugimonadaceae. The sequence goes on along the minus strand of JASLLE010000143.1, from coordinate 4,095 downwards.
CCATGATGGAGGGGCAGTACCTCGACATCGCTTACGAGGGCCGGACCGATGTGACGGTAGACGAGTACCTGGCGATGATCGAGCGTAAGACCGGCGCCCTGATAGAGGGAGCGGTGGAACTCGGAGCACTCGTCGGGGCCGGTGGTTCTGGCGACGTGGTTGACGGGCTCCGGGCCGTCGGGGACGACCTGGGACGCATCTTCCAGATCCGAGACGACGTTCTCGGCATCTGGGGCGGTCCCGCGCTCGGCAAACCGATAGGAGCGGACATTACCCGGAAGAAGAATTCGCTGCCGGTCGTTCACGTCCTGGAACACGCTCGTGATGCTGAAAAACGTGAATTACAGCGGATCTATGCCGGCGATGAGATCGCCGCCAGCGATGTCGAACGTGTACTTGAGATGATGGACGGGCTTGGCACACAAAGCTGGTGCCAGGACCAGGCGGCTGCCCGTTGGGACCGGGCTCGCGCGCGATTGGCCTCCCTCAAGTTGAGTACGGACGCCGCCCGGGAGTTCCTTGAACTTGGGGAGTACCTGTTGGTGCGAGAAGTCTGATGACGCTCGCCCTGGTCGCCGCCCGCCGTGAGGAGCTCGCCGCCGTGTTGCATATGGGCGCGTGGCGACCCTGGAGCCGTCGGAGTGAAGGCGTCTGGAGGCAGCGTCGAGCCCCACAGGGCGCTCTCGCGTACCAGCGTCGCGACCACACCGTATCCGCCATCCTGACAGGCGCGGGCCGCGATCAGACCGAGCAGGCCATGTCATGGTTGCTGGAGTACGAGAAGCCGGATTCCATTCTCTCGCTCGGCTTCGCCGGCGCCTGCACGCCCAACCTTGACGTCGGAGACCTGGTGCTGGCGACACAACTACACCACATAGAGGGCAGCCCCTTCGACTGGGATCCGGACTCACTGGCCCGGACGGATGGAGTGGCGGAGAGCTCTCAGGCGGCCGTGATGAATGAGGAGCTTGAAGCGGACAGCGGGTTGCTGGATGAAGCGCGAGCCGCTGTTGAAATGAACGGGATCGATTTCATGCCCTCCCCCACCCTGACCGTGGACTCGCTTGTCCGTACGGCGGGATTATCGGCCTGGCTTGGGGAAACATTCGGTGTATCGGCGGTAGACCGGGAGAGCTACTGGGTTGCCGCCGCGGCTGCGAAGGCCGGCGTGCCGTGCCTGAGCGTCCGATCGATCGCTTACGGGGTGAACGAAACACTCCCGGAAATCGCTTCAAGGTTTCCGGACACGCCGACCGGTGGAAGGCTCGGCCCCGTACTCAGATACGGCGCGCTGCATCCTCGGGAGACGTGGCGTTACATGCGATCTCTGCGCACTGCACGAAATGCGCTGGCGATCCTCACGGCCGTATTGACCGACAACCAGGACCGCACAATTGGCGATAATCCCTGATCCTCTGTCTCTCAGCATCACAACTTCATCAGGTTCTGGCGCTGACGCGGCAGCAGGGATCGGCTAGATTGGGGGAGACATATGCCATCTGATAGCATTGCAGCCCGATGCTGGTCCCGGGTATTTCATCAAATCAACCTCGCTCGAAAGGTCACGGATTGAGGGCGTTCACGAAGTGCCTCAACGTGAAGTCAACCCGAGCCCCCGAGTTCATCGATATCACGGAGCTCGTGGTTGGAGCAGTGGGGGAGTCCGAAGTCGAAGCCGGGATCGCCGTTGTCTTTTCCCGTCATACCACGGCGGCGATCAAGATCAACGAAAACGAGCCCCTGCTCATCAAGGATATGGAACATTTCCTGGGCACGGTTGCTCCACAGGGCGCCTATTACGGGCACAACGATTTCGCGATCCGCACCGCGCACATGCATGAGGACGAGTGCCCCAACGGTCATGCCCACTGCCAGCACCTGACGCTCGGCAGCAGTGAAATGATCCCCATCGTCGACGGAGAGTTGGCCTTTGGAGCCTGGCAGCGCGTCTTCCTCGTGGAACTGGATATCCCGAAGGAACGTGAAGTCGTCGTACAGATAATGGGCGAGTGACTCCGTCATACGGGGGGCAGTCCCAGGGAGACGGACAAGAACGATGGCCCACAGTGCGCAACGTGATGAGTTGCTCGCGGCCGTCCACGAGATGGACCGGCTCGGGCTCGTATCGGGAACCAGCGGAAACGTCAGCGTGCGTATCGACGTGCCGTCGGATCCGGATGCTTTCCTGATAACGCCCGCAGCGCTGCCCTATCCGGCGATGACACCAGACCAGCTGGTGCCCCTCAACGGCGATCTTGAACCGGTTGAAGGCGACGGCGTGCCATCTTCGGAATCGTTGCTGCACCTGGCTATCTACCGGGCGCGACCGGACGTGGGCGCCGTGATGCACACGCATTCCGTATACGCCACAGCGCTCGGAGTCGCAAACAGGTCGCTTCCGCCGATTGTGGACGAGCTTGTTGTATACGTCGGCGGGGGGGTCGAGTTAGCCGAATACGGATTCCCCGGCACAGTCGAACTTGCCCGGGCCGGCGTGGACGCGCTGGGCGACCGTCGCGCCGTCCTGATCCCGCACCACGGCATGTTCGCCGTAGCGGACACGGCGTTCGAGGCGTTACGGGTTTGCGCGCTCGTGGAACGTGTGGCGCAGGTCTTTATCAACGCCGAGGCCATCGGCGGGGCGATCCGAGTACCCCGGAGTTCATTCGAGGCGGAGCGCCGGGTGTATCTGAAGCGCGCCGGTCTTGGCTAAACAGGGGTCCGCAGCCGTAACGCCAATCAACGTCGTGATCGACACCGATCCCGGGGTGGATGATTTCCTGGCGATCGCGCTCGCCCTCAACTCGCCGGAGATCGCCGTAGAGGCCTTTACCACCACCGGCGGAAACGCAGCGTTGCGTCACACCCATGCCAATATGTTGCGGATTCTCGAAGTCCTGGATCGAACGACAATCCCCGTATACAGGGGCGCGCAAAGACCTCTGTCCGGAACTTTCGGCGATGCCGAAGATGTCCACGGGGCGGGCGGACTTCCGATAAAACTGCCGGCTCCTGTCTTACGTGCGCGTGAACGGTCCGCGGTCCGGTACCTGGCCCAGCGCGTGTATTCCGGACCCCCGGTAACGCTGATCGCTCTTGGACCTCCGACCAACATCGCCCGACTTTTCAGGGATTATCCGGGTACGGCCGAAGCCGTGGAACGCGTGGTGCTCATGGGCGGCGCGCTCGACGTCCCCGGAAACGTGACGCCGCACGCGGAGTTCAACGTCTGGTCGGACCCGGAAGCTACCGCTCTCGTCTTCAACTCCGGCGCTCCGGTGACCATGGTCGGCAGCGATGTCTGCAACCGTGTCCGCGCACATGCCGATAAGACTCCGGAACCCGCGAATGCGGTCATTCAGCGACTCACCGAGGCGCAGTTCTCAGCGCGGCCGGGTCGTTACATCACCCTTTACGACCCGCTCACCGTGTTATCGGTTGTACGGCCGGAAGTCGTCAAACTGGAACGCCTCTCCGTGTCAGTCGATGTCACCCACGATCCCGAGCGAGGCCGAACGCGCCGGGATCCAGAGGGGGCGATGATCGATGTCGCCGTGGACGTGGATGCCGAAGCCGCCATTGATCTGTTTACCGATCGCGTGATCCGCGGCGGGTTTGGAGGGTGATCACCGGTGTGGCTCGAATCACACCGGAAAAGCTCGAAAATAATTGGAAACCTCATTTTCACGGTAAACATTGTGAGTATCGGGAATCGGGAATCAGAGGTATTACGGAAGCTCCAGTTGATTTGCGGCAACGGTCGCGCGGAAATCACGAACTTTCTTTCGCCGCCGTGGCGGTAAAATGAATTCACCTGCGACGACAATCTCTTTAACCATTGCGGTCGTCCTGAGCCTCCGAACTTGAACGGATCTGACACGGGAGAGTCAATGACCACGCGCACAATGGAGACGGTTGACCGGGAGATCTGCAACGTCATCCAGTCCGCTTTCCCCCTGGTAGACCGCCCCTTTCTGAAGATCGCTGAAGACCTCGGCGTGACCGAGGATGAAGTGATGGAGCGGCTCATCGAACTGAAGCGCACGAACGTGGTCCGCCAGATCGGCGCGATCTTCGACACGAGACGGCTTGGCT
>JASLLE010000142.1 GCA_030747175.1 Dehalococcoidia bacterium | reverse complement strand
TGGCTGTGCGCCATAATCGAACACACCTCGTCGGTCAGACTGGCGTTCGACCGCGAGGGGCCGGTGACGGCGGACCTTGTCGCCGAGCTGTCTGACACGGGCGTCGTCCTGATTGACGGAGAGTCCGGCCGGCAACTGGCGCTCAGGGCTCCCGTTCGGGACCCGAACAACGCGCTGGCGCGGTTGAACGTGGTGCTCATCGCTGACCCCGATGATTTCAAACCACCACACCCCGTGTCGGCCGTGATCGGGGCACACTGGTCCGTCCTGCTAGCGCCGAGCGCAAACAATCCACTGCGGCTCGGAAGGGCTGTCAGAAAAGCAGCCGAGGGTCGATCCACGATCGATGCTGGCATGGATCAGGACATGATCCGCGTCGCAGATGATCTCTCGGCAAAGCGCAAATTCTCCAGGGCTTAACGGCTGTCGTCTGGCGCCGCCCCGAACACCCGGTACGCTAACATCGGCGTCCCTCCTTGCCTTAATCCTTCGCAAGGTCTGGATTGAACGCAACCAGCGCGACCGACAGGAGAACGACGAATGCTCTACGTCTCCCGATTTGTCTCGGACCGCGATCGAGACCCGGAGCTCTGGGCCACGATCTGGCAGGCAAAAGCCCCACCGACCCTGAAGTTGATCGGCGCTTACAACCTCGGCGGCGACGAACGTGTGTTCATCTGGGAGGGAGAGACGGTCGCCGATCTCCAGTTCATGGACAGCTTCAACGATGTCGGTCGCCTGGACACCTCTCCCGCGTTCGATCGGACCGTCGGCTGGCAGCATGCGTTTGCCGGGAACCTCGAAGCGTTTGAGGTAAACATGCGCTCCCGTGGCCTGAGAAGCGATGAAGACATAAACGCTGCGCTGGATCTCCGCCGACGCGGGCTCGATGCTCCGACCCCGCAATCGGCGCGAAGACAGGCCCGGGCATGGGCGAGCGAACGGGAGAACCTCGGCGAGACCGAGTAGCCGTGACCCCGGTTGCGCCCTTACCCCGGCATCCGGGGCGCAGGCTGGTCCAGGAATGTCCGGGCGAAGCGCGTGAAGGCGTAAACATCGTCAAATGTGGACACCAGACCGAGCGACACCCGAACGGAGCCGGCGCTCTTATCGCCGTCCCGCTCCAGCGCTTCCAGGAACTGCTCGAACGACATCCGTACCTGGCCCGCGAACGCTGCTTCCAACTCATCTTCCGTGAGGCCATGAGCAATCTCGCCCGCTCCCGGGTTGCAGAAACAGCCCGTACGGAGAGAAATCATGTGATCGTTCGCCAGGGCCTCGACGGCCCGGTGATCCACCAGCTTCTCGCCGGGGTCGTAGAAATTGAGCGCAATCGTGCCGCCGCGGCGGTCCATTCCAACGGGGCCGTATATCCGTACAAGCGGATTCCCGTTGGCATGGCTCATCGGTTCTAGCTGTTGCAGCAGCCAGGCGGTCAACGCGGCAACCCGGTCATGGATCATCTCCACCCCGACGTCGCGCAAGTGATCGAGCCCTATCTTTACCGCCGGCAGCGTGGCGTAGTTGGGAGTGCCCTCTTCAAACGCCGCCTCACCCTCGGCAAGATAGTGCCGCCCGGCCTGGACCGACGAGATCGTGATCGTCCCGCCGGCGAACCATGGACGGTCCAACTTCTCCAACGCCTCCCGGCGGGCGAGCAAAGCGCCAACGCCGGTTGGATAGCCAAACATCTTGTAGAACGACAACGGTACGAAGTCCGGCTTCCAAAGGGACAAGTCGAGCCGATTCGTCGGGACGAAAGCGGCTGCATCCAGCATCACGTCCCACCCGTTTTCGTGAGCGGCGTCTATCCACTCCAGGGAGTGCTGAACGCCCGACATGTTTGACTGCGCTGGATATGCGAAGAGCTTGTGACGGGCAGAGGAATTCTCCTCCAGCTGCCTTGAGAGGCCCGTCGCGTCCAGGCGAAGCTCAGGCGGCAGCACCGGTACGTAGGTAACTCCAGCGCCCCTGGAACGAGCGAACTCCCGGATGCCATTTACCGAATTGTGATTATCGAACGTCAACAGGTAGCGATCGCCCGGGGCGAACGGGTATGCCTCGCCGACCAGCTTGATCGCCCCGGTCGCGTTGGCCGTGAAGATAGCGACGTATTCGTCCGGATCGGCATTAAAGAAACCCAGGACCGACGCCCGCAACACGTCTATGTGCCGTCCGCCGGCGTCCGATGTGGGATTGGTCGAGTGCGGGTTGCCCAGCACTGATGACTCGAGCAGTTCAACGTGCGCCCGGACCTGTTCCACGTCATACAGCCCGCCGCCCGTGTAATCCAGGTAGACGTGGCCCTGCTCGTTCAAACGCGAGTAACCACGACCGCGCAACTCGTCCAGGGCGGAAGTGTTACCGAACCCGGGGAAGGCTCGAAGGAATTCCTTCCGGGCCGTTTCCAACCCGGGATCACCCACAGGCGATGATCCCGGGGGTGTCGCATGGGGGCATCATTGAAATCGTCCAGACGGCTATGTGTGTGAAATTGGTGAACACCACGATAACGCTCCGGTCACCGGCGCATCTATCCGAGCAACACGAGGGCCAACCCCAACGCCGTCACCACGCCACCGGCGATCCGCTCTCGCAGGCGACCCGTGCCTGCCTCTTCATCCATCCCCGGCGGCAATCCGCGCCTGCGCAATCCCCGCTCGTACTGCTCCCGGCCCGACCGAGACGAAGGCCGTCCCAGACGCGCCAGTTGATGCGGGAATGCCAGGAACAGCGGCCCGATCACGAGAAGCAGTATTCCCAGCGCAATCATCGCCCGATCTTTCACGTGTCACATCGCCCCGGGAACCGTCAAGCGCTCCGGTGATCCGATGGTTAGCAGCGTAGTTGAGGCACATCGTACAGAACATCGGAGCGAAATCGTCTCGAAAAAGCCTCCCGGGGTGTCTTCACGACACCACGGGAGCAACCCGCAAGCACTCTCCGTTCCCGGGAGAAAGCCCTCGCCGGAAACCGACCGCGTGATTAAGAACAGGACCGTCCTTCCCCCTTCGGGAATGCCATTGGTCAATCACGTTGAGGGCGGCCCACGATCCGTATCTGGCACCCGTTAATTCGCCCGCATCACGGAATAGAAGGGCATACTGGCCTCGGCTGCCATCTGCCCGACAACCACGGAACCACACACGACATCCAGCGAAGCGAGACCAGGCCGTGAATATAAAGTCGATCAAGGTCATCCCTCTTGGCTACCAGAAGGACATCCCCGTGATCAGCCGGGCCTTCGCGCTGGCCCGCATAGAGACCGACTCCGGGATCATCGGCTGGGGTGAGGCATCTACCTCGTACGGCCACTTCTACCCGACTGTGATGAAGACGATGGTGGACGACATCCTAACCCCAGCGCTGCTCGGCAAGGATCCGCTTCAAATCCGGCTCCGGAAGAAGGAGATGGAACGATATCTTTACCCCTGGCTGGGCGTGAACGGCATATCCGCGCAGGTGATCGGTGCGATGGAAACGGCGCTCTGGGATATCAAGGGCAGGGCTCTCGGTGTGCCGGTACATGAATTGCTCGGCGGGGCGGTAGTAGACGCCACACCGCTCTATATGACCGGCAGCACCTTCCCGGAAAAAGACGCCGCATGGCACGGGCAGTTCTTCGACCAGGCGCTGGAACTCGGCTTCGTGGGCGTCAAGACGCGCATCGCATCGGGCGCAGCGAAAGATATGGAGCAGGTGGAGGGCGTGCGCGAGCACATCGGCCCGGACATCAAGCTCATGGTAGACGCCTACTGCAACTACGGCGTCGAGTCGGCCATTCGTATCTCCAGGCACATGGGCGACCTGGACGTCTTCTGGTTCGAGGAGCCGATCCCGCAGACCTGGATCAAGGGGCTGGCGAGGCTGGCCGCCGCGTCCCCCGTCTCGATCGCCGTTGGAGAACGTGTCTACTCGGTACACCATTTCGAGGAGCTTGCCGATTATCGAGCCGCCGATTACTGGCAACCGGATGTGACGGTCTGCGGCGGGCTGCTGGATTGTCTTGAGGTGGTCGGGATGGCGAAAGCGAACGATATCCGGGTGTTCCCCCACATCGGCGGCCTTACTGCCGTTGGCCAGGCGGCGAACATGCATTTCGCTTCGATGGTCGACGAAGTGATTCTTGAGTACGACGGCTCAGAGTATCAGCCTCTGCGCGACGACATCCTGAAAGACCCGATCTTCGACCTCGATCACGTGAAGGACGGCAAGCTGGCGATCCCGGACGGGCCCGGGCTGGGAATCGAGATCGACGAATCGAAGTTCGAGGACTACCCCTACATCCCGGGCAACATCTACCCGGATATCTACCCTCAACTCGGCTCAGGGACGCTTTGAGAATAAACTCCCGCTGCCGCCAGCGACATCACCCACGAAATCCCGCCCTGAGGCTCTCGAAGGGTGCGTCTCGCGACTGCGCTCGCAACGGGGCCGATCATCATCGACCTTCGGGTGGATACGAATCCCTTCTACGTCGTGAGGGCGTTACCCCCTCTCCCAGCGGGAGAGGGCCGGATGAGGGAGAACTACCACTTGCCTGATGGTGATCTATCCGCCCACGTTGAGACGACCGCCCTCAACTGGTGCCATAGTCTCCCGAAAGTAGAGCTGCACCTGCATCTCGAGGGCGCTATCCCTATCCCGGCCCTCTGGGAGCTGATCCAGAAGTACGGCGGCGACCCGAACGTTCCAGATGAAGCGGCGCTGCGTGAATACTTCCGGTTCCGGGATTTTCCGCACTTCATCGAGCTGTGGGTCTGGAAAAACCGCTTTCTCAGGGAATACGAGGATTTCACGTTCTTCTGCGCCGCTGTCGCCGGTGCGCTCAAAGCTGAGAACATCCAGTACGCCGAGGCCTTCTTCTCTCCCGATCGGTTCAGAGTGAATGGCCTCAGAACGGACCGCATGCTTGAATCGGTCCGCGCCGGGTTGGATAGCGTTTCGGGCGTCGAGGTGGCGCTGGTCCCCGATCTCGTGCGCGACCACGGCCCGGAGACCGCAGCGGAGGTGCTTGAAGAGGTCTCGGAACTGCGCTGTCTCGGCGTCATCGGAATCGGCATGGGTGGATCGGAACACAACCACCCGCCGGAGGGTTTCAGTGACGTGTATCGCCGGGCGCGAGAAATAGGGTTCCACACGACGGTGCACGCCGGTGAA
>JASLLE010000141.1 GCA_030747175.1 Dehalococcoidia bacterium | reverse complement strand
CCCCCTCACCCCAACCCTCTCCCGCGGCGGGGAGAGGGGGCATATATGCCAGACCGCAGCAGTGCCCTGACGTTCTCGAAGCTTGTGCTGAGCGTGTCGAATTCGGGCCGGGTCGTGCGATCACGTCATCCCGATCCTTCCGATGCCGGAAGGACGAGGGACCTTCACCGAAACGGTATTTGGCAAGAACACTCCTCGTTGCAAATATCTTTGTCCTCCCTCACCGCAGCCCTCTCCCGCCGGGAGAAGGGCAACTGGCCGTCCAGACCCTCATCGTCGCGGTACACTCCCGCATGCCCCGACGCCGTGATCGAAACGGTCGGCGGGCCGCCTTATGGAGAGTGAACTTTGGATTTTGAACCCGCTTACACGCCAGAGCAGGAAGCCTTTCGCGAAGAGGTCCGCTCATGGCTCGCCGAACACGTCCCGGTCGTCGAGGGCAATCCCGACTCCGACGAGAACTATCCGAAGTACCGGGAGTTCGGCCGCCAGCTTGGACAACGCGGCTGGCTCCGGCCGACGGCGCCGGTCGAGTACGGCGGAGGGGGGCTATCGGTCGATAACGCAATCGTGATCGGCGAAGAGATCGACGTTTACGACCTCGGGCTACCGCCCTACTACGACACCGGGGGAACGCTGGGCGGCGCATCCATTCTCGTGTGGGGCACCGACGAACAGAAACTCCGTATGCTGCCCCCGATTTTCAAGGGCGAGGTCGTGACCTGGCAGTTGCTCACCGGCCCGGAGGCCGGTTCCGACCTGGCGGGGACGCAAACCGAGGCGATCCAGGACGGCGACGATTACGTAATCAACGGCCAGAAAATTTTCGTGGGCGGTACGCATGGAGCCGATTACCTCTGGACCATCACGAGAACCGACCCCGAAGGAAAACGCCACGAAAATCTGAGCTGGTTCCTGATCCCGGCGGACTCCCCCGGCATAACGATCACCCCGATGGAGTTGATGGGCGACGGCGGCGAGGGCGTAGGTCGCGGGTACAAGAACACGATCTTCTTTGACGATGTCCGGGTGCCCGCCTCAAACCTCGTCGGCGGCGAAAATGACGGCTGGAAGGTCGCCACGACCCACCTGGAACTTGAACACGGCTCCGGCGGTCGTATCGGGCGCAACCGGTGGTTTGACCGCGCACGGCAACGAGCTATGGGACTGAAGATAGCGGGACGCCCGCTTCTCGAGGACGGCAATGCCCGGGATCGCCTGGCCGACGTGTTCGTCAGAACCGAGATCGCGCGGCTTTTCGATCTCCGGAATTTCTGGATGAACCGGTCGCACATCGAGATGACGTACGAGGGTCCGCAGGCTTCGTATTTCAGGAAGATGGCCCACCTTGCGACCGCACAGTCGATCATGGAGCTCGCCGGTCCTTATGCGCTCACGAACGACCCGCGATGGGACACGTCCGAGGGCCAGTTGGACGCCTTCATGAAGTCCAGCATCGTTGATCTCCATCCCGGCGCAACGGCCGATATCCAGAAAGTCATCATGGCGCGCCGCATCGGAATCGGCAGGCAGGTGAGGGAAAAGGCGGGGGTGACGGCCGAGTAAGGGGGGCATGGCCCGAATATCTGGATCAGCCTTCCATCCCCTGAAGAAAGCCCCTTTCACGTCAATGGATCTCTCACTCACAGAAACCCAGCAACTACTGAAATCCGGGGTCGAGGACTTCATCGCCCGCGAATCACCTCGTGCGTCGATCATCGAACTCGCCGAGACCGTGACGGGCTACTCCAGCAACGCCTGGAAAACGGCCGCCGGGATCGGCTGGCTCGGGATGGCGATCCCGGAAAAGTACGGCGGCAGTGGCAGCAGCCTCACCGACCTGGCGGTTGTCTACGAGGCGCTCGGCTACGGTCCGGTGCCCGGGCCCTTCTTTTCATCGGGCGTGCTTTCGGCCCATACATTGCTCGCGCTCGGTGATGAACCCCAGAGGTCCGAATACCTGCCCCGCATAGCCAGCGGCGAGATCGTCGTGGCGATGGCCATCACCGAGCCGGACTGGGCGTGGGGCGTCGATGGCATTCAGCTTCGAATCGACCGGAGAGGCAACAGTTACGGGCTGAGCGGCACGAAGCTGTTTGTTTACGACGCCATCACCGCCGATTACCTGATCACGGCCGTGCGCGCCGGCGACAACCCCGGGGACATCGGTTTCCTGATAGTAGACACATCGCTGCCCGGAGTATCCGTCCGTCGAATTGAAGGCTTTCTCACGTCCGAATGCGAGGTGACCTTCGACGACGTCGAGGTCCCGGGAGACGCCCTTCTCGGCGGTTCGGCAGCAGCCTTGAATGGTTTCGAGGCCGCGTTGCGTCACTCCACGCCGATACTCTGCGCGTACAAGGTAGGCGGGGCGCAGGCCGTTTACGACATGTCTGTAGAGTACAGCCGTGAGCGTGTCCAGTTCGGTCAGTTGATCGGCAGATTTCAGCACGTTCAGAACCACATAGTTCAACTCGTAAATCACCTGGACTCCGCCCGATGGACCACCTACGAGGCGCTCTGGAAAATAGACGAGCACAAAGGGGACCAGGACATTTCGGTGCACCTGGCAAAGGCGGTTACGAGCGAGGGGTTCGTCCAGGCGACCAACTATGCCCACGAGGTGCATGCGGGCGTCGGCGTGATGCGCGAGTACGGCCTTTCCCTGTTCACCCGGCTTTCGCGCTCGCTCTACCACTCGCTCGGCGATCCGGAGTACCACCGGCGCAAGCTGGCCGAACTGGTCGTCGATTACGACCCGGCGCTGACGGGCGAATCGAGCAACGGGACCGGGCGTTGACGCATCGGTAACCGGGCCGGGGTCCGCCGGGCGCACGGACGGGTTTGAAGCCGCCGGATCACCCGGTACAATCCGGCACAGCATCGTGAATTCTGGGAGGCGCCGCTCATGACCACCGCTAGCAAATCTGGGACCGACCTGGACCTGATCGCCCATCTGCTCCGACGTGCAGGCTTTGGCGCGACATGGGATGAACTTCAGGAGTACGCCGCCCTCGGGTACGAGGGAGCGGTCGACCGCCTGTTCAACCCGGGCGACTCTGACTCCATGCCCTCGGACATCATTCGGCGATACCACCCGGACCAGTCGATCACGCAGATCGCACCGTCGTCCGGCTCGGTGTGGATGTACCGGATGACAACCACGAAGACGCCCTTCGAAGAGAAGATCGCCCTGTTCTGGCATCGGATCTTCGCCACCGGTCAGACGAAGCTGATCCAGGGCAAGGTAATGCTCACCCAGATAGAGATGTTCAGGCGGTTCGGACTCGGCAGCTTCCGTGACCTCCTCGTACAACTCTCCCAGGATCCGGCGATGATCCTGTGGCTGGACAACCAGGACAACCACAAAGACAACATCAACGAAAACTACGGCCGGGAGATCCTCGAGTTGTTCGCGATGGGCGTCGGCAACTACTCGGAGGAAGACATCAAAGAGTGTTCGCGGGCCTTCACGGGCTGGACGATAGCGAACATGCCATACATGTCCATCCGCATGCGGAACAACACGCTGCGGCCCTACGGCTACATCGCATGGCAGTACAGGTTTGACCCGGACGACCACGATGAAGGTGACAAGACTTTCCTCGGCGAGACCGGCAATTTCAACGGCGACGACGTGATCGACATCATCTGCAAGAACGAGGCGACTCCCCGCTTCATCGCCCGGCACGTGTATCACCACTTCATCGCCGACGAGCTCCCGGTGCCGCAGTGGCCGTTCGAGGGACCGAAGGACCCGGAGGCCATCCAATTGATGGTCGACGCCTACTTCGCCAACGACTACAGCATCGGCGCGATGTTGCGGGCGGTGTTTGAGTCCGAAATGTTCAAGTCAGAGGCCACACGGTACGCCCGCATCAAGGCGCCCGTGGAGCTGGTGGTCGGCACGCTGCGACTTGCTGGCGGTTTCGACTGGCCCACCCATGACATTTTCAAAGCGACCGCCGCCTGTGGGTACATGGGCCAGGCCTTGCTCGCTCCTGTCAGCGTTGAGGGCTGGATGGGCGGCGGCGACTGGATCAGCACCGGCTCGATGGTGCAAAGGATCAACTTCGCCAGCGATGCGGTGGGCGATCCGAACAAGAAGGGCATAAAGGCGATCATCGACCGTATTTCGGAGCGGCATCCCACCGGGAATGTGGATCCAGAAGCGCTGGTCGATGACTGCCTGGAATTCGCCGGCTCGCTACAGGTAGAGGGTGATACCAGGGACGGACTTATCGCCTACGCCCGAGAACAGGGTGATGTCGCCCCCTCTACGGACGAAGGTGCGGGCAAGATCGTCTCGGTCCTCCAGTTGATCGTGTCCACCCGCGAATACCAGTTGGTCTAATTCACGATCCAGACCGAATGAAGCCGGGGGACCTCGGGGAGCGAATCAATGACAACCGAAACAGGGGCGAAACTCACCCTCGAATACCGCGATACGAACGGGTTCGGCGCCGCACAGGGCGGACGCGGGTATTACCTTCCGGTCGATATCGCGGTGCGAAGCGACGGCCGGATTTACGTTCTCAGCCGCGGCGACGCTATCCAGGGTGGCAACGGCGTCAAGGTCACCGATATCGAGCACACCTGGTATGAGGTATTCTCCGGCCGCGGCGCCGACCCCGGTCTGTTCATCTCGGCGACGGCGATTGCGTTCGACGCCGGAGACAGGCTGTTCTTGGCCGACGAGGTCCTGCAACGCATCACCATCTTCGATGCGGACCACAACTACGTATCCCACTGGGGGACGGAGGGTTCCGGGCCGGGCGAGTTCGACGGGCCATCGGGCCTGGCTTTCGATCGCGACGGCAACCTTCTCGTGGTGGATGACAAGAATCACCGGATACAGCGCTACACGCCGGAAGGTGAGTTCATCAACTCGTTCGGTTCCGAAGGCGACGCCGACGGCCAGTTCAACTACCCGTGGGGCGTCGCCGCAGCGCCGGACGGGACCATCTACGTCGCCGATTGGCGCAATGATCGGATTCAGCGCTTCACCAACGAGGGCGAGTTCATAGACTCTCACGGCGTTTCCGGGGATGGCGAAGGCCAGTTCAATCGGCCTTCAAACGTGGCGGTAGATGCCGACGGAAACATCTTCGTCGCCGACTGGGCCAATCAACGTGTCCAGGCATTCGACAGGGATTGGAACTTCCAGACAAGCATCCGCGGCGCGGGCGAGCTATCCCCGTGGGCTGCCGAGTACATAGACGCCAACGCGGACGAGA
>JASLLE010000140.1 GCA_030747175.1 Dehalococcoidia bacterium | reverse complement strand
TGCGCGACGTTCACTCAGCGTCCGACGGCGGTGAAGACGGCGCTTGATGATTACCTGCGGCCTTTCCTTATCGGGCGGGATGTTGCGGACATCGAAGACGTGTGGCAGTCGAGTTACATCTCGTCTTACTGGCGCAACGGACCGGTCTTGAACAACGCCATGTCGGGTGTGGACCAGGCGCTCTGGGACATGAAGGGCAAGATGGCCGGAATGCCGGTCTACGATCTTTTCGGCGGCAAGGCCCGGGAAGCTGCCGCTGTTTACGTGCATGCGAAAGGCGCGGAAAACGCCGAGGTGGAGGACGAGGTGCGTGGCTTCATGGCGGAGGGCTACCACCACATCCGGGTGCAGATCGAGACGCCCGGCGGGTTCGCGACCTACGGCACCGGCGGACGTGGCTCCGCGAATATCGAGACCAGTTCAACGAATCCCGATGAAGGTCCACGGTGGATCACGCAGCGGATCGAGGATCGCGATCCCGACCTGAAATACGCACACCCGGGCGGGGTGTTTGAGCCGCGTCCCTACATGCGTTCAGCGTTGGGGCTGTTCGAGCACCTGCGTTCCAATATCGGGTTTGATGTCGAGCTGCTGCACGATGCCCACGAGCGCATCCCCCCGATCCTTGGCGTGTGGCTGGCGAAGGAGGTCGAGCAGTACCAGCTCTTCTTCCTGGAGGACCTGTTCCCGCCGGAAGACCAGGAGTACTTCCGGATGGTGCGAGAACAGACCTCCACGCCGATAGCCATGGGCGAGCTTTACAACAACCCCGCCGAGATCACGCCGATGGTGAAGGACCGATTGCTCGACTTCATGCGGGTCCACATTTCACAGATCGGCGGGCTGACGCCGGCGCGCAAGCTGGCGGCGCTGTGCGAGGCGTTCGCCGTGCGTACGGCCTGGCACGGCCCGGGCGATACATCCCCGGTCGGGCACGCGGCGAACCTGGCGCTGGACCTGAACACCATCAACTTCGGCATCCAGGAGTACTCGATCTTCGGCGAGCGTACCCGGGAAGTCTTCCCGGGCAGCCCGGAGGTCCACGACGGCTACATGTGGCCGAACGGCCAGCCCGGGCTGGGGATCGACATCGATGAAGAGCTGGCGGCGAAGTTCCCGTTCCAGGAACGGGCGTACGGGGGCGCGTGGTCAGCGCCGCGTCGCGCCGATGGGAGCGTAGTCCGACCTTAACGAGCTATGCGTTCCCCTTGCCCTGCGGAGCGTTCAGGACAGACTCCCGATGGCGAACTCGCCCGGGCGCGGTGAGAAGCCGAGGAAGGTAAGCACGCCGTCTTCAACGGCGATGTTGAACGTCTCCAGGGGCGCCCACTCAGTCGCCTTCGTCCACAGCCGGACATCCGCCGCCTCGATTCCATGTTCGTCAAGCCAGGCCAGGGGGATCTGGAAACGGAAGATGAACCTTTCGGCGCCGATATCCGGGTTGGCGAACACGTCGACCTTGAACTGCCTGTAGCTTGGTTCGGGCGGCGGATCGGCGGCGGACCCGGGAATCGGCTCGATTTCGATCGCCGTCTCGATCCCCCCGAACCTGGCCCGGAACGAGATGACATCGAAACCCAGGAGGTGCGCTTCAGCGGGATCAAGTTCCACCCGGGTCTCACCGTTACCGGGTTCGGTGCGCAGCCGTTTGACTATCGGAAGATCAAGGTCTGCACTGGCAACTTCCAGGTCACCGAACCCGGCTGATGCCGAGTCTTCGCGATCGCTCCATATGAGTAGCGCCGTCAACCCGAGAGACAGGACGATCGCCAGGAGTGACAGCAGGGCCACTTTTGTGAATATCGCCTGTTCCGGCAGCTTGTCTTTGCGGCCGAGGCGCTCGGCGCCCGTGAAGGTGAGTGGCGGGGCGAGCACCGACTGGCCCCACGCTCGCCACTCCGAGAATCCGCAACGCAGGCAGTAGAGGCGGTTCGCCTGCGCGCCGAGGCCACAGTTCCGGCACACCTTGTCCGAGGACAGATCGTCGTCCGGCCGGAGCAAACGAGCCATTTCACGTGCCGTGAGGGGCTCTTCCGGGGTATCGTCTTGGTCACCGATCTCGTAACGTCGGGCGCCGGGCCAGAGAGCGCCACTCCCGTCTTTCCCGGTCAATGCCTGATGAAGCTCGGCGGCGGTCACGTAGCGATCCGCAGGATTCTTCGCCATGCAGCGCTCGATTATGCGCGCCAGGCCTGAATCGACGCCATCGGCCCGGGCGTGTAGCGGCGCGGGTGTAGCGTCCAGGTGCATCCGCATCACGGCCATCGCCGACTCACCTTTGAATGGCGGCGAGCCCGTAAGCATGTGATACATCACGCAACCCAGGCCGTAGATATCCGAGCGCTCGTCCGCGGAACCGCCGTCCACCTGCTCCGGTGACATGTAGTGCGGCGTGCCGAGCCGAGCCCCGGTCCGGGTAAGCGCGGTCAGATCACGGGCGTGCGCTATTCCGAAGTCGGTCAACTGTGCAACTCCATCGGTGGTCAGCAGCACGTTGTGCGGCTTGACGTCACGGTGGATGATGCCGGCGCGATGCGCCGCATCGAGACCGGCGGCGATATCGGCGCCGATCCGAGCTACACGTTCCCCGGACAGCGTGGATTCTCGTTCGATAACCTCGTCAAGGCTTCGCCACAGGTACTCCATGGC
Source organism: Dehalococcoidia bacterium (assembly GCA_030747175.1). Taxonomy (GTDB): domain Bacteria; phylum Chloroflexota; class Dehalococcoidia; order Lucifugimonadales; family Lucifugimonadaceae. Next base: position 2,615 of record JASLLE010000140.1, on the reverse strand, counting down.
GATGTACGGCGTTCCGCCTTCCTCGCCGATGTCCAGGATCTTGACGATGTTCGGATGGTCCAGGGACGCGGCGAGGCGCGCTTCTCTGTCCAACCGTTTGCGTTGTGCCGAGTCCGATGCAATACGAGGATCCAGAACCTTGAGCGCCACCAGGTCCTTGTTCCGCATGTCTGTCGCCCGGTATACGGTTGCCTGCGCGCCGGACGCGACGCGGCTCAACAACCTGTACGGACCCATCACTCCATCAGCCACGGATGCGTCCCCGGGAAAAGGTCTGGCCCGTCAGATTTCGGGGGCGCGTGTGGACGCGCGCGTCCGACGCGTGAAGCCCCGGCTTTTCACATCGTTCGATCGCTGGTTCCTGGCGTCTCGCGCCTTTTAACCAAAACACCTTCATCCGTAAGACTAGGAGCGACAAATCCCCGGGGCATCCGTACATTCACCGTGCACGCATGTGCACACACACGCCTGCGGAAACGCCGGGTGTGCAAGTTCCCGGAGCCGCAGTAGCTATTTTTGCGATGACTCAAGGCCCGGACGGAGACCGGGACAGAGTCGCCTCCGGGCTCTGAATTCTGCGCGGACCGGATCAGTCAAAGGAAAGCGGGTCAAACAGGGATTGTGGGAAGAAACCAGATGACCCACGGGCGGAACCTTTTCAGATGCGACAACGGTTTGAACGCGGCTTGAATCCGGGAACGCTATTCAGCGCTCTTGCCGTAATCCTCGGGCTCACGGTGATGAACTCGGCCGCGTGCGGAAGCGATCCCGAGTTGATGGCTCTGGAGAATCGCACCGGGGGGACGCTGAGCGTAGAGATCATAGATGTACCGGATGAACGGCCCCTTGAACTCGGCAAAACACGCACCGCGGAAAGGCCGGTCGACACGATGTACCAGACCGACCTGGTGGAAATGACGGGCGACACAAGCGCCCGTGTACGTGTCACCGGGCCAGATGGCGTGACCCTGTGTGATCACGTCGCCACGAAAAGTGAACCGGCCCCGCGGTTCATCATCCTGCCGGAAGGCTGTACGGTCGAGGCGAACGCGTCGCGGTAGAGATCGGCGGGGGTCAGGCGTCCGGGTGCCGCCCGTTTTTCCAGAACACGGTCCGTGATGCGATGGCGCGGGCGGCGGCTTTGCCGCGCCTGATGACGCCATCGTTCACGTGGCCGTTCCCGTAGTAACTGGTGTAACCGTAGCCATAACCTGAGAGACCGGTACGTTGCTTGGTCAGGACGGCCGCCAGCACCCCGTTATTTGACCGGCTGAGGGCCTCAGCTCCTCGGCGAGCAGAGCGGCGTTTCGTGACTCCTGCTTCACTGACCAGGATCGTCAGATCAGTTCCTTCTCCCAGCAGAAGTGGGTCCGAGACGACCAGAACGGGCGGGCTGTCATACACGACGATTTCCGCGATTTCGTGGAGCCGTTTCTTCAGCTCGACCAAGGGCTCGCCGCGCAGTATCAAACTGGGGTCGTTCGGCGCGTGCCCGGCCGTCAAAACTTTCAGCCCACCTATCTCGGTCTCCGAGAGGGCGTCCTCGACGGCAACTTTGCCGCTCAATACATCGGAAACGCCGTTGGTGTCTGTCTGATCGATGCCAAACATTACATGCTGGACCGGTTTCCTCAGATCGGTGTCTACCAGGATTACCGAGTTGCCTTCCTTCGCGAACGCCACGGCCATGTTTGCGGCGAACGTGCTTTTACCCTCTCCCGGTCCCGGGCCCGTTACCAGTAAGGAACGGATGTCCTGGTCAGAAGCCAGCGCGTAATCCACGTTGGCCCTGATGATGTAATACGCTTCAGACGCTGGATGGTGACGGCCTTCACCGGTCATGAGGAGGGGGGTCCCGTCAAGCGGCTGACGATAGCGAGGCACCGAACCGAGAGTCACGAGGCCGGTGCTGGCTGCAAGCTCGTCCTCGGTCTTGACCGTGTCATCGAGAGCGGACCAGACCATCACTACCCCGGCGGAAAGCATAAAGCCGATAATCAGGCCGAGAACGATCCGCCTCGTCTTTTCGCCGGCGCCACTTATCGGAGCGCCGGCCGGAACCGCTTCCTCCGCCACACTCAATACAGGCAGATTGGCGGCCTGCGCCGCCACAATAGCTGCCTCGCCTTCAAGGCCCAGCGCGGCCAACGCATTCTGGAATTGAGCGATCTGGGCGATTTGCCGTTGTGAGAGTTCAGTGATAAGGGTCAACGCCGCTACGTTGGCGACCACGGCGGCCGTCGAAGCGTCCCCGTCAACCACCGTGATCTCCAAGAAACTCCGAGTCTCGTCGACATCGATCTTGTCCCGAAGTTCGGCACTGGTGAAGGGCACGTTTTCGTTTGCGGCGATGGCGTCGAGGACTGGACGGGTTGTAGCCAGGTCTCCGTAGAGCTGCGACAGAACGCGGCTCTCGCCGAGATCACTGGCTGAGATCCCTACACTGTCAGAACCACCCTGTACAAATAGTTTTGCCGTCGACGCATATGCCGGGGTTCGCGCCTCGAACGTGGTGAACGCAAACAGGCCGGCCACGACCACACCGATTGTCAGAATCCACCACCTGCGCAGGAAGATTCTGAAGTGGGCGCGAAAGTCGAAAAACTCTTCTTGCA
>JASLLE010000013.1 GCA_030747175.1 Dehalococcoidia bacterium | reverse complement strand
GGCGCTTACGGAAACGACTGGATTCAGACGCCAAACTTCGATCGGCTGGCGTCCGAATCGGCCGTTTTCGATCGGGCTTACATCGCTTCCTACCCGACCATCCCGAACCGCTGGGATCTTGCGACCGGCAGGTACGGTTTCCCGATCAGGGGTTGGGAACCGCTCTCCCCCGAAGACGTGACCCTTGCCCAGGTGTTGTCGGGCGCCGGGTACACGACCCAGTTGATCTACGATCCACCGCAGATCGGATATCACAATTTCGACTACACACGCGGGTTTGATGCCTGGTCATGGGTTCGCGGACAGCACACAGACCCGTACGTGACCGACCCGACCGTGCCGACGCCGCTCAAGGCCGATTACTTCAAGATCAAGTCGGCCGATGCGTTGAAGCTGTACTGGCGAAACCAGGGTCTGCAGAAGTATGACCGTGACTACACGGTGTCCCGGATCGCGAGGGAAACCTGCGACTGGCTTGAGGCCAACGCTGGTCTCGATGGGTTCTTCCTGTGGGTGGACATGTGGGACCCGCACGAGCCGTTCGACGCGCCCTGGTACGACCTGGAGCTGTACGCCGACCCGGCGTTCGACGGGCAGGTCGTCCATTACCCGCCTTACGGGCGCAATACCTTCATGACGGAAGCTGAGTCGCAGCACGTGCGGGCGATGTACGCGGCGCTTGTGACGATGACCGATCGCTGGGTCGGGCGCATCCTTGAGACGCTGGAGCGCACGGGCCGGATGGAGGATACGCTGATCGTCCACATCACCGATCACGGCCACCTGTTCGGCGAGCACGACCTCGAAGGCAAGCCGGGCGGCCAGTTCGGCAACCTTTACGAGACTACAACCCGGGTCCCGATGATGATCCGCCACCCGGAAGGCGTCGGCGCCGGTACACGGCCACAGGGCATCGTCCAGCCCGTGGATGTGATGCCGACCGTTCTTGATTTCCTGGGTGTCGATCCACCAGACGCGCCAGACCAGATAGACGGCCACTCGTTGTGGCCGATGATGCGCGGCGAGGTGGAGGATGTGCGCGATCACGCCGTGTCAGGCCGTTACCCGGTCATCTCAGACGGCGGCTCACAGGTACTTGGAGTCGGTCACCTGTTTGACGGCTGGGTCGGTTCGGACCGCGTCGTGGAAGCTCTGATCGTGACCGAGCGTTCATGGGCGATGATCTGCAGTCCGCTGGGGCGAGCGTCGCTCCTGTTTAACCTCGACCTGGATCCAGGCCAGTTGAACAACGTGATCGACCAGCACCCGGAACGGGCCGAGGCGATGTACGCAAAGGCCGTCGCCGCGTTACGCGAGGGTGGAGCCTCGGAAACTCGCCTCAGACCCTTCCTTGAGCGGATCCCGGACACGCCCGTGGCCGCTTCCGAACCGCTGTGGGGCTTCAAGGACGATGAGGGCAAGACGATCACATTCACGTCCGAGGACGAGGCGAACGCGATGGGGCGGGACCCGGAAGGCGTCACAATCAGATCGGTCTTCAAGACCACAATGGGCGAGCTACTTGCCGATGATCCCAGGAACCTGGTGTTCACACACGGTCAGTACTACTGGGCAGAGGACCTCGTTTAGTTCGATCGGGCTACGTCCCACGAGCACATTCTCCCGGTCATCCTGAGCGAAACCGTTCCCCGGAAGGGCGAAACCGAAGGACCTTTACCGCGAGGTTTTTCGTCCGGAGCTGCCGTTCCGTCCCAAACGTGATGTAGTCCGAACAGGCAGTCATCGCGCGGGACGTCTCGCCGAGGAGGGAGCGGGACGGCGGGGGAGTGTCTCGCAAGGACGACGCGTAGTCCAACCTTGCCGCGCGGCGGGGCTTCTCCTTTACCTCAATCCTCTCCCGCCGGGAGAGGGGGGGTCAATGAGGATGGCGCGATTTCGCCCCGAACAGCCGGTCCAGATGTACTGAATCAAGTTCGTGAAATGATTCCACCCGCATGTCCGCAGCCGACAGATCCGCCTCCAGCGTCATCTCGCTCGGGGCGGCGATGCAGTACATCCCTGCTGCCCTGGCAGACGCTACGCCGGCGGTCGAATCCTCCACTGCGAGACAGTACTGCGGCGGTACGCCGAGCAGCTCCGCTCCGGCCAGGTAAGGATCAGGCAACGGTTTGTGGGCGCTCACGTCCTCCACTGTGATCATCCCCGCGAAGAAGGACCCCAGGCCGAAGCGCTCAAATACGCTGTCGATGTACGAGCGATCGCCGGACGTGACCAGAGCGCACGGAATCGAACGCTCAGCCAGCATAGACAGCAACTCTCGCACGCCGTCCCGCAACTCCAACTCCGTGGCGATCAACTCCATGAAGAGATCCTGCCGCTCCCGCAACACCGCCTCCGGATTCGGGATGCCGTGCGCTTCGGACAGCTCGAACATAGTGCCTCGAACGGTACGGCCGATGTAGTTCGCCTTCTTGTCCTCGAAAGTGAACTCCACGCCGTGGGCCGCCATGGCGCGCCGATCCGCCTCGTAGTGGACGGGCTCGGAATCGACTATCACGCCGTCCATGTCAAAGCAGGCGGCCTTCAGTATTCGGCCTGGAACTCCAGAATCAAGATGAGCCACGCTTAGACCGGGTGGACGATCGACTCAAGCTCCTCGCCGCGCGCCAGACGGGAAACGTTGGCCATCGCGAAGTCGGTCGAACGGATGCCCGACTCCACGGCGAGGCTTGCGAGGTGAGGCGTCACGACGACGTTGTCCATGCTCAGCAACGGATTGTCCGTGGGGGTTGGTTCCTCTTCCAGCACGTCCAGCCCGGCGCCGAATATCTCGCCCGAGTTCAGTGCGGCGATCAACGCCGCCTCGTCAACGACCGGACCCCGGCACGCGTTAATCAGGATGGCTGTCGACTTCATCAGCCCGAACTCACGGGTGCTGATCATGTGATGTGTGGAGCGGTCCAGCGGTACGTGGAGTGTTATCAGGTCTGAAGTCCTCAACAGTTCGTCCAGTTCGACACGTTTCGCCCTGGTCTCTCTCTCCACGTCTTCAGGTATCGGTATGACGTCGGAGTAGATGATCTCGCATTCCCAGCCTCGTAATCGGCGCGCCACGCGGGAGCCGATCCGGCCGAGTCCAACGATGCCGACGGTCTTGTCGACAAGGTTGTGGTACTCCTCCTGCTCGCCCGTTACTCCGGCCATCCATGTTCCGGCGCGCGTGCTTGTGAGCTGTAGGTTCATCTTCCGATAGACGGAAATCATGAGGGCGACGGCGTGTTCGGACACCGCCACGGAGTTGCCGCCGCCGTTGTTCGCGACAAGTACACCGCTCTCTCCAAGCGCCGTCTTGTCCAGGTAGTCCGTCCCGGCAGAAGTTGTCTGTATGAGCCGCAGATTGGGCATCTTCAGCGCCAGTTCCGTCGTAACGGCGCGCACCCCCGCCGGAATCACGGCGATGGCGTCCCCGGCCTGCTCCAGGACGGCGGCGTCGTCCGATGCGCTGTCGATCCAGCGAACCTGGACCGATCCACCGTGCTGCCGGGCGAGCTGTTCGTAGCGCTGGACAACATCCTGCGTGCGCGAGTCATTCGGTCCGATCACGGCTACCAGGGGCAGAGCCATAGAAAGAATCTCCTGTCGATGAGTTGAGAAACGTGATTGCCATCGCGTGTTCTTTGATCTGGCCCCCGGAACATCCAGGACGTCCGTTACCACGGGGCAGCCGGATTATAGCTCCGGGGAGGAGCGGCGTATCGGGTCAGTCCTTCCGGGCTCATGTTCAATCCGTCCACACACCGCACGCCCTATAATCGGCGCTCACAGTCCAGCGACCACCCTCCTCCCTTCGGGCACCAGGCAAAAGGACCACATGACGAACGCATACGACTCTTCAACGATCAGCGCGGCCGCCGTTGTGGACGCCCTCCACGAACACGGAATCACCCACGCCGTCTGGCTCCCCGACAGTGAAACCAACTTCATGCACATACTGCTAACGGACGACGACTCGATCCGTCTCGTGCCGGTGTGCAGGGAGGGGGAGACGATGGCGATCGCCGCGGGACTATGGGTGGGCGGCAAAAAGCCGGTCGTGATGATCCAGAACACCGGCGTGTTCGAGTCCGGCGATTCGATACGCGGGATGTCCCTCGACACGAGCATGCCGCTGGTCATGATGATCGGATATCGCGGCTGGACCCGGCATGGCGCAACCCCGGACTCCGCCGCTAGATTCATTGAGCCGGTCCTTGACGCCTTCGGGATCCGTTACTACCTCGTCGAGCAACCAGAGGACATGGAACGCATCTCGATGGCGTTCACGGAAGCCGAAGAGAGCAATCGGCCCGTCGCGCTGCTGATGGGCAGAGAGTTCGGCGCTTAAACGTTGGAAGCATGGCCGAGACCGGCGTCCGGCTCGCCGAAATCAGGTGCTCATGCCCACTAAATCGGCGCTCTTTTACGACTATCCACCGGCCGATGGCGACGTGTTCGGCCTCGGCCGCAGAGAGCGCATCGCCGGCATAACGGACCTCTACCCCGACGTCGTTACCGGCGGCAATTTCGGCGATCACGCCGCGGGCCTCTTCGATGTCGAGGTCATCTTCGCGACCTGGGGCATGCCGCGTTTCACGGACCACCATTTCTCGCGAATGCCGGGCTTGAAGGCCGTCTTTTACGCCGCCGGCAACGTGAAAGCATTCGCCGCACCGTTGATCCAGCGTGAAATCACACTTGTCAGCGCATGGGGAATCAATGCCATCCCGGTCTCAGAGATGTGCCTCTCGCAGATCTTGCTATCGCTGCGCGGCTATTTCAGGGCCGCACGCCGGTATCGCGAGATCAAGACGCACGAGGCAAAGGTTTTCCCGCGGACCGGAATTTTCGGTGAGACGGTCGGGTTAATCGGCCTCGGAAAGATCGGGACACGCCTGCGAACGCTTCTTGCCGATTATCCGGTCAGGGTGATCGCGTACGACCCGTTTCTCACACCGAAACGAGCGCGGGAGTTGGGCGTCGAGTCCGTTTCCCTGCCGGAGGTTTTTGAACGGTCACTGGTCGTCAGCAATCACACACCTGATCTCGACTCGACCCGGAGCGTATTGACCGCTGCCCATTTCGATGAAATGCGGGACGGGGCGACCTTCATAAATACGGGGCGTGGCGCCCAGGTGGTCGAGGAGGACTTGATCCGGGTTATGACACGCGGCCTGATCTCACGGCGCTCCTGGATGTAACCTCGCCCGAGCCTCCACCCGAGGACTCCGCTCTCTGGACCCTGCCGAATGTGATAATCAGCCCCCACGTGGGCGGGACCATCGGCGACGAAGTAGTACGCCTTGCCGATTGTGTGATCGAAGAGTTTGAACGTTGGAACGCCGGCAAACCCCTCGAATACCAGGTCACGCCGGAAGTCCTGGCGACGATGGGGTAAAGCTGCGACATAAACGCCGGCTGACACATCGCCCCCCGGTTACGAAACGATAGCGTTAGATTGTCATAACACACGGATCGACGGGCCATGCCCACGGTGAGGCAGGTTGCTGCGCAGCACTTTCCAACTGATCGACGGCATCGGACCCGAAAGGGAGTCCGACCTGTGGGCCGATGGCGTCACCACGTGGGACCAGCTAGCGGCGGCACAACCGCAACACGGGGAGATCCTTGAGCGGGCGGATCAGCAGCTCGCCGACGGGAACGCGCGCTACTTCCAGGACATTCTTGGATCGCGCGAGTGTTGGCGGCTCTATGCCGATTTCCAGCGGGACACCGCCTTCCTCGACATCGAGACGACGGGCCTGTCGCCCGAGAACTCCTACGTAACGATGGTCGGGATCCTGGACTACGCCGGATTCACGGCATTCGTGCGGGGAGACAACCTGGACGAACTGCCGGAGGCTCTGCTCAAGTACTCCCTGTTCGTCAGCTTCAACGGCGCATCGTTCGATATGCCGTTTCTTGATAAAGAGTTCGGGCGGGCTTCCACCGGCGGCGAAGATTCGCTGTTCGCGCGTGCGGCCCACCTCGACCTGCGCTACCCGCTGCAAAGGCTCGGGTTCCGCGGCGGCCTGAAGAAGATCGAGCAGGCCACGGACCTTGGCCGCCCGGGCGAGTTGTCCGGGCTGAGCGGATACGATGCGGTGCGATTATGGAAAATGGCGAATGACGGCGAACCGGAGGCCCTAACGACGCTAATCCGCTACAACGCGGAAGACGTGGCGTCGCTCCCCGGGTTGACGGAAATGATGGTGGACGAGATGGCCTACGGCACCCCGTTGTCATCGACGATACCCCCCGCCTTCCCGGAGTACGACACCGGCGTCCTGCCTTTTGATACGAGCCTGGTGAAGTATCTGACACGAAGCGCCAGACACCGTTATTGAGATTCGTTGCGCAGGCCGGTTCAACTGGGCCGTCGCGATGCTACACTCGCCTCGTCGACGCCCGGGCCGCCCGCGGCCAGACGTTCCCCCGGGAACGTGCAAATCATGAGGGAGGCGCGCCGATATGGACAGCCTCGAATTCACCGAACGCCCGGAATTGCGGCGGACGATCATGCTTACGGCGTTTGCCGGATGGCCGGACGCGTCTGAAGCCGCCACACGAGCGATCCGATACTTCGCGGACCAGATATCGGCAACAAAATTCGCCTCGATCGATCCCGAGGAGTTTTATAACTTCGTCGAACATCGCCCGAAAGTGCGGAACGGCCGCAACGGCGAACGAATCCTCTCCTGGCCGGAGAACCAGTTCTACGCATGGCGCAACACCGATGGCGAAGGGCCGGACGTGGTGCTGTTCCGGGGCGTGGAGCCTCACTTCAAGTGGCGGGCCTATTCATCCATGATCTACGAGGTAGCAGAGGCCTGTAACGTGGAACTGGTCGTCACCCTGGGCGCATTGCTGGACGCCGTCCCCCACACACGGCCCGTCAAAGTTACCCGGTCATCGCAAACCCGGAACCTGGGCCCGAACCTCGAACACCTCGAGTTCGATCCCTCCAGCTACCAGGGCCCTACCGGCATTATGTCGATAGTCCTGGACAGGATGACGGCGGCCGGAATCCCCTGCGCCAGCTACTGGGGCCACTCCCCCCACTACGTACAGGCCAAACCAAATCCGAATGTAACGAGGGCTTTGCTGGAAGCGGTGACCGAGATCATTCCGATCGAGATAAATATGGACAGGCTTGAACGCCGCGGCGGAGATTTCACGCGCCGCCTGGCCAAAGCGCTCGCCGATCAGGACGAGATCACGAAATATGTCGCCGAATTGGAGGAGCGATGGGACAAACAGAACCCTCCCTCCGATACGGAGACCGGAGGCGCAGATGCGGCCCCCTTGATCGCTGAACTCGAAGAGTTTTTGCGACGAGAAGCCGGGTCTCCGCCGGAAGTATCTGAAGAAACTCCAGACGACGAGACACCAGGTGGCGAGTCCGTTGATCAGGATAAAGATGAGGGGAACTCGCCGAGTGTCTAAACTGACCGACCGCCTCGATGCTCTCGGTCGTGTTGCTCCAGCCCCGATGGGGTTCGCGCCACGCCCGCGCGCCACGGCCTCGGCGACGATGCTGTTACTGGGATCGGCGCCGGCCGAAGACGCCGGGGTGTACGCGGATGCTGAAGAACTGGACGCCATCGTCCTGACGGACGCGGACGACCTCGCCGCCGATGCGACCCCGTTGGAAGCGCTCGAAAGGAAAATCTGGGGCGTGTCGATCGGCGAAATCGATTTCGAGGGGTTGGACCGCCTGAAGGAAAAGGGCTGTGACTTCGTTGTCCCCTCTTCCGACGACCACCCGGCCACGATCTTGCGCGATGACGACATGGCCCGCGGTTACGAAGTCGACACGTCTCTCACGGAGTCTGTGGCCCGGGCGCTTGAGTTTCTGCCGGTAGATTTCCTGTTCCTGACGCCGCCGAAATCCCCCTGGCCGCTCAAACTCTCCACTTTGATCGAGCTGGAAAGCACTATCGGACTGGTCGGAAGCCATTTCATTTTGCGCGTGGAACAGCCCCCATCGGCGGGGGATCTTGAGGTGGTGCGTAATTTGCCCGTCGACGCGTTAATGATCGATCTGACTGCCACATCAAATGGCGACCTGAAAAAATACCGCGATCGCATCGACGCCCTGCCGCCGCGGAAGCCGCGCTCGGGCGCGGCCGACCATTCCGATGCCACCGTGCCGCAAACTGGCAGCTTGACCGGCGGGCATCAGCACGACCAGGAAGATGACGACTGGTACGATCGAGCGCCCTCCCGGTAACCCGCTGCCCACCCATCCGGTTGGCGAGTTGGGCCGCGAGACGGCAACCCGTATTTTCCTGGCCGTCGTATTCATGAGCAGAAACTCTCGACCGACGACAAGACCATCAGGAATCCCGGCTTCAAGAGTCGGCTGTGCTACTCTTCAAGGGTTTTCAAAGCTAATTCAGCCTTCGATAACGGACTCAGAAATACTTTCGTTGTCCGAGTTTCGCGGGCGTCTTCGACCCGGATCAGACAGACGCCAATTCCCCCGGCGACGACATCTCCAAACTCCGCGCCGTGATCTCGGGATGGTGCACGGGAGAATCCAGAGGAAGACCGCATGACACAGGTAACCATCATCGGCCTCGGCTTGATCGGCAGTTCGATGGGAATGGCAATTCGTTCGGCTCGGAAGAACGTGAAGGTCATTGGTTTTGATCACAACTCGGCCGTCCAGAACCGGGCCAAAAAAACCGGCGCCATCGACGACGATGAATGGCGACTGGATAAGGCGGTCAAAGACGCGGACCTTGTCGTTCTGGCGGTTCCTGTTCTCGAAATCCCGGTCTTGCTGGAAAATATGGCGGGCTGGCTCAAACCCGGCGCCGCTGTGACCGACACGGCGACCACGAAGGCTCGAGTCATGGGGTGGGCGGCGGAAAAACTGCCGGAATCCGTCGGATTCATCGGCGGCCATCCGCTGGCGGGCGGGGGCCTGGCGGGACAGGACGCAGCCCATCCCGATCTGTTCGTGGGCGTCTCGTACCCGCTCATGCCGGCGCCGCGCGCGCCCGAGAAATGCGTGCAGACGGTCGTCGAATTCGTGGAGTTACTGGGCGCCAGACCCAGGTTCGTGGACGTTGCGGAGCACGACAGCTACATCGCAGCGGTATCGAACGGTCCGGTGCTGATGTCCTCCGCGCTCGTCCTCACGGCCGCCAAGAGTCCCGCATGGGCTGAGATCAGCAAGTTCGCCTCGTCCGAATTCGGTGACCTTTCCCGGCTCGCCGGGATGGACCCGGAAACCACGCACGGCATCTGCAAGACCAACCCGGACATGATGCTGCACTGGCTGGACTCATACCTGGCGGAACTGACCGATCTCCGGCACGCCCTCGCCTCGGTAGACGACGAAGGCGATGACGACACGTTGAAGCCGCTTTTGACCACGGCCTACGAACAACGGCTGCGTTGGACGGCGGGCGTGAGTCCCGAGACGGAAATGCCGCGAGACGATGGCGGTACGATGACCGATGCGATGGGACAGTTGTTCCTGGGCGGCGGCGTCATGGGGCGCATCCGGCGCGGTCGGGGCCACAAAAACGACGACCAGAAATTCCAGAACTGACCCGGCGACCGCTGATCTCGGCGGCGTTCCGCGGTTAATCTTGGATGATGGCACGAGAGGTTTCACGACCAGAGCGTCTCCGCGGCGCTATAGAAATACCCGGCGACAAGTCGGTCTCGCATCGGGCGGTGATGTTCAACGCCCTCGCGAACGGATCGGCCACCGTCACGAATCTGTCCGGCGGCGCCGACTGTACGTCCACGATCAGAATCTTCCGGGCGATGGGCGTCGAGATAGAACGCTCCCCCGGCCCCGCCGGACGCGGGGATACGATCCGGATCACGGGCGTCGGGATGCACGGCCTCGCCGAGCCGAATGAGATCCTGGACGCGGGCAACAGCGGCACCACGACCCGCCTCATGTCAGGCCTCCTCGCGGGACGCCCGATCATGACGGTCATCACGGGCGACGATTCACTCCGGTCCCGTCCCATGGGGCGCGTGATCGAGCCGTTGCGGAGCATGGGCGCCGAGATCTCGGCGCGCGACGGCGGCCGGCTCGCCCCGATCGTGTTCCACGGCGGGACCCTGCACGGCATCGAGTACGACATGCCGGTCGCCAGCGCACAGCTCAAATCGTGCCTGCTTCTGGCGGGTCTGCGTGCGACCGGGAGCACGGTCGTCAGACAACCGGACGTGACCCGGGACCATACCGAGAGAATGCTATCCGGGATGGGCGCATCGATCGAGGTCGATGGACTGGCAGTCACCACCTCGGCGTCGGAACTCACCGCGGTGGACGTCGAGGTGCCCGGTGATGTGTCGTCGGCAGCTTTCTGGATAGTCGCGGCCGCCGCGCACCCGGACGCAGATATCACTCTGTCAAACGTCGGCGTCAATCCGACCCGGACCGGGATCTTCGACGTGCTTCGTGCTATGGGCGTGGATATCGAGCTCGTCAATGAGAGAAACGTCGCCGGCGAGCCCGTCGCAGATGTCCACGTGCGTTCTTCACAGTTGAAAGGCGTCGATATCGGTGGCGATGTTGTGCCGCTCATGATCGACGAGGTCCCGGTCGTAGCCGTCGCGGCCGCTATGGCGGAGGGAACGACCCGGATCACGGAAGCGGCTGAATTGAGGGTCAAGGAGTCTGACCGCATTTCGGCGACGGTGGCATGGCTGAAGGCGGCCGGCGTGGAGCATGAGGAGGCCGAGGACGGTCTCACGATATACGGCGGCGGTCGCATACAGGGCGCCGTGGCGGACAGTTTCGACGATCATCGGATCGCCATGTCGCTCGCCATCGCGGGACTCGTCAGCGAGGGAACGATCGGCATCGAAAGAGCCGAGTCTGTAGACATCTCCTACCCGACTTTCTGGCGCGATCTTGACGTCCTGTCCGGGGCCGTTGCGTGACGGATAACGCCGATACGCATCAGGGGTCCGGCAAGAGACGGCCGATGATCGTCGTCCTATCGGGGCCGTCGGGCGTCGGCAAAGACGCCATTCTTGAGCGGATGGCGGAGCTTGAATATCCCTACCATTTCGTCATAACGGCCACGACCCGGGAACCGCGTCCGGGCGAGCTGGACGGCGTTAACCACTACTTCGTCGATCGCCCGCGTTTCCGGGAGCTTATCAATTCCAACGAGCTGCTGGAGCACGCCGAGGTTTACGGCAACATGTACGGCGTGCCCAAACAGCAGGTCAGAGATGCCCTGGCGGCCGGGCGGCACGTGATGATCCGGGTCGATGTCCAGGGCGCGGCCCGCATCCGCCAGCTGGTGAAGGACGCCCTCCTGATATTCATCAAGCCGCCAAATCTCCAGAGCCTTCAAGCGCGGCTCGAGGAGCGCGGTGTTGACGCGCTTGAGGCGATCACCGAACGCCGATCAAAGGCGATGGACGAGATAAACGACGCGGAGTGGTTTGATTACAGCATCGTCAACCACGATGACCGGCTGGATGATGCGGTCAGAGAAGTAATCGGCGTGATCGATACCGAGTCTGAACGGGAACCGCAGAGGGTATTCGACATCTAAACGGCTTATAGTCTCGTCGCGGCCAGGAATCCCACCTCAATCCACGCACGCACGCCTTGCATACGGAGTCCAAAATGCCGAACGAGATCGGCCTGTTCGAGGCCATCGACACCCAGCGGGCGCTCCGCTACATCAAGCCGGACCCCGTCCCGCCCGAGATGCTGGACCGCATCCTGCTGGCCGCCTCCAAAGCGCCCAGCGGCGGAAACAACCAGCCCTGGGAATTCGTGATTATCCAGGACCAGGACGTCAAGGATCAGATCGCGACGTACTACAAGCGGGCGTGGGACGAGAGTTACGGGCGAACTCGTGATCCGGGCCGTCTCGGCACCCGCTCATACAACTCCGCGGAACACCTCGCAAGCCACATCGCGGAGGCGCCACTCTGGATTATCGTCTGCGTGAGGCACGACGGTTCCCCGCAGACGATGGGCCGCGGCGCGTCGGTCTACCCGGCGGTTCAGAACATGCTCCTCGCCGCCCGCGGGCTCGGGCTCGCCAGCGTCCTGACGACCTTCCACACGCGATTTGAAACGGAGGTCGGCGAGATACTGGAGTTGCCGGAAAACGTCCAGACGGCGGCGCTCCTGCCTTTCGGGTTCCCCGAAGAGGGACACGGCTATGGCCCAACCCGCCGCGCGCCGGTCGACGAGGTTCTCCACTTCGATCGCTGGTAGCAGCCCGGGAGTACGTTCATCCGTCTGGCCCGCAGCACAACAAGCCGCCTCCGGTTCGCCCGCGCTTGCCTCCGGCTCCAACGCCGTTACACTCTCGCCAACGCGTTTGACTCGGAACAGAGGGGGCATCATGGCCGACGAACACGCACGCGATCTCCGAAACGGCGACGAGGCGCTGATGGGCGGACTGAAGTGGCGCTGCATCGGCCCGCCGCGCGGGGGACGGGTGGTCGCCGTGGCCGGGGATCCCGATGAACTGGGAACCTTCTACTTCGGGGCGTGCGCCGGCGGTGTGTGGAAGACGGAAGATGCCGGCACCTACTGGGAGAACGTTTCCGACGGGTTCTTCGGTACCGCGTCCGTCGGCGCGATCGCCGTATCCGATTCCGATCCCAACGTCATCTATGCCGGGACGGGTGAAGCGTGCATCCGCGGGGACGTTACGCACGGCGACGGCGTATATCGTTCGACCGATCGCGGACGTACATGGAGAAATATCGGGCTTGGCGACACCCGCCACATATCCCGTATCCGGATACACCCGGATAACCCCGACATCGCCTACGTAGCGGCGCTCGGCCACGCCTTCGGACCCAATACAGAGCGGGGCATCTTCCGCACCACGGACGGCGGCGCTCGCTGGGATCGTGTGCTGTTCAAAAGTGAAAACGCCGGGGCGGCCGACCTTTCGCTCGATCCATCGAATCCACGGATCCTTTACGCCGCTATCTGGCAGGCCCGCCGGAACTTCTGGAGCATGACCAGCGGCGGCCCGGACAGCGGCCTGTGGCGATCCATGAACGGCGGGGACACGTGGACCAACATCACGGACAACCCCGGACTGCCCGGCGGCCTTAAAGGCCGCATGGGAGTCGCAGTTTCGCCGGCAAAATCCGGCCGCGTCTGGGCGACCATTGAAGCCGAGGACTGCGGGATCTATCGTTCGGAAGATCACGGCGACACGTGGGAGCTGGTCAGCGACGAGCGTGACCTGCAGGGCCGTCCCTGGTACTACCAGCACATCTTCGCCGACCCGCAGGACGCAGACACCGTCTGGATCCTGAACTACAACGCCTGGAAATCGATCGACGGCGGGACGACCTTCTCGCAGGTCAGCACCCCCCACGGCGACAACCACGACCTGTGGATCGACCCCGAGAACCCGCGCCGGATGGTTGAGGGCAATGACGGCGGCGCCTGCGTGTCGTTCAACGGCGGCGATTCCTGGTCAACGATCTACAACCAGATGACGTCGCAGTTCTATCACGTCACCACGGACGACAGATATCCGTACCGCGTGCTCGGCACGCAACAGGACAACTCGGCGATCAGCGTGCCGTCACGGACGAACAAGGGCGCTATCCCGTGGGGCGATTGCTACACAGTCGGCAGTTCGGAAAGCGGCTACATCGTCGTCGACCCGCGCGATCCGGATGTCGTGATCTCCGGCGCCATCGGCAGCTCGCCGGGCGGCGGCGGCAACATGCTGCGTTACGACCACAAGACGGGTCAGGTGCGCATCATCACCGTCTGGCCCGAGGCGTACACCGGTTGGGGCGCCAAGGACTGGAAGTACCGGTTCCAGTGGACCTACCCGATCCAGTTCTCGCCGCACGATCCAGCGGTCCTGCACGCCACCGGAAACGTCGTGTTCCGCTCGACGGATCAGGGGTCGAACTGGGAACCGATCTCGCCCGATCTCACGCGCAACGACGTGACGAAAATGGAGCCGTCCGGCGGACCGATCACGAAGGACACCTCGGCGGCCGAGATGTACGGCACGATCTTCAGCTTCGTTGAATCGTCCCACGAGGCAGGCGTGTACTGGGCCGGCTCGGACGACGGACTGGCACACCTGTCCAAGGACGGGGGCGCCAGCTGGAACCCGATCACGCCGGAGCAGCTCCCGGAGTGGAGCATGATCAACATGATCGAACAGTCACCCCACGACCCGGCGACGGCGTACATGTCAGCTACCCGGTACAAGCTGGACGACAACCGGCCGCTCCTCTACAAGACGAGCGACTACGGGGACACCTGGTCCGAGATCACGTCCGGCATACCGGACGACGACTTCACGCGCTGCATCAGGGAAGACCCGGAGCGCCGGGGCCTTCTTTACTGCGGCACGGAAACCTCGGCCTACGTCTCGTTTGACGACGGCGGCTCGTGGCAGCCACTTCGGGCAAACATGCCGGTCGTCCCCGTCTACGATCTCCAGGTCAAGGGAACCGACCTGGTAGCCGCTACACATGGCCGTTCGTTCTGGATCCTCGACGATCTCGAACAACTCCGGCAGTTGACGCCGGATACGTCCGGCGAGAAGTTCAAGCTGTTCAAACCCCGGCCGACGGTGAGGGCAGCGGCCCCGTTCGGCGGGCGCCGTCCCGCGGCCGGCAAGAGCTACCAGCTGGCGCTGGGCTCGAACGTGACGTTCACCGAAAGCGAAACCCCGGAAGGCGCACGAGAGCTCAAGTTCCTGGATGCGGGATCGAACCCGCCGTCCGGACCGGTATTCGCCTACTACCTGCGGGATGAGCCGGCCGAGGACGAAGAGATCGCCATAAGCGTCCAGGACGCCACCGGCGAGACCATACGCACCTACTCGTCCAGGAAGCAGGACGAGGGGGGGAAGGAAAACGGACCCAGGGAGCGGCGCGTTCCCGCAAAAGCCGGTGTAAATCGTTTTGTCTGGGACACGCGCTACGCGCACGCTCGGCACGTGCCCGGCGACAAGACCACCGAGGACCGGCTTAAAGGGCCACTTGCTCCACCCGGGGATTACAGTGTTTCAATAACGGTCGGTGGTGAAACCCGGACCCAGGAATTCGAGATCGTCAAAGACCCTCGCGTCCAGGCGACCGACCAGGACTTCAAAGCACAGTTCGATCTACTGATCGAAATTCGTGACCGCTTATCCGAAGTCCACGACTCGATTAACACGATCCGCGGTCTCAAACGACAGGCGGACGAGTGGTCCCGGCGGGCCCGCGGCCACAACGCGGCGGATACCGTCGCTTCCGCGGCGGAATCTCTGAAGAGCAAGCTGACGGAGATCGAAGATGAGTTGATCCAGACCGAATACAGGGGAGCGCGCGACCGGCTGAATCTGCCAACAAAATTGAACGTGAAACTGGCGGAGATCACCAACGTGGTCGCCGCGGCGGATTTCGCACCTCCACAGCAGGCGCATGATGTGCTGTCAGACGTGGGCGCCCGGATCATTCCACACCTCGAACGCCTGCGAGAGGTTGTAGACACCGACGCGTCGGAGTTTGAGAACCTGGTGCACGAACTGGAACTGCCGGCCATCGTCGCCGACCCCACTCCTTGAGGCGATGCCCGACCGTACTTTCACCCGGACAGATCTGAGGACGCCAGAGACGTGCGCAACTTCGCGCTCATAACATCGGCGGATTTCGTCGTCCGGTCGGCGTACCAGATGGGCAAAACGCCCCTGTTGCCGATCTTCGCGGCCATGCTGGGGGCGTCGGACGCGTTTCTCGGGATCATAGTCTCGGTGTCGACACTCACCGGCATGGTGCTGAAACCACTCGTCGGAACCCTGTCCGACCGCTGGGGACGGCGATCATGGCTCCTTGCGGGTACAGCTTTCTTCGCCTTGATGCCGTTCACGTACCAGTTCGTCGAAACGCCGGGCCAGTTGTTCGCGGTTCGGTTGATCCACGGGGTGGCGACCGCCATATACGGTCCCGTGACGCTGGCATATGTCGCAGAGCTATCGAGCGGGAGGGTCGCCGAGCGCCTGGGCTGGTTCGGGACCGCCCGAAACGCCGGGTACGTAATCGGCCCGGCGGCGGCCGGCTGGATGCTCGTCTCGATGTCGCCCGCAACCGTGTTCACGGTGATCGGGCTCATCAGCGCACTGGCCTTTCTGCCGGTGCTGCTGCTTGGCGAGACACGACGAGCTGAAGGAGCGGATCGAACGCCGTTCTTCGCCGGCGCCCGGCGTTCATTGCTCGGGGGATTGCGCACGCCGGCCGTCTGGGCGACCGGGGCGATGGAGGCCTCCGTTTACATCCCGCTATACGCGATCAAGGTGTTCGTACCCGTCTACGCCATTGCCGCCGGCGTGAACGTCGCTCTGGTTGGGACCTTCTTCTCGGTCCAGGCTTTTACGCAGATGATCCTGACCCCGGCCGGTGGCAGGGTGGCTGACCGCTTCGGCTACATCGTCTCGTTCGGAACCGGCACGTGCCTCCTCGGCGTAACCCTGGCCTACCTGGCCACGGTGGATTCCGGCCCCGGGTTCCTCGCGCCTGCAGTACTCATCGGGTTCGCACAGGCGCTGATCCTGCCCGCAGCGACGGCCTGGCTGGCGACGACCATCGATCAGGGCCGGCTGGGCGCGAGCCTCGGCCTGGTCGGCACGATGCGCAACGCCGGAAAAGTCGCCGGGCCTGTGATGGCCGGGTTGTTGATCGCCTGGCTCGGGTTTGCCGTCACGCTGCACGTCATGGGGGTGGGGCTCGTTTTCGTATCGATGTGGATCTGGGTACGGGGGGCGTGGCGATCCCGCCGGGCCGCAAGCCGTCGACGCCATTCCGGGGCATCTGGAACCATCCCCGCCATTCGGTAGCCGGCCCCGGTTGCTCGCGATGCCGCCGAATGTGAACGGTCTGCCGGATGAACCATCGGCGGTTTGCCATTGAGCCGATCACACGCACGGGAACCGCAGCGAACCGATCTGATGGCCGGGGGTAAATCGCCCGCTCCGACTACTCGCCCCGGAAGTTGATCTTGCGAAGCCTGGCGGCCTGGCTCTGGACGTATTCCGACCGGGTTAGCGACGGCCTGTGGGAGTCGATAATCCCACGGGCCTCGGCGGCGCCGTCTGAAAGAAGATCGACCACCGTCAGCGCCAGCGAGATCGCCGAGTCAACAACTGCACGGCGATAATCGGCTATGACGTAATCGATGCCGTGCCCGGTTCCATCCGCCGCGGCCACGTAGGGATGCAGGGCCGGCATGATCTGGGACAAATCTCCCATATCCGTTGACCCGCCGGCGTTTACGTGGTCCGCCTGGATCATGACGCTGTCTTCGCCAAATTCCGCACCCACGTTGCGCGTGAATGCCCGGGCCATGTCCGGATTGTTTTCCAGCGGCAGGTAACCGGGGATCGACACGATTTCAAGATCGGCGCCCATCGCCAGCGCGCCGGCGCGATAACAGTCCTCGACACGGGAGGCGATCTTGTCCACGGCCTCCATCGTCCGGCCGCGTACACGCCCTTCGTACACGACCTCGGCCGGAACGGCGTTTGTAGCCACACCGCCGCTCGTGATGATCCCGTGTACGCGGGTCTGGTTCTCGGCCTCGAAGGTCTCACGCTGCGCGTTGATGCCCGCAATAGCCAGCATCGCCGCCTGCAGAGCGTTCACACCCTGGTGCGGCGCGCCACCGGCATGGGCCGCTTTCCCGAGGAACTTAACGTAATGGACGACGTGTGCGTTGCTCGTTCCGCCGACAATGAAACGTCGTTGGGCTTTGCTGGAGCTGGTGTGGATCATCATCGCCATGTCCACGTCGTCGAACGCGCCCAGGCGGATCATCTCCTGCTTGCCCGAGAGCAACCCGAGGTGGCCGGTCTCTCGCAACCCCCACCGCATCCCGACATCGATGAACTCCTCGGCGGGCGTCGCGATAAACGCAGCACGTCCCGAAAGAGTGGCGGCGGCTTCCTTTACACCAAGCCCGATAGCGGCGCCGACGAGTGCGCCTACCTGCGTGTGGTGTCCGCAGGCGTGCGCCGCCCCGGTTATCGGGTCCGCTCCCGGGTGCCCCGGCGCTTTCACGGCATCGAGTTCACCGATCACGCCGATGGTCGGCCCGTCGCCGTCAAACGAACGGAGGCCCTTCATGCCCGTTATCGCGATCCCGGTCTCTGGATTCACCCCGGCGTTCGAGAGCGCCTTTGCCACCGCCCGGGCCGTCCGTTCTTCCGTGAACCCCGGTTCGGGGTGCTCGTAAATATCCCGCGACAGGCTGATGATCTCGTCCGAGGCGTTTTCTATCGCACGGCGCACCGCCGCCTTGACCTGGACCCGGCTCAAGTCTCGGACCGTACTCATTCCGTGTACGACCGTTCACTCAGGAACGACCGCTGAAGGGTCAGATACTGCTCCTTGGTCATAGCCGGTCTATGCTCCGCGATCACCCTCTTCGCCTCGGACGCATCCCCGGTGAGCAGATCGACGACGGTCATCGCCATCGCTTTACCCGCGTCGAGAACCGCCAGGTTGTAGTCGTCCACGATCATGTCCTCGGCGTGATTGGATCGGCCCACGGCCCCGCCGACATAGGGATGGATACCGGGCATGATTTGAGTCAGGTCGCCCATATCCGTGGAACCGCCGCGTCGCCCGAACTCATGAACACGGTCCACCCCGACAAGGGCCTCCGCGTTGGCGCGATGCAGTGCCGTCAGGCGCGTGTCTGGAGCGAGCGGCAGATAACCCGGGAGAGTCGTAACGTCCACCGTCGCTCCGACGGCAAGCGCGCCGGCGCGCAATGCACGGTCCACCTTCTCGTTCGCGCTCTTGATGGCGTCGATGCTCGCCCCGCGGACGAAGGTCTCCATCCGCACGTCGTCCGGCACGGCGTTCACGACAGAACCCCCGCGCGTGATGATCGGGTGGATTCGCACGGTGTCATCGTCTTTGTAGGTTTCACGCTGCGCATGAATCCCGGCGATCGCCAGGTGCGCTGCGTTCAGCGCGTTGATGCCGAGGTGGGGCGCGCCGCCGGCGTGCGCTTTAACGCCCCTGTACTTGATGAATTTCGCGACCAGCCCCGTGTTGGTCCCGCCCACGCCGAAACCGTCGTGCGGCTGTTCGGTGGTGATGTGGGTCATCATGCAGATGTCTACATCATCCAGCTCGCCCAGCCGGACGAACTCGGGCTTCCCGCCCAGGAACTCAATCCGCCCCGCCATGCGCTGTTCGTTGCGCCACTCGATCTCGACGTACTCTTCGGCCGGAACCACCATCAAGGTCACGCTGCCGGAGAGCGATTCAAGCACTCCCGGCGCCCGCAGGCCTATTGCCGCCGCCAGCATGTTTCCGAGCTGGCAGTGGTGTGCGCAGGCGTGCGCCGCTGTCGTATCCGGGTCGGCATTCGGGTGCCCCGGAACCGGCAGCGCGTCTAGCTCCGCCAGTATGGCGATATTCGGACCTGGCGACCCGCCCCGCAGAATCGCGGTCATGCCGGTGACGGCGATATCTTCCCTCACTTCCAGTCCCAGTGACCTGATCGCGGCAGCAGTCGCCGCGGCGGTTTTGATCTCCTTGTAGCCCGTTTCAGGGTGGCTCAGCGCCGCCCGCGCCAGCTCGATCGCCGGTTCCCCGTGCGATGAAACGTGGGCCGCTACGGCCTCTTTGAGGTCTGCCGTGGTGCGTGCGTTTGCCAACGAGCACTCCGTTTGCGGTTCAGATGGACCGAGAAAAGCTGAAGTGTACCAATAGCCGCGCCTTTTGCAGCGGCGCTCAAATGGTCCTGCGACCACTTCGAAACCGGGCGGCAGGACGGCCCGACGAATCAGCCCTTGAATAATCGGGCCACTGGCCCCCGACCGATATACTTCCGGCATGAAGATCGTGATCGCACCCCAGGGGTTCAAAGGTTCACTGACCGCGCTCCAGATCGCACGGGCCATTGAGGCCGGAGTGAAACGGGTGATGCCGGATTCCGAGACGGTGCTCGTGCCCGCGGCGGATGGAGGCGACGGCACGCTCCAGGCGCTTGTCGACAGCTCCGGCGGGACTATCGAGAGCGCCACCGTGTCAGACCCGCTGGGCCGGCCGGTCGAGGCCGCCTGGGGTGCGATGGGCGATGGCGAGACCGCCGTGATCGAGATGGCGGGAGCGTCCGGCCTCGCGCTGCTGGCGCTGGACGAATTGGACCCGCTCAATACGACCACCTACGGCACAGGGGAGCTGTTCACGGCGGCGCTGAACGCCGGGTATCGGCGATTCATTGTCGGGATCGGCGGGAGCGCCACAAACGACGCCGGCGCGGGCCTGGCGCAGGCGCTGGGGATCGGCCTGGTGGATGCGCACGGCAACGAGCTGGAACGCGGCGGCGCGGCTCTAGCAGATATTGCGCATGTCGATATGACAAACTTCGACGAACGCCTGCGGGGCGTAGAAGTGACCGTGGCCTGCGACGTTAACAACCCGCTGTGCGGCGACGACGGCGCATCAGCCGTGTTCGGTCCGCAAAAAGGCGCTACGCCGGAGACGGTGAAAGAGCTTGACGCGGCGCTTTCCCGGTTCGCGGATGTAGTGGAGGGCGATCTCGATGTCAGCGTTCGGGAGCGACCCGGCGCGGGCGCGGCGGGCGGGCTTGGCGCAGGACTGATGGCTTTCCTGGACGCTCGTCTCGCCGCCGGGGTCGACATCGTTCTGGACGCGGTCGGCCTGGACGATGCGCTGGAAGGGGCTGATCTGGTCATCACCGGCGAGGGTCAGATCGACCACTCGACCATTTTCAACAAGACCCCGGTCGGCGTCGCGGAGCGCGCCGGAAAACACGGGATACCGGTGATCGCGATCGCCGGCGGTCTCGGGGCCGGCTACCGGGAGACGCACGAAAAAGGGATCAACGCGGCGTTCACGCTTGTCAGCGGTCCCATGTCATTGGACGAGGCCATGGCCGACACCGCCGACCTCCTTTCCGGTGTGGCCGAAGAGATCATGCGGACGGTGGACATCGGCCAGTCCATCAATTCCTGAGGTCCAACAGGCCGGATTGATATCGATTCGAAACCCGGGCCAAACGACGGTCAGGCCCGTCAACACCCATGCAACTGGCAAGCATGCAAAACATCACCGCCAACCTGGGCGGACAGGACGTCTTGAAAGGCGTTTCGTTCACGATCAACTCCGGGGAGCGACTCGGGTTGATCGGGGCGAACGGGTCCGGCAAGACGACGACGCTGCGCGTCCTCATGGGGGAAGAGGCGCCTGCAAAAGGTACGGTGTCCCTGGCGTCCGAAACCCGGCTTGGATACGTCCCTCAGTACGTGGATGGCGAAGATGATGAACTTGTCATCGAATGGCTGTTAACCGACCACAACGCGCTGAGCGACCGGTTACGCGAGGCCGAGGAGGCCCTTTCCGCTGCCGGCGCTGATGAGATGGACGCGGCGATGGCCGGATACCAGGATGCGATTGAGCGTTACGACAGGTACGAGACGGACCGCTGGCCCCGGAGGGCGCCAAGGATCCTCGATTCTCTTGGCCTGGGGGGCAAAGAAGATCAGGAGATCGGCTCCCTCTCCGGCGGCGAGAAGAACGTCCTGTCGCTGGCCCGCGCACTGCTGATCGAGCCGAACCTCCTGGTGCTGGACGAACCGGGCAACCACCTTGACTTCTTGGGACTGGCTTGGCTGGAAGAGTTCTTGCTCAGATTCAAGGGCGGCGTGCTGATCGTCTCGCACAATCGACACACGCTGGACCGGGTCGCGCAGGGGATACTGGAGCTGGAGAACGGGCAGGTCACTAGATACAGGGGCGGTTACTCGGAGTACCGGGCGACGAAGCTCCGCAACCTGATTTCGCAACAGGCGGACTACGCGGCCAACCAGAAGCGGCTTGCGCGGCTTGAAGATCTTGTGAAACGCCTTGAGTTGACCGCCCGCGCCCGCCCGAGCACGGCGGCGGGCAAGCGCCTGCGGGCACGGCGATCCCAGCTTGGTCGGGAGAACGCGCAGGCGGTCGAACGCCCCGAGATGGACACCTCGGCCATCGAGGCGGATTTCGGCGCCGAACGGACGCAGTCGAACATAGTGCTGCGGCTGCGCGGCTACTCGAAGGCGTACGGCGACCTGTCCTTGCTGGAAAACGTCGATTTCGATCTGACCAGCGGCGAGCGCGTCGCCATCATCGGGCCGAACGGCAGCGGGAAGACATCACTCCTCAGAGATGTGGTCTCTGAGGGCGCGTGGGACAACGACACGGTCCGCATCGGCCCGAGTATCAGAACCGGGTACGCGGCGCAGGAACAGGAAGTCCTCGATGGCGATCTGACGATCCTGGACGAGATAATGAACGCGCCGCCTCAGACAAATGAGACTGCGGCATTCGCACATCTCCGGAAGTTCCTGTTCACGCGGGAAGACCTCGGCAAGAAGATCTCCGATCTCTCCGGCGGTGAACGCAACCGCCTCCAGCTGGCGCGTCTCACCAAACTTCAGCCGAACTTCCTGATTCTTGACGAGCCGACCAATCACATGGACATCCCGGCCCGGGAGGCCATTGAGGAAGCACTGGCGGATTACAGGGGTTCGATACTGGTCGTCTCCCACGACCGCTACTTCCTGGACAAGGTCGTCGACCGGGTCGTTGAACTCGAAGACCGGGACCTGGTCTCGTTCGACGGCAACTTCTCGGAGTTCTGGGGCGCGCGTCGAACGCCACTCGACCGGGAAGCCGGGCGCGTGGCGACAAGGGGATCCGATCGCAAACGGGCGAGGGCGGAGCGGGCTGGACAGCGGGCGGACCTGACCTCGCTGGAGCGCCGGATCAAAGAGGCAGAGGCGGACAAGCTAGAGTTGGAGCAACGTGTCGGCCGGGCGTTCGAGGACCGGAAGGACAGAGACGGGCGTCGTCTCAACAGGCAACTCGAACGGGTCAGCGCGATGTTGGAAGACCTGTACGAACAGTGGGTGGCGAAGGCTTGATACCTGTTCCACCAGAGTAGGAACACGTAACGGATTTCGTCATATTTGCCCGTTGAGTACGTAACAAACCCACAATTTTTGCGGACTGCACGGGTGAATGTTATGTTGTGCCATCACATGATGGATGTTCGATGTGACTCAATGGGGGCTCACGACGGGAGGACGACGTTATGCCGCCAATCCGACACAAGCACTCCACCCGACGCGAGAAAGTCTGGGAGGGCGATTGCCCGCGGCAGGCCTGCGAAGTGACTTTCGATGTGGCCGCCGATACCGCTCAGAGCAAGATCATGGTGCTGACGGCTCTGAGCGACGAATTACGCCCCTTTACGTCCCACGTTCACGGCTCGTACGTCGTTTACGATCACGGAGAGCGCGGCGGAGAATAGTCGCCCGAGCAAACGCGCTGGCGATATCTCAACGCTCTGGTAGGGTTGCCGCCTGTTCGCGCGTCCTTTTCTTTCGCGCGTTCACGCCTGCCGCTGCCACGCCACGTCCAGAGTTACTGAGGGAACACTCCATGACATCCCCGGCGCCCCCCGACCCCGGCGATTCGCGGACAGAACGAACTCGCGTGCGGCGCGTGCCAGAGCGGGGGATCTACGACCAGGGCGCCGTTCACGACATTCTTGACGCCGGATACATGTGCCACGTCGGGTTCAATGCAGACCACGGCCCGGTGGTCCTGCCGACGTTGTACGGTCGTTCCGGGGACACGCTGTACATCCACGGCTCCCCGGCCGCGGGAATGTTGCGCGCAATGCGCGGCGACATCCCTGCATGCGTCACCGTCACGCACGTAGACGGGATCGTGCTGGCCCGGTCGCTCTTTCATCACTCGATGAATTACCGTTCGGTCGTCGTGTTCGGCGTGCCCGAAGAAGTCACCGATGTGACGGAAAAGATGTCTGCGCTGGAAGTGATCACGGAGAACATCGTGCCCGGGCGATGGAACGACGCCCGCAAGCCCAACACCTCTGAATTCACGCAGACGATGGTGCTCAAATTTCCGTTGGATGAGGCCTCCGCCAAGGTGCGGACGGGACCGCCCGGCGACGATGAAGAGGATTACGCCATGGACGTCTGGGCCGGTGTGCTGCCCGTGCGGCAGGTAACGGGCGAGCTGGAAGCCGACCCCAGACTGCGGGACGGAATCCAGGTCCCTGACTATCTCGGCTAAATGACCAGGCTGAACTTCTAGAAAGATTCACCATTGTCGCTTGAGTGGAGAGACAACCAGGCCGGAATTTCAGGGGCAGATAGCCCGCTGACGTCCCTGCCCGGCCGGTCTGCGCACGTCCATTACGAAAATAATTACGCGGTGCAGATCGAAATGGTGTGGACGGGGGGCGCGCCGCAGGTTGTCCCGGAAGTGCCGTCCGGTTACGAGTTGCGCCAGTTCCGTCCCGGCGACGAAACGGCATACAACGAACTGTTCCATCTCGCGTTCGCCGATAAGGACACGCTGGAACACACCCGGGCCACGGCACTGGACGGCGGGCTATTCGTCGTCGAGCACACCGACTCCGGCCACCTGGTCACGACGTGCGCGGCCCAGCGCGTCGAAAACGACCGTCATCCCGATGGCGGGCAACTGGGCTGGCTGGTGGGCGACCCTGCACACTCCGGCAGGCGGCTCGGCACCATCGTCTCGGCCACGGTCACGAACCTGCTGGCCGCCGCCGGTTACCCCCTGCCCTATCTCCAGACAAACGACTTTCGTTACGAAGCGATCGCCATCTATTTGAAACTGGGATGGCGCCCCTACCTGTTCGCCGAGGACATGGAGCCGCGCTGGCGCGACGTGTACGCCGGTATGGGGCTCGCGTTCTCATCCAGAGATTGCGTTCGCCGGTAACGCGTTTTCAGTCAAGACGGCCATTGCCCGGCGGCGACGGCATGGATCGCACGGCCTCCGGGCGGAAAGAACCCCACATGAAACACAACTCGGTCAAGCGAATCCTGGCCGCGGGCGGCGTGTCGCCCGGGACGATGGTGTTCGCGCTCGATACGCCTGCGGTGGCACCCCTGGCCGCCGAGGCCGGGGCCGAGTGGGCCGTGTTCGATATGGAACACACGGGCTGGGGCTTCGACACGATTCGACGCCTCGTGGGCGCGGCCCAACCAACGACCCTGACGCCCCTGGTGCGCGTGCCGGCCAATGAGCGCCACTTTATCGGGCGGGCACTGGATACGGGAGCGTCCGGGGTGCTGGTTCCTATGGTGCACACGGAGGCGGACGCCCGGGCCGCTGTAGCGTCGGCCCACTATCCACCGGACGGCGATCGCGGGGCCGCCTTTACGATGGCGCACGATCTGTACACAGACGGTAACGTGGCCGACAAGATGCGGGAGGCCAACGACAACGTGCTCGTCGCGGCGATGATCGAGTCGGCCGAAGCCGTGGAAAACGCCGATGCGATCGCAGCCGTCGCCGGGGTCGATATCCTGTGGGTTGGCCAGTTTGATCTGACGAGCGGCCTCGGGATCCCGGGACAGACCGATCACCCGGATTACGTATCCGCGGTTGAGCGCGTGATCGAGGCCTGCCGGAAGCACGGCAAAGCGCCCGGGATCATGGCCGCTTCACCCGGCGTAGTCGAGCCGCTGGTGGCGGGTGGGTTCAGGTTTGTCGCCTACTGGCGGGATGCCTGGATATATAAACAGGGGCTCCGAGACGGAATACAGTCGGTGCGAGACGCGGCAAACCGATAGGTGCAAGTTCTGGGCGCGGAAGCCCATCATCCATCTAGGGAGATCGTGGATGCCCAACAAAAAGGTTTTAATTACCGGAGCCAGCGGGCTGATCGGCGGGCTCGTGCTCGACGGGCTATCCGATAAGTACGACTTCTCCGGATTGAGTCGGCGTCCCGTTGACGGCATCCCGCACCTGGCGGCGTCGATCACGGACGCCGAGGCCATCAAGCCCGCGTTTGAGGGCATCGACACCGTCCTCCACCTGGCGGCCGGGACGTCAGGCACGACGGAGAGCTGGGAACTTCAGATGTCGCTCACCGCGGAGGGCACGCTGAACGTGTTCGAGGCGGCGAGGGGGGCGGGCGTAAAGCGCGTCGTTTTCATGTCGGCCGGATCGACCATGATGGGCTATCAGCGCGACGAGTCGAAGCCATACGGAGCGATGTGGCGGGGCGACTACGACGAAGTCCCGGAATCGTGGGAATACGTGGACTACACGTGGGAGCCGAGGCCGCTTGAGCCCTACTCGGTCTGCAAGTTGTTTGGCGAGAACCTGTGCCGGCTCTGGGTCGATCTGTACGGGATGTCGATGCTGGTGATGCGCTGCGGGGCGCTGTTGCCGAGCGATCACCCGGAGGCACGCGGCCATTACCCGGGATTCCTGTCGCACGCCGACGCCGTCCAGATGGTGGACCGGCTTCTAAGCGCTCCGGACGACATGAAGTTCATGATCTTCGACGCCATCTCGGAGAACGACTACCGCTGGCGCTCCACCGATCCGGCCAAAGAGATTCTCGGCTACCGGCCAACCGGCCGCGCCGAGAACTGGAAGCTGGGCGACGGCAAGGATGTTGCGGGGTAGGTTTGGAGACCGAAAAGTGGGGCCAACGTAAGTGTCCTGAGGCTCTCGAAGGGCCGGATCGTGCCTCAACGTTCTGGCCCACGGTCCACTGTTGGCCGACGATTACGAGGCGACGGTACGTTTCAGGCATGTGCGGAGTTATTTGAGTGTCTTGAGCGGACGTGAGTTCTCCCTCTCCCGCTAGGAGAGGGGACGCGTTACTGCTCAACGGACCCTTCGAGAGCCTCAGGGTGGGTATGTGCGCGGTGTAGAGCGTATTGCAATACGCCCCCGCGCGTCCCCTAGCTCCCGCCGCAGGTGTCGTAGGCGAGGGCGATCATGCACTTTGTGGCCGATACCAGCGACGCAATGCCCACCGACTCGTCAGTCCCGTGCGCCCTTGAGAGCGTCGGGTCGTCGTCCGGGTGTGCGCCGCTGAAGCCGTAGGTCACGATGCCGAGGTTTCGTGTGAACCGGGAATCCGTGAAACCGTTACTGACAGCCGGCACCCACTGGAGGTCATCGCGTGACACGGCGAGCGACTGCGCCCGTTTGATCGCCTCGGCGAGCTCCGTCTCGAACGGTGACTCGTTCGGCACGGACATGTAGTCGACGTCGTACTCGACGTCCGGGATTCCATCCAGAACCCTGTCCAGCTGGCTGCGCACGTAAGCCTCGTCCTGGAACGGCAGGGTACGCACGTCGCACGTCAGTTCAAACACCTCCGGCACGCTGTTGGACTTGATGCCGCCGTTGATCATGGTCGGCGTCAGGGTCATGCGAGACAGCGCCCTCAGAATGGTTCCCAGTCGCGGGTTCGACTCGTTAGCGTCGGCGACTATGGCGTTGATGTTGGCGGGCGTTGGCCGGTCCTCGATGGCGAACGTGCCCAGGTGGTTGAAGATTTCGAGCGATGTGTCCAGTTCTGGCTCATAACCCTCGATCGCGCCCAGCGCCTTCGCTAGCGAGTAGCTGGAGTTGGTGCCCGTCCAGGCGACCGATGCGTGGGCGCTCACGCCCTTGAACCGGATGTGGATCTCAAGCCGTCCCTTCTCGCCCGTGCCGAGCAGGTAGGCCAGGCTGTTTCCGGTCTCGACCGGCGTCCCGCCGCCCTCGTTGACGGCGAACTCCGACTCCAGGCTTTCAGGGTGGTTGTCAGCCAGCCAGCCGAAGCCCCAGCGCCCGCCGTGCTCCTCATCCGCTCCACTCACCAGGCGCAACCCGTGAGAGAGCCTGACGTCGTTCCGCTTCAGTATCGCCATCGCCATTAACTGGCTGGCGAGCAGCGCTTTGCAGTCGGACGCGCCGCGGCCGTAAATACGACCTCCCGAGATCTCGGCGGAGAACGGATCGAAGCGCCACTTGTCCCAGTCCTCGATCGGCACAACGTCCGTGTGCGACATAAGCATCAGGCGGGTCTTCTCGTGGTCCGCGCCCGGCATCACCGAAATGATGTTGTCACGCCCCTCGTCCCGGGCCAGAAGCTGCGAATCTATGCCCTCGCCCGACAGCCAGTCCCGGGCGTATTCGGCGACCTTCGTCTCGTCCCCCGTAGGCATGAAGCCGGTGTTGACGGACGGGATTCTCACCAGCGACTGGTGGAACTCGACGATCTCGTTGGTGATTCCATCTACCTGATCAAGTAGCGATTGAAGGGAAGGCATTTTCAGTTCTCCGGAACTGCGAGCGCGACGCGAAAACGGTCTATTCGACCTTCGGCAGGATGTCCGACACAAACTCGGGGAACGGGAATGCCGTGAGTGTCTCGGTCCGCACATTCCCCTGCCCGCCGATGGTCAACAGCGCAGACGATGCGGTTTCAGCGGAGGGAGTCTGGATCACTGCGACGATGTCGTATCGTCCCATCGTGACGTGCATCGATGTGATCTCGACGTCCATTGCCCCGAGTTGACCGCGAACACCTGCGACTTTCTCAGGCATGTTCTTAACGTCTTTGATTCCCTGCTCGGTCCAGTTCATCAGGCCAATGAATGTCGCCAAGAGGCTCGCTCTTTCTGTTGCTTGCCCACCCGCCGTGGCCGTCACGCACTCGCGCCACTGTACTAGCGGGCGGGCATATCCAGGTTGGTCTGGTTTCCCCCGGCCGGGAACTCATCCTTGAGGTCCCTGCCGAGGACCACGGGGATGGTACCCGCTTTACGGGCGTCCCGCGTTCGCTTCCACTCGCGTTTGAGGTCGGCCGTATGCCCCCTGAAGTGTGGAATCACGTAACGAGCGAACAGCTCCATGGAGTAACGGCTCTTGTGGTGGGGAACCCACTCGTGCGTCGTGATCATGACGCCACCGAGCCCGCCGACCTCTTCGTCGAGCGCCTCCAGTTGTTCGATGGCGTCGTCGGGCGTGCCGATGATCCATCGCCGTCGCCTGGCGACAAACTCCGGTGTGATGTCTTCGTCCGCCTGTTCCGGAGATTCCTCCCAGCCGCTACGAGTGTTGATCGTGAAAAAGTAGTCGTGGACGTCGCGCTGGATGGATTCCTCCACGTCGGCCCACGCCTGCTCCCGTGTGTCCGCAAGGTAGACGTATGTGGCGATCCGGGTGTCCTCTCGCTCAACGTCGTACCCGTGTTTTTCTGCGGCCGCCTTCAACCTCGGATAATGCTCACGGAACGGCAGCGCCGGGGGCGGAGCCTGCGCCGATGGCGAAAAGATCATCATCCCGTACTTGCCCGCCAGGTCCAGCGAGCCGGTGCTGCCTGAGGTCGCCATCGCCAGCTTCAAACGCGGTTGCTGGTACGAACGAAGCTGTAGCGCCATGCCCCGGATGTTCCAGAACTGCCCCTCGTAGTCGATGGGGTCAGGCGATTCGAGCAGCGTGACGATGATGTCCAGCGACTCCTCGAGCATTGGCCTGAGCCGGGCCGGCGGAATATTAAACAGCCTGGCATCCGGCGGAAGGCCACAGGGACCCAATCCAAGAATTACGCGGCCTCTGGACAGGTGGTCAAGAAAGGCGAATCGCTCCGCCAGATCAAAGGGGTGGTGGAAGGGAGCGCTAACGACGGCGGTGCCGAGTCTGATGACGCTGGTCATGCCGCTCGCCTTGGCCAGGAACATATCCGGAGCCGGGATGTTCTCCCACGCCGCCGTGTGGTGCTCTCCGACGAAAAACTCGTCGTATCCGAGCTGCTCAGCATACTGGAGCAGGTCCAGGTCACGATCAAACGCCAGCGACGGGTCCTCCGTCGGCAGGTGCAACGGCATCATAAAAAATGCGAATTTCAAAGTCCCGAGTACCTCCCACGTAGGTCGAAATCCCAGATATCAGGGGAATCAGCACGATGGCTGACGATGGCGAAGGGTAGCACCTCGCGACGCCGATCGGAGTACCTCGCGAAGTTTGCCCGAGGCTCCTTTCCTTCGTGGGGCTAAACGGAACCGTGTGAACTGGCCGTAACGCGTCGCGCCCGCGGCGTGCGTTCCCCGGTATCCGATCAATAACATCCGCGCAGGCGATTGTCGTTCCCCGGGTGAAAACCGATCACCAGGCATTGTCACGGGAGGGCTGCATCGCACGCGGTACGCATCATGAACCAACCAAAAGAAACAAGTTCAGACGCCCCATCGCCTCGAGGTCCTGGTGGGCCGGGCGGCGATGGGTATACGACCGCGCTTCACACCGCGCTCGTCAAGTTAATCGTTACGGCTCTCGTATCGATCCTCGTCCTGGTTGTCTCTGCGCTCATCTATTCGGATCAGGCCGATCTTTACGACTCCTCATTCGTCGTATCGCTCATCCGCCAGGTAACCGCCGAGACGGTGTTCCAGCCGATCTTTCTCGTGGTCGTTCTTGTCCCGATCTTTATCGCAGCCGCCCGCAACGTGTCCTGGCTGGCACTCGGCTCCGGCGGTTTGATCCTGTTGTCGGTCATGTTGCCGTACGCCCGATTTGAGTACATCGACGCCGCCACCAGGGACCTCGAAGGGGCGCACAACTCGTTGTTCCAGCTGGCCGGTCCGGGACACCGCATGCCGGAGTTCGTGTCGGTCCTGACGCTCATGCTCCTGGGAGGAGCGACGGCGCTCTTCTGGCGGATTGATCGCCGTGATGGGAGCGATCACGACGGCGTTCGTGTGGCCAACGGTGTTTGACGAACCGCCGGTGATAGACGACCGGGCCTTGATCGAGTTCCCGAGCAAAGCCCTGCTATTTGGTTATTACGTTGCCTGGTTCGGAGCGGTGATCGCCGTGCTCGGAGAGGCATCCATCGTGATGCGCCTGACCGGGCGTGACAGCTCCGACAACGTCGCGAGCGACGCGACAACGGATTGATGGGAGTGCATTTGATGACACGATCCGTGTTCTCGCCATGTTTTTCGCTCCGGGTTTCGATTGGGCCAGGCCGGCAGATATCCCGGGCTCTGACGGGATTCATCGCGGCGGGCGCGCTCTCACTGGCGCTGGTCGCTTGCTCCACCAGCGGCGAGGGCGACCGCATCGTCTTCACGTCCGAGCGCGACAGCGACAATCCCGATATCTACACGGTCGCTCCTTCCGGCGGCGAGGTGCAGCGGCTGACAAACACGTCCGCCACGGAGAAGGATCCCAGGTGGTCTCCCTCCCGAGACCGGATCGCTTTTCTTTCAGACCGCGGCGATGATTTTGAGCTCTACGTCATGGACAGCGAGGGCGAGTCGGAGCAGGTCGCGGTAGGCGGTGACGGGGAACGTGACTCCTTCGCATGGGGACCGGACGGCAATCGGATCGCTTATGTGTCAGACCACGAAGACGGCGATTTCATATACGTGAAGAACCTGGCTCTCGGCCAGCAGTTCCGCCTCTCCACGATCGACGCGCCACAGGCGCTCGGGAGCTGGTCACCGGATGGTGACTGGATCGCCTTCTCCGTGTTCGGCGGCGAGAAAGAGGGGATCCACAGGAAAAACCCGGGCGGGGTCGATGAGGTTCAACTCACGCAAAACACAGATTCCAACCCGCAGTATTCGCCGGACGGACGGTTGATCGCGTTCATATCGAAGCGTGACGCCGAGGCGTCCGAAATCTATGTCATGACATCGGAAGGCGAAGAGGAGCGGAACTTAACCCGAAAGCCCGGCCGAGATTACGACTTCGACTGGTCGCCCGATAGCAAGAGCCTGGTATTCATCTCCGAACGCGAGGGCGAGGACAATCCCGAGGTATTCCTGATCTCGGTCGACGGCGAAGATCCGGTGCAACTGACAAACAATAACTCCGTCGAGTCATCCCCACGCTTCTCGCCCGACGGCAGCCGAATCGTTTTCGTCTCCAACAGTGACGGAGACTCAGACATTTTCTCGATGCGGCGAGATGGCAGTTCTCAAGAACGGATCACGGCGACGGACGAGGACGATAAACAGCCCGACTGGTAGTTGCCGGGCCGCACGGGGGTGATGGGCGCGAGAACCGTGTGAACGCCATTGAAAGGTTGCATCGCACGCCGGCCGTGAGACCGACGCGACTTGTGGATCGGGTACGACCGAATTACCCGGTCCTTCGAGAGCCTCAGGGCACTGTGGCTCGCCACGGGGCACTGTTGTCGCCCTTTGGGGAGCCGCCATTTCGCCGCAGAGCCCTGCCGTTTCGCGTCAGGATCCGGCGTCGTTTGTCTGTGGGGACCGCCGCTGGTTTGCCACAGGCACGTTTATGCCTCCCCGTGTGCGGCGCTCAGGGCACGTCCATCCTGCCGAAACGCCGCACGGTCAGGGTTACGAATACGACAATCACGATCCCCGCAGCGGGA
The DNA here is from genome assembly GCA_030747175.1 of Dehalococcoidia bacterium. GTDB lineage: Bacteria > Chloroflexota > Dehalococcoidia > Lucifugimonadales > Lucifugimonadaceae. The sequence goes on along the minus strand of JASLLE010000013.1, from coordinate 12,845 downwards.
AGGGCTTGTGCCAGGTCCAGGATAGCGGCGTCGCCGGCAAACTGGGCGTTGTCGAAGCCGTGGATGGACGCCTGGGTGTAGTGACGGATGCTCAGCCAGCGGATGCCCGGCATGAACCCGACCACCACCGCCTCCCACAGGAACACGTACACCAGCCCGATGGGTAGCGCGTATGAGGTGACGATACCGGCCCACACGAAAACAGATGTGTAGGCCAGAACGCCGACGAGCAAGCCCCCGGCTATCGCCATCGGCGTGATCGTCTCTGCGCCGGGGGCGACTATCGACGTGGCGACCCCGCTGCCGATCACGATTACGGCGCTCACAAGTCCGGCCGCAACGATCTTGGGCGCAGCCAGTTGCCAGCGCGGCAGAGGTTTCAAATACAGGTATGTGAAGGTTCGATCCTCGACCTCGTGTCCGAGGGATGCCGTAGCCAGTACCACGGTGACTATCGGCATCACGGCGGCGATCACGAAGGGTCCGATCAGCACGGATTCCCGGAAATCGGCCGGATCCTCCGGCGTCACAATCCGGGCTATCACAGAAAGCCCCACCGGCACCATCGCGACAAACAACAGGATCAACAGGCGCCGTGTGCTCAGCATCTGACGAAGGGAGAGCCGGAATAGAGTCACCACGTTATCGCCTCGTCAGGTAGCTGAAAACGCTCTCAAGAGAGTCGTCCAGTGGATCCACCCGGGTGAGTCGTATGCCAAGCACCCGGGCGGTGCGCGGGATGGCGATTTGAAGTTCTGCCATGCGGCGGCTGAGTACCTGGATGTGCCCTTCTCCGTCCATCGAGATCGACTCCACAGACGGCTCGGATATCAATCCCGCCGCCAGCGCCCGTACATCCGAAGCCCCTACCCGAACCACGTAAGGCTGCTCGCTCAACAACTGCCGGATGGCCCGGTAATCGCCTGATGCGGCGAGTTTGCCCCAGACGAGCAGCAGGATCCGATCGGCGACCGCCTCGACCTCTTCGAGAATGTGAGATGAGATCATGATGGTCCGGCCCTCGGACGCCAGTTTGACCATCAGGTCCTGGAACTCGATGCGCTGGCGCGGATCAGTCCCGCTGAGGGGTTCGTCCAGGAGCAAAATCTCGGGATCGTGAACCATTACGGCGGCGAGCCTCATGCGCTGCTTCATCCCGCGGGAGTAGCCGCCGAGTTTGCGGTTCTGATCGCCCAGCATGTCAACTCGTTCGATTGCCTGGTCCACGGCGTCGTTCAGGTGCGGAACGCCCTGGAGTCGGCCGTTCAACTCCACGAACTGGCGCCCCGTCATGAAGTCGTACGTCGACTGATGCTCCGGCATCACGCCGAGGCGGTGGTACAGTTCCGGGTTGTTGCGGACGGACTGGCCGAGCACGCTGATCTCGCCGCCCGAAGGACGCGCCAGTCCGCAGATCATTCTGAGCAGCGTGGTCTTGCCCGCGCCGTTGGGTCCGAGAAGACCGGTCAGTCCGGGCCTGATCTCGAGCGACACGTCGTTCACCGACATAACGTCCCCGAACCACTTGGAAACGCCATCGACCACGATAGTCGGGTCGCTGGACTGGTTGTTCACATCGCTCACCGGATCACGCCCCCAGCTTTCGGTAGCGCCACGTCGTGACGGAGATCGCGCCTCCCGCAATCACGCCAGCGGTCAGCACCGAGTACCACGGCGATACGGGAAAGTTATCGCGCTCGTCGAACGTCCATTCGGCTAGCTGTTGCGCCGTGTGGGGAATGATCAACAGCCTCGCGTAGTGCGCCGCGTGTCCGTCCTTCACATCGAACCGGGGCATGTCGCCGAGCTTTGCCGGTTTGCCGGTGTCCACGAGCACCTTCTCTTCACCTGAAGACAGGATCGCCCATCCGAAACCGCCTACGGCCGTGACCAACAAGACAAAACCGATCGCGCCCGCGCTTGCGAACGCCCGCCTGGTAGTAAGCGAGGCCGCCGCCATGGCTATGCCGGTCCAGAACACCGCGATCCCGAAGCTCATCCCGAGAATCGCCAGGATGTCCGGCCAGTTCTCCTGTTGATAATCCCAGGGATTACTGGCCGACACGCTGAAGGCCAGGTAAAGCAACGTCTGCGGCGCCAGGAGAAAGGCCAGAATAAACGTGAAGAACGCCAGCCAGCGGGCGACAAGGTAGTCATGCGACTTGAGAGGCCGCACGGCGTAGAGCGCTATCACGGAATAACGCCGATCCGGACTGAGCAGCGCGGGCGCGACGACCGCCGCAAAGAGGGCCAGGATAAAAAACGTCCAGGCGAGGTAGTCCGTTAGGCCAAAAAGCTCGATGTCCTCCGGGTCGGCGCCCAGCGAGCGAAACACGCCCGACAGAGCAACGATGAATAGCGCCGGGCCAAGCGCCAGCAGGGCAAAGACAGCCGGGGTGACCTTGGCTCCGGGTCCGCGGCCCAGGCCGACCACGGTCCTGATCCCTCCCGCGTACATCGCCATGAACGCAGTACCCCGACCACCTCGCGGACCGTCGTAATGCGTGTAACCGAGGTCGTAAACCTCGCCCTCCGGCTGTATCGTCCGGTCGTGTTGCGTCGTCAAGACGCCGGCCTTCGGAAGATGTCACTCAGTGAGTGGGCGCGCGGCGCGAGCCTGTGGAGCAAAGCGCCCGTCTCGACGACGGCGTCCCGTATCACGTCCAGGTCGTCCGGCGACACTTCGCGTATGACGAGGGCGCGCCCTTCCACCTCGGCGGCAATGCCCTTATGCTCAAGAACTGCGACGACGGCTTCTATTCCTTCATCGAACTCGGCGACAAGCGTTTCGGTTTCCGTCGTGTACCCGGACACCTCGCCCTGTTCGAGCACCTCGCCGTTTTCGAGGACGATGATGCGGTTGCAGGTGCGCTCGATATCGCCCATCAGGTGGGACGAGATCAGCATGGATATGCCGAACTCCTGCCCGGTACGTGCGATTAGCTCCAGCATTTCTTGCCGGCCGGACGGATCGAGACCGGCGGTCGGTTCGTCGAGCAATACGAGAACCGGGTCGTGGACGATCGCCTGCGCCAGTTTGGCGCGTTGCTTCATGCCGGTCGAGTACGTGCCCATCGGCCGGTATCGTTCTTCGTCCAGGCCGACGTGCCTGAGAACGTCGGTCGCGCGGGTACGTGCCTCTGTCCGCGGTAACCCGCTGGCGCGCGCCATGTGTGTGACGAACTCTGCGGCGGAGACGTCCGGGGGGAGACATTCGTACTCGGGCGAGTAACCGATGAACCGGTGGGCGTGGATCGGGTCAACCCCATCCTCTTCAAGAACCCGGAACTCACCCGATGTCGGTCGGATGATTCCCAGGAAGAGCGTCATCAGGGTGCTCTTGCCGGCCCCGTTTGCGCCCAGCAAGCCGGTCGTGCCCTCTTCAACGTCCAGTGTCACATCGCGAAGAGCGACGGTCTCGCCGTAGGTTTTATTCAGGTTGAGGGCGGACAGGAGTGCTGGCATCAACCGTAGTATACGTCGACCCGGGTTTGCTATTTCAGCCCGGGATGTAGTTCGTAGACGACCCGGCCCGGTCTACAGGCTATAAAAGCGCTCCGCGTTTCCGCCGAAAACCGCTGCTCGGTCCGCGTCCGACATCGGGCCGAGAGCGTGTTCCGCGGCCCGGAACACCTGCTCGTAACTTCCGGCCAGTGTGCAGACCGGCCAGTCGCTCCCGAACATGAGACGGTCATACCCGAACATCTCGACGACATTGCGCACGTAGGGCGTCAAATCTTCCGCCTGCCAGTTCTCGAGGTCCGCCTCCGTGACCATGCCGGACACCTTGCAATGGACGCTCGGTATCTCGGCGACGCGTTTCAGGTCAGATAGCCAGGGCTCGAAAACCCCCTCGGCTATGAGCGGTTTGGCGATGTGATCGACGACGGTCCGAAGATCCGGCACGGCGTCCAGTACGCGTGGGATGTAGCCGAGGTGTTGCGGACGCGGCAGAAGGTCGTAGCGGATGCCCCGGTCCGCCAACTCCTTCAAGCCGTTCAGGACGCCCGGCAGCATGATCCAGCCGTCGTCCGGCTCGTCGTGCCAGATGTGCCGGACGCCCTTGAAGTAAGGATCCTGCTGAAGCTGGTCAAGGGAGTCGCCGACGTTCGGATCGGCCAGATCGACCCATGCGACAACTCCGGCGACAAAGTCGTTCTCCGCCGCCAGTTGGAGCAGCCAGCGCGCCTCTTCCATAGAGGAATGCGCCTGCACGATAACCGTCCGCGTCACGCCGACCTCGTCGATCAGCGGTTTCAGGTGCTGCGGCAAACGATTCTGCCTCAGGACGTTATCGCCCGGCGGCATCCACTCGTATTCGAGCTCCGCGAGGTCCCAGAAGTGGTGATGGCTGTCTACGACCGATGGCACTGATCCGATCCTCGCTCCAATCATGGCCCGTGTCCCTGAAGACCTGGGGCGTATTGCCATGCGCCCCCACGCTGACGGACTGACGATTATTCCGTCATCCCGATTCTTCCGGGCCCGGAATGACGAGGAACCTTCACCAACCGGATTCCCGGCTAGCCAGACCCGTTCCGGTCAGGATCTTTGACCTCCCTCACCCTAACCCACTCCCACCGGGAGAGGGGACGCGTTGCTGCTCAACGAACCCTTCGAGAGCCTCAGGGTGGGTTTGTGCGAAGTACACCTACGGTGATGGCCCCGCCAGGATAAGGTGCAGGCAAGCCCGCCCTGCTTAGCTGACCGTGATGCGACCGATCTCCGGGCCTTCCCTTACCGGGTCGTTGTGGCCGACGCCGCTGATCATCATGGCATCTGAATACCAGAGCTCGCCGTCCCTGATCGAAAGCCCGTGCGGCGCCGGGGAGTCATCGCCAAAAACAATTCGATCCTGCTCTGCCCCGGACTCCACGTCGTACTTGATGATCACCTGGTCGGTGGTATGCGCGCACCAGATGCCGTCCCCGTCACGGGCCAGTCCGTGCAGGCGCTCGGTCGGCACCTCGAACGTCTCGAGGATCTTCATGTCATCGGATGGATCACAGATATGGATGGCTTTGGGCTGGAACGCCGTCACCCAGAGCTTGCCGTCGTCCCACTCAAGCCCGTGAATACCGCCGCCGTCCGGCGTGCGCCAGCGATTGACGAATGCGCCGGTCTGAAGATCGAGCTGGTAGATCCAGCCGATGTGGGTGTCACTCGGGCGGTATTCCCGGAAATTCGTGACCCCGTTCGAAGCAGTCCAGAGAAAACCGCCGCCGACGGTGATGCCGGAGCCGTTTTCCGTCGGGGTGTCGAAAACCCGCGTGACGTAGCCCTCGGTGTTCATCACGTATACCTGGTCCGTCTGCTGATCCATGACGTATAGCTCATCTTCGAACCACTGGAGCCCGTTAGGCATCCTGCATGGCGGGTCATAAGTTGCGACGGTCTGAACGGCCAACGTAATACTCCTCTGCCTTTGATTCGCGCCGACGAAGACGCCGTACGTTTTCGATGACATGTACGTTTATTGCGGCGGTCGCCATCATGATCCGGGCGGGTCACATCGTCAAGGCGCCCGTTCAAGGACGGTAACGATCCGGGAATGGAAAATTCCGCCGCCAGATCGCCGACCGATCGAAGTTGTCGGCCCTTCGGCGCCCGGACTACCCGGTAGTCCGTTCTTTCCCGGCATCGCCTGCATCGTCGTAGTTAGGGTGGCGGCGGTCCTGAAGGTATCCATCAATGCGGAACGCCGCTCGCTCGTGCCGGCCGGTAATGCGCGAGAGACCGCGCGCGCCCGCGGCAAGTCCTTCACGCAACGCGCCCACGCCCATGAGAATTTGGAACGCGGGCGCGGGGATCGAACTATCGGGCCGATAGGAGAAATCGACGCCGAGTCCGGCCGACAACGCGTTAAGGGCCGAGGCGATATTACGCCACAGGCCGCTGCTTACCAGGGCCAGCTTAATCGCGACCTGTACGGCCGCGTCTGCTTCACGGGACGCGTGATCCCGGATAAGGCCAAACTGCAGGCCATGCGCGGGCAGATCTGTGCGTAACTTGCCGCCGGGGCCGGCGTTTTCGGCCGGCCCCGGCGAGCTTGACGGACTATGCCCGTACGTGGTCAAACCGACCGCGCTTGGAGGCTAGTCGTCGTTGTCGGCGGATCCGCCGGGGATCGACCCGACGGCGCCTGGCCCCTGTTCCTCGGCCAGCGCGCGCAAAAACTCGTCCAGCGTTACCGCTAGCTGACGAGCAAACACCGTCACGATGGACGCGGTACGGAGGATTATCGCCGCAACGCCCCATGCCACAGCTGCCGGCAGGCTAATCCACACGCGGCCAAGAGAGCCGGTCGGGGTGATGCCACCCTCGCCACGCTCTGCGAGGCCGGTAACGAAACCGTCGATCTTGTCAGTGGCCACTCTAAGGATCAATGTGAAGATCCGACCAAAGTTGATCAGGACCAACGCAAGTTGAGTCGCTAGATCGCCGACTCGTTCTGCCCAGGTCATAGTCGCCCCTCCTAAGTAGTCAACCGAACGGCGAAAACGTCTACGCTCCCGTTTCAACGGACCGGCTTACATTTAGTAACCCGCCTCGTACCATCTCCCAGTTTGGGAAACATCACGGAAGTCATTCGACCGCCGAACGAGCGATAGGCTACAAACCTCGCAACGATTGGTCAATTCAATTACGAGATTCGTTACGGTGATTACGTACCACAGCCAGATCGCACCAACCGCTTGTGATATCCCGAACACAGTCGCTTCGCGTCGGTTGGGCGACCGGACGCGGGGGTACTTTGCGCCTCCGTCCGACTCTTCCTCGTACGAATTGGACCCTTTCGCGCCGCCCTACCGTGAAAACACGCAGTTTCCGCCGACAATCGGCACTCCGCTCGGGTGTCCGTTGGGAGTACCATTGGTGCAGGGCCGGATCTGATTTTCATTTTTTCTATAAACGGGTCCCCGTCGATCTTCCCCGCGCGCAAGCGCCTCTTATTTCGCTGCGACCGGCCCGGCCGGGCATACGCCCGCCATGCACCTCCGGAATTCCGGACCGTACGTGGGACCCGTCCCGGAGGCATTAATGCCGTCATCGGCTACGTCTTCCGACGCAAAACGCCAGGAACGAATCATGGTGTTTATCGACGGAAGCAATCTCTATCACGTCCTCGGCGAAGTCTGCGGACGACACGACCTCAACTTCGGCAAGTTTGCCGAGAAAATCTCCGGCGACCGCGACCTGGTCCGGACCTACTACTACAACATCCGACAGGACTCGGAGCGCGACCCTAACGTCGCGACGGAGCAGGGGAAGTTCCTGCAGACCATGTACGACACGCCCTACCTTGAAGTACGCATGGGCGTATCCAAACGCCACGGCGAGACTATGGTGGAAAAGGGTGTCGACGTGTTCATGGCGACGGACCTCGTCGCTTTCGCGTTCATGGATCTCTACGACACGGCGATCGTTGTGAGCGGTGACGGCGATTTCTTCCCGGCGATCCAGACGGCCAAGAACCAGGGAAAGCACGTCGAGGTGGCCGCGTTCGACAACAACCTTTCCGGTGAAGCCTCCAACGTCGCGGACGCCGTGATCAAGCTGAACAAGACTTACTTCACGGGACTGTGGTCAGACCGGCGGCGGAGAGCGTCTACGACAAGCAGCACGCCTACCCGGCGCACCCGCACCACTCGTGGCTCCTCAAGTTCCGGCCGGACCGTGACCCCGGAGCCGGAGGCCACCGAAGAACCGGCCACCGCCGAGAGCGGGAACGGTCGCAGGACGACCCGGCGCAGGACGTCTACCTCCCGGTCAACTTCTCGAACCGCCGGCTCCCGGACGACCACGCGCCGGCGTACCCCCACCCGCCGCACCGCCGCAGAAACGGCCGACTCCGCGCCGGAAACAAACTCGGCCCCGGTGACCGATTCAGCGCCGGAATCCACGCCGGACCGCGCACCAGAACCTTCCCGGGTCGCGTCCAACGGCGCCGGCGCGTCCGACGAGGACACCGAGTCACGCAGGCCGGTGCGCCGCACTCCGGCGCGCAGGCGTGTGGGCGCACGATCCACCGCCGGCAACGGCAATGGAGACGACAGCACGCCGACGCCGCCCAGGCCGCCGGCACTCCGCAGGCGCACGCGTTCAAGCAGCGATGGCGACGGTCCGGCCAACTGAGCGGTCCGTGCTCTCCGTACCCGGGAACGCCGAGACGGGGTCCGTCAGATTCGGATGAACACCCGGCACGGTTCTGAAGGGGGCGCCGGGGCGTCTCGAAGGCGCGCGGGGGACGGCCCCGGACGACCGCGACCGGGCGCCTACATTCCACGTCAGATGACGGCCGTCGTCCTGCCGACGACGGCCGTCATCATGGGCGACTCGCTCATCTACATCGTCCTCCCGGCGAGCATCTCGGATTTCGGCCTGGAGAGCTCGTTCGGCGTATCAGCCGCCGTGTGGATCGGGCTGGCGCTCAGCATCAATCGACTGATCCGCCTGGTCGGGAACTCACTCGCCGCGGCCTCGTTCAATCGATTCGGCTTCAAGACCCCGTTCGTCATGGCGGTCCTTCTTGGCGGGCTGACGACGCTCACCTACGCGTTCAGCCGTGGCGCAGCCCTTCTGCTGGTAGCGCGTGCGCTCTGGGGCATCAGCTACTCCCACCTGCGGCTTGGCGCTTACCTGGCCGCATATGAGATCGGTGACCCCGGCAGCCGGGGTCGGCTGCTCGGGTTTTTCAACGCGGGCCAGCGTACGGGCAGCTTCATCGCAGTCACGGCCGGCGCTGCCATAGCCGACGCCGCGGGGAGAGACGTGGCGTTCACCGTGCTGGCCGCCTTCGGCGTGATCGGCGTCCTCATCGCCCTTACCGCGCCGAGTTTCAGTGTCCGAAAGAATGCCGCCGAGCCGGCCATGTCACGCCCCGAAGCGGATACGCGTTCCGGGATGAGCGAGCGCGCCTGGGCGGTTCTCGTATCGCCACTCCCGGATGGTGTGAGAGAGATACGCAGACGCTTGCTCGCCATCAACTACCTCCGCTTCGCCACGGCTTTTGCGGCCAATGGCCTCGTCATCGCCACTATCTCGCCTTTCCTGGCCGACCTTTACGGCGAGAAGGCGACCGTGTTCGGCGTCTCGATAGGCATCGTCACGCTCGCCGGGCTGCTCGTCGGGATCCGGTGGTTCGGCGATCTGGCGCTCTCCGTTCCGATGGGCCATCTATCGGACACCTGGGGCCGGCGGCGGACGGTGCTTACCGGTTCAGCGCTGACCCTGGCGGCGTTGATCGTCGTGGGACTTGCCACGCAGGTCGTGGTGATCGTCGCCGCCCTGCCCTTGCTCCTGGTCACGGGATCACTGCTGGCCGTGGCGCTCGACGCTTCGGCGGGAGATGCCGTTCCCGACGAGGCCCGGGCGGGCTCGATGGCGCGTTACGCAACGTGGCTGGACATGGGATCAGCGCTGGGCCCTATCGCCGGGCTGCTCATCGCGGACGCCTACGGCTTCCAGGCCGGGTTCCTTGTTGCGTCCGCTCTACTTATTACGGGCGTTACCGGGTACGGGCTGGCGACGCGAAAGCAGCCTGTTCGGGCCTAGAAGAGGAATGCCGCTCACGAAACAAGGGCGGGCGGAGTGCACGCCGGGAGGATCTTCTCCTTCCCCGGAAGGGTCAGAATGACATTCCATGTCGTTCACCCGGACAACGGGTGCGTCTACAATCTCCGAGGCTCAAAGCTGAAGGGCCATTAACGCCCGATCCACTCGGGAAAATTCGGATCACTTAAAACCACGCATGTACTTCGATTTCCGACTCTGGGGCCTCACGCGCGGCGTGAGGCTTCGCATCGCATGGGCCGTGTTCGTCGGACTGCTGACGGCCGCCGCCGGGGTCGCTCGCCTGGCCCTCCTGGGCTGGCTGCTCGCCGAGGTGTTCGAGGGCCGAGGGGCCGGTTCGCTGACGGTTCCGATCGCCGGTGTAGCCGGCGTGATAGTGCTCCGCGGGGCGCTCCAGTACTACAAGGAAATGGTGTCCCACCACACGGCAGCGCAGGTCCAGGTTGCGCTCCGGGCGAACCTTCACGAAAAAGCGATGGAGCTCGGGCCGTCTTACTTCAATCAACAGCGCACCGGCGATACCGTGCTGTCGCTCGTCGACGGGGTCGAACAGCTTGAGACCTTCTTCGGCCAGTACCTTCCGCAGTTCTTCGTCGCGCTGCTGACGCCGATCGGCGTGTTCGTATTCATGGCCTTCCTGGACCTGCCGACGGCGGCGATATTCCTGGTCTCGGCGATCGCTGCGCTGTTTCTTCCGGCCCTGTTCCACAAGTGGAACGGCGCAAGCAGCACTCGCCGGCGCGATGCTTACGGCGAGTTCGCCGCGGACTTCCTGGATTCCATACAGGGACTGGCGACGCTGAAGGCGTTCGGCCAGAGCGGGGCTCGTGGGCGGATGCTCGCGGAGCGCGCGAGAGCCGTCTTCAAGAGCACGATGTGGGTGCTCGCAACGAACTCGTTTTCGGGCGGGATATCGATAGCAGCGATATCCATCGGCGCCGCGGTCGCGCTTGGATGGGGAGTGCACCGGGTCGACACCGGCGGGCTTGAGCTGAGCGTTCTGCTGGTGATCCTGATGCTCGGCGTCGAGGTGTTCCGTCCGTTGCGGGAGCTCACACAGCTCTTCCATCAGGGCTTGCTCGGCATCTCAGCGGCGGCCGGGGTGTTCGCCCTGCAGGACGCACGACCGACCGTGCTGGACCCCGACTCCCTCAATCACGATCTGTCGGACATGGATCCGACCCTGGCGTTTGAGAGCGTGACCTTCGCCTACCCCGGCGGCCGCAGTCCGGCACACGACGAACTCAGTTTCTACGTCGCGGCCGGCGAAAAGATCGGGCTGGTGGGTCCCAGCGGCGCGGGCAAGACCTCGGTTGTGAAGCTCCTGCTGCGGCTGTACGACCCGGATTGCGGGCGGGTGATGATGGGCGGAGCGGACCTGCGTGAGCTGTCGTTTGACCAGATTCGCGGCAACCTGGCCATCGTGAGCCAGGACACTTACCTGTTTCACGGCACGGTGTCCGACAATTTGAAGTTCGGCAACCCGGACGCTACCCCGGAGCAGATCGAGGCGGCCGTTCGCGCCGCCAACGCCCACACCTTCGTTTCTGCCCTGCCGAACGGGTATGGAACGGTGATAGGCGAACGGGGTGTGAGGCTTTCAGGCGGTCAACGGCAGCGCATAGCGATAGCCCGCGCGCTGTTGAGAGACGCGCCGATTCTTGTGCTTGATGAAGCTCTCTCAGCGGTGGACGCCGAGAACGAATACCTGATTCAGGAAGCGCTCGACTGGCTGATGGAGGGTCGGACGACACTGATAATCGCTCACCGCCTTTCAAGCGTTATCGGCGCCGATCGCATAGTCGTCCTGGACGAGGGACGGGTTACCGAAGAAGGCTCCCACACGGGTTTGATGGCCGCTGGCGGCATTTACGCGGAGCTGATGCGGGACCAGGTGGTGGGTGGCGGTACCGGTCCACATTCGACAGGCTCAGTACAGGCTTCGAGGGCATCAGGATACGGCGGAGCCGCGGGATCGGGCCCCGAATCAAGAGAAGCGTTCGCGAGCCAGGCGGCCGAGATGGCGCCGACCGAGGCGATTCTTCGCGCCGAGGGCATGGGCTGGCGAGAGACATCCCGGGAACTGTTTCGGCTGGTCACTCCCTGGAAAGGCAAGTTGACGCTGACCTTCCTCCTGGGAATCGCGCGTTTCGCCAGCATCATCGGCATCGGCGTGGTGTCCGCCCTGGCGGTGGCCGCCGTGAAGAACGGCGATGACTTCGGCTGGTTGATAGTGCTCCTTGGCGTGCTGGCGCCCCTCGCGGCGTTGTTGACATGGCTGGAGTCCTGGGTGGCGCACGACATGGCGTTCCGGCTGCTCGCCGAGATGCGGATCGACCTCTATCGGAAGCTTGACCGGCTTGCGCCCGCCTACCTGGCGCGGAGGAGGACCGGCGACCTGGTCGGCATGGCGACGCAGGACGTCGAGACGATCGAGTATTTCTTCGCCCATACCGTTGCGTCGGCGTTCGTGGCGGTCGTCGTCCCTGCCGCCGTCCTGGTCACCCTGTTCAGCTTCCACCCTGTCCTCGCCCTGACGCTCGTCCCCTTCATCGTGATCGCCGCCGCGAGCCCCTTCCTGGCGCGCGGCAGGGTTGACCGGCTGGGTTCGCGCTCCCGTGAAGAGCTGGGGATGTTGAACGCGCACGCCGTGGACACGCTGCAGGGCATGAACGAAATCGTTGCATTCCAGCGCGGGCCTAAACGGGCCGCCGAGTTCGTCGAGCGCGCCCGCTCAGCGGTCCGTGTTCGTCTTCCCTTCTTTCGCGAATTGACCCTGCAACGCGCTTATCTCGAGATCACGATGGGTATCGGCGGGCTGGCGATGGTGGGGATCGGGGCCTGGCTCGTGGCTGAAGGCCGGTTGGATTCCGGCCTGCTCCCACTTGCGACGCTGCTCGCAATGGCGTCATTCCTGCCGATCTCGGAGATATCTCACACCGCACGGCAGCTTGCCGACACTCTTGGTGCAACACGGCGTGTGTTCGCCGTGCATTCGGAGGTGGTGGAGGTTGAGGACGGGCCGGGAGTTGTGGCGGGATCCGTCCTTCAAGAGCCTCACGACCGGGACGAGTCAGCGACCCCCGCGCTGGCCATGGACCGGGTGACGTTCAATTACGAGACGATGGACCGGCCGGCGCTGAATGACGTCTCGTTCGAGGTCCAGCCCGGCAAGACGCTGGCGCTGGTGGGGCCGTCTGGCGCGGGCAAGACGACGGCGGCGCATCTGTTCCTGCGGTTCTGGGATGCCGATAGCGGCTCGGTGCGTATGG
>JASLLE010000139.1 GCA_030747175.1 Dehalococcoidia bacterium | reverse complement strand
CGCGTTCCATTATTGACTTGTACGAGCAACTAAAAGAGCGAGTCATACCATTAACCCGTTCTCAATTTGCGGTGCCGGTGCTGGACCAAATTTTCCAACGGCCTATTTTCCAAAGTGGGCAGTTGCACTTTGGTGACGAACATCCCCCCAGTCGGCAAGCTGTCTCTCGATTGCTGCGGGCGATGCGCCGAGATGGGATCCTGAAAGTGACACGGGAAGGACGTGGGCGGCGTGGTCAAGTATTTGTCTTCGCCGAGTTGGTCAACCTGTGTGAAGGCCACGAAGTATTTTGACCGTGCGGCCAAGGAACGAAAGATCGTTCATGCGACGATTGCCTACTGATTGGCCCCAGAACACGTAACTCGAATAGCGAATCACTGCGCCCTACCCCGCGTAGCCGTCCAGCGCGTGGGCTGACAGGAAGTCGCGGTCCAGTTCGAAGCCCAGCCCCGGCCGGTCCGACAGGTGGATCGCATCGCCGCGGAGGTCTATTGGGTGGTCGATGAAGGCGTCGTATGCGCTCAGGCTGGCCCGGCTTGTTTCGACGCGGTAGTGGTTCGGCACGGTGATCATCACCTGCGCCCCGGCGATCACGTTGATGGGTCCGCTGGCATCGTGTGGCGAGATCGGGATGTAGTACGCCTCCGCCATCGTCGCTATTTTCTTCAGCTCTGTTATGCCGCCGGTCCATGTCACGTCCGGCATGATGAAGTCCGCCAGCCCTCCCTCCAGCACCGGCAGGAAATCCCAGCGGGTGTGAAGACGTTCGCCCACGCAGATCGGCACGTTGACGCTGTCCTTGACCTGCTTCAGGGCCTTGTAGCTCTCGACAGGCACCGGCTCCTCGAACCAGAAGATGTTGTACGGCTCAAGGGCGTTGGCGAGTCGTATCGCCGTCGGCACGTCGAAGCGACCGTGGCAGTCGATCAGGATTTCGATGTCAGGGCCGACTGCTTCTCGCATGGCGGCGATCACCGCCACGCCGTGGTTTTCCCCTTCCGGTGTCAGCTTCCCTGTCAGGTATCCATCCAGTTCTTCCGGGTGATGCGGAAACCAGGGGTCGGTCTTGAACGATGTCTGCCCCGTCTCGACGATTGCTCTTGCGTGCCGGGCGGATAGCTCCACCGTGGAACCGTCTTCCGGGTGGCAGTACACCGGCACGGAGTCACGTACCGGGCCGCCGAAGAACTCGTAAATCGGCAACCCCTGGATCTTGCCTCGGATGTCCCAGAGGGCGATATCGATCCCGCTGATGGCGTTCGCACTGGCGCCGCGGGAGCCCATGTAGGTGAAGGTTCGGAAAATCTTGTGCCAGATCCGCTCGATATGCGTCGGATCCTCGCCCCGCAGGAAGTCGTCCAGGTGGCGGACCACCGCGCATACGGCGCGGTTGGCCGTCGGCCGCGTGCCTGTTATCTCGCCCCAGCCGGTGATGCCCTCGTCGGTCGACACCTCGACGAAAACGTACTCGCGATTCGCGGGAGTGCTGTCCTCCGCTGTCTCAAGATATGGCCGGGGGCCGCTGATCAACCACGGGGCGACTTTAGTGATCTTCATGGGGACTCCGTTCTGTGACCGGCATCGGGACGCGACAGCACAGCGGCGATCCTACACCGGCGCGAACGGAGTGTGCGGACGGGCCGGGACCGTCCGAAATAGACAAACCCCAACCGGACCGATCGGAAGACGATGAGGTGCGCTTCCCAGGCCCGGTCAACGCCGGGGTTGTTGGACTGATCCGTCCGGGGTTACGACGGCGCGGCCGAAGCTACTCCGCCGTCAGCGGTTCCTCGGACTCCAGCGCTCCATGCTCGGCCGCGAGAAGCCCCTGCTCGTCCATCTGCCGGGCGGCGTAAATGATCACCCCGGCTGCGTACTCCAGGCTGACCTCTGACGTGTTCAGCATGAAGTGATACAGGAAAGGATCGACCGGGTTGGATTCGAACGCCTTTTCGAAGTACCTGGCCTGGGCCGAGTCAGAGTGTTCGATCAGCTCGCGAGCGGCTTCCAGGCTGGGCAACTGCTCACGTCGCTGTATGCGACGCGCCCGGTCTTCTGATTCGCCGAGCAGTCCGACCCTGAGCACGCCCGTCGTCCCCCGCAGGATGGCTCCACCCCCCCTGCTGAGAATGACCGCGTTACCGGCCGCGGCGATCTCCCGGATCACGTCGGCGGTCGTCTCGATGAACTGCGACTCGTGAAGTTCCTCGGCCCGGGTCGCCGGGGCGGCCTCAAAATCACGATAAGGGCGTGAGACCAGGACTTCCATCCCGGGCCCAAAGTAAGGGTCGCCCGCTCCGGCGCTGCCGGTGCGCTCCAGGGTGCGCTGGATGAAGGAGATGAAGCGGTCTCCACGGGACGGGAGACGGCGCTCGGAATCCTGGACCGCTTCAACGGTGGCGCCAACCCGGCGGCCGATTTCGGACAGCAGTAGCCGGTCCACGAAATCCAGATCCAGCGCCCTGGCAACCAGACGGCCCACTCCGGGACCGCCGGCTCCAACTCGTCCCTCGATAGTGATAACCGGCATATGACCCCCCCGCTTGTTACTGAGATCAGGTGTCGTTGGAAGGGTAACAGGTGATGAGCGGGTACAAGTCACGGTCAGGTCGGCGTTAGATATTGACGTAACCGGATATGCCATTTAGTCTTTGATTAGAACATATGTTCTTATCAGTTAAGAACGGCAATCCGGAACAGACGCGCGGAAATGGGATCCGTGCCCGGGGCGAGGTGGCGAAGTGACGCAAACGGACCTGGGGTCGGGGAGGGGCGATTGACGGAAACGGCGGAGGTCGAGATGGATGGCGGGGGCGCGGAAGCGGGGCGCTCGAAATCCGGGTCCGGCCTGGTTACGAAATGGCTTTCGGTACGGGCGTTAGAAGCCGAAGGGTCGACCGCCGAGAAGGTGGACGTGGAAGGCTCCGGCGGGACGCTGACCCTTGTTGCGTCCACGGGCGGGGAAGACCGGGCCGGTGACCTGATCAAACCTACGGGATGGGAGCTCGACGCGTACCGGGAGAATCCGGTCTTTCTCTGGGCTCACGATTACCGGAGGCCCGCGATCGGCAGGAGTGTGAGGACCTGGGTCCAAGAAGGCCTGGACGGCGGCAGGTTGATGGCGACCATCGAGTTCGCTCCGACGCCTTTCGCGCAGGAGATTCGGTCGCTCTATGCCGCCGGGTTCATGCGCGGTGTGTCGGTCGGATTTCGGGCCATCGAGATGGAGCCTCGCACCGGGACTACAGGTCGGCGGGGGGTGCTGTTCATGCGCCAGGAGCTCCTGGAGATCAGCGCCGCCCCGGTTCCGGTAAACGCCGGGGCGCTGATCCGGGAAGGGATACACGGTCGCCCCGGTGATCCTGTTGTTTCCGGCAACTCAAGCGATCAGGAAGCGTGTGCAACGTCACTCGCCGCCATGCGTGAGCTGCGAGAAGCACCGGAAATCCGGAATGCCAGGCACGAGATCAGGGAGTTCTGGAGAGTTCTCGCCGGGTTGACAGGCGAAGAGGCGAAATCATCGGATGCAGACAGGGTGGGGGTTAACTGAATCGTGACAACACGAGAACTGGAAACGATCAGCAAAGAGATCGCCGAAGTTTCGGCGTTTGTGAAGGAGCACGTCGCACCGCTCGCAGAAGAGAGAGTCCGGCTCCACGACGCCGTGTCCGGGCTTGTCCGTACCGCGAAGGATTCGCAGCGGAGATCGCTTCTCGGGATCGAGGGACGAAGCGTTGTCGATTCCGGCCCCTACGCGGGGTGCGATGCGCTCGACCTGGCGATCGTCAGGAGCCTTCACCGGGCGGCGCAGGCTCACGGCGGCGGGGCGCCGGTGGAGGACTGGGGAGTCCGCCTTCGAGCCGCCATGGACTCGGTCACGAGCGGCTCTGGTGACGAACTGGTGCCGACCGCGGAGGCCAACGAGCTATGGCGCGATGTGAACCTGGACACGGTCGTGGGGTCGTTGTTCAGCCGCATCGATATGCCGACCTCACCGTTCGACATCCCGCTCCAACTTGGCGACGTGAACTGGTACCCGGGAACGGAAAACACGGCGACCACTGCGACCGCGCTCGCCACGGCAAAGCAGACGCTCACGGCGCATGAGCTCGTGGCCGAGGTGCCGTGGTCATTGACCCTTGAAGAAGACGCCGTCATAGCGATGCTCCCGGAGGTCAGACGCTCGCTTGTGCGGAACTCCGCCGAGGTGATCGACGACGTTCTGTTGGTTGGTTGATCAGAGAATAACCATCCGAGTTCCCTTGTTGGTGGACCTAACCCAGGAACAAACAAAGGAGTAGTGAGGATGGGAACTCATACGTGTCACTTACCGACGCGTCATCTCCATGTTGTGGATGTCCGCACTGGTAAATCACAGTTGGAATCGATCGTTACAAAGGAAGGGGGAATTAGGACTTACGAGAACGCAGGCAACCCTGGCAGTTGGGTGGTCGATGCTCAACAACAATGGTTTGAGGTTCGGGTGTCGTATTGCGGTCAAGTGCTCTCCGCACGAGCAGGTTCAGGGGAGACCGTTATGCAACGTCTGATTGATCAGCTTGAGGCCCGTTCAAGTCGGCTGGAGGCCTGCTACACCTGCCAGTACTACCATCGAACTCGTCTGGCAAACGAATGGAGCTCAGGAACCCTCGCGTATTGCGTACTGACAGGGGAGACAGACCCTGAGAATGTGGTTCACATGCTGCACGTGTGCGCTGACTGGACGAAATCTGGGGAGTGATCGAAATCGGGATCTTGAATGACAACTCTCCTGGAAAGTTGCCGCTAGCGATCTAGCATCGCCCGATGTTCCCTCCCTTACTTCGATTAGCTTAGCTAAGTACGGCCACTCCTCGAATTGGTCGATGAGAGGTGGTCCCGGAAAACTGGACGGTGGGATAAGTGGAATCGCTGCCTGCAGATGGCACTATGACGCCATCTGGGACAGGAGCGAGAGATGAGCAGACGACCACGCCGAAACCATTCGGCAACATTCAAGGCGAGGGTGGCGCTTGTGGCGATCCGGGGCGAGAAGACGCTTGCGGAGTTGGCCAGCCAGTTTGATCTGCACCCGAACCAGATCACGCAGTGGAAGACACAGCTCCTGGATCGATCGGAGGAGGTGTTCGGCCCGGCGTCCAGCCCGGCCGAGAAGCCGGTGGACCTGAAGGCTCTCCACGCCAAGATCGGGGAGCTGGCCTGACCTGACCCCCTGAAACGGTACCAGTCAATAAATTAGAGACTGGACGTTTCCAGAAGGGGGAATACATGCCGAGA
>JASLLE010000138.1 GCA_030747175.1 Dehalococcoidia bacterium | reverse complement strand
GACGGATGTCCTTGAGTCCAGCCCTTACGGACCTGTTTAAGTCGTTTGACGAGGCCACAGCATCTGAGCTGTGGGAGGATCTCACAGAACTTGAGAGCTTCGCCAAGACCAGCCCGGAGACGATCGAACGGTATATCGCTGGCGAACTCGGCAACAACGTGCTCTTCCGGCATCGCGCCATCGCTCTGCTCGATCTTGTCGATGACATTCATGACGTCGCGTTCGAGGTCGCAAAAGAAGTGGTCAGGAATGCGGCGCCTGACTCGTTCGAGGAACACAGCGTGTATCTGGATGAACTCCGACGGTTCAGTGCTAATCGCAAGCGCAACATGTTCGAGTTGGGAACCGAGATAGACGACGAATTCACGTACGATTTCCGCGTCTTGCTATCGGACGACTTTGCCTCTCAACCCTTGCAGCTTGAAGAACCGCTACACATTCGGTTCTCCCAGGGTCGGGAGCAGGTCGAGATGATCAACGACCAGATAGCGGTGCAGGGCGACGATCTGAACGGGATCGCCAAAGTCGTATCCCGTATTCCCGTCGCCAAGTTGCAACGCCTCGTCTCTTATGGCGAATCGTCCGAATCGGAAGGCAGCGACGATGGGATGCAGTTCGCATCTCCTACAGCGATCTCGCCCGGCGAATTTTCGTAGCCCCGGCAGGCGGAAGATCTAAACAATGACCCGGGAATGCCGAACTGCGCGGGCGTGGCAGCATTCATCCACCGGAACCGATCCCCGCGCCCGGAACCGGCTCCCGATCGCCACCGGTGCGCGTCACTCGACCGGGTGGGCGGGGCCTGGCCGTTCATGACGACTACATTCCAGGGCAAACTCGGGATACAGCAACGAGTGCTGCCGCGATATCGGCGACCGTTTTTTGAGCTCCTTGCCACCCGATGCTCAGGCGGTTTGGACGTGTTCGCCGGGGAACCGAGGCCGGAGGAGAACATCGTCGTTGCTGACGAACTTGACGTCGCGAAATACGTGCATGCCCGTAATGTTCACATCTCACGCGGCCGGTCGTATTTTTGCTGGCAGCGCGGCATGCGCCGGTGGTTGAACGAGTCACAGCCGGATGCGCTCGTCGTGTCCGCCAACCCCCGGATTCTCTCCTCCCTGATAACGATTCGCCGGATGCGATCGCGTGGCATCCCGGTCATCGGCTGGGGACTTGGGAGGCTCGGAGGAGCGGACGCGTTGACCGGCCGTGCGATCTCTGATCGCCTCCGCGGAAAGTTCTACGGATCGTTTGACGCGCTCATTGCTTACAGCTCCAAGGCTGCGGAGGACTACCGAAACGCAGGTGTGCCAGATGAGCGTATTTTCGTCGCACACAACGCGGTGTCCACCGTGGACGCTGATTCAGCCGGGGAACGGTTTCCGGCCGACGGAGACGCTGTGACCTGGTGGCGAGCCCGGCATAATTTGTCCCGGCCAACGATCATCTATGTCGGTCGATTGACTACAGTGAAGCGGGTCGACGTGTTGATAGACGCGTGCGCCGCAATCGGAGATGACTGCGAGCTCGTAGTAGTGGGTGACGGGCCCGAGCGAGGGGCGTTGGAAGCCCTGGCCGCTGAACGATTCCCGCGGGCCAAATTTCTGGGCCATCAGGAGGCCGATGCGCTGACTATTGCATTTGCCGGGTCAGATCTGTTCGTCTTGCCCGGAACCGGCGGGCTTGCGATATATGAAGCGATGGCGCATGGCAAGCCGGTAATCGTCGGCCAGGGTGACGGAACGGAATCGGACCTTGTTCATGAAGGCAAAAACGGCGCCTCGGTTCGCCCCAATGACGTGGGGGAGCTGATTACGGGGATACGGTTTTTTCTGGATCAGCCTGATGAGATGCGCCGGGCGGGGATCGAATCCCGGCGCATTGTCAGCGAAGAAATCAGCATCGACAGGATGGCTAATACCTTCGTGACCGCTTTGAGTTACGCCAGCGGCTTCACGAGTGTGGATCATGATCATGCCGGCGTCGGCCGGGAGAGCTGATAATGGGTGTTCGTTGTACTCGGTGGGAATTTCCCGGTAGATTTGAAACCGGACCGAGGGATGAATTCATCGACGTACTTGATGGAAGTCCGGTACGCGCCGGGAAGATATCTGTTTCCGGTAGACGGGCCATTGAAGTAGAGGCGCATTTGGGCAGGCCCCTCGATATCAACTGGAGAGTGACCGGTTCATCCATCCGGTCGGTTCTTCCAGCGCGCCAGGGCGCTTGCAGGATGCCGGCGGGACCAGGTGGTGGCAATCTCACAACTCGTGCCGGGCCGTTCATTGACCTGATGTGTTCCCGATGGCGCTAAGTCTCGGATCGAATTTCCGGATCGGTCCGATGGCACGTCGCGATGAGAGTGAGGCGTCACCGGGACTGACTCCTGACGGAAAGATGTTGTTCGCGCTCCTCGCCGTTATCCTTCTGGGACCTTATCTTCCGATCCTCGGAATTATTCGTCTCGTGGGATTCGAGATTTCGGAAGGTCACGAGAACGCCCGGCTGGACAACGTGGCTGTGCCGCTCGTGGCTTTCTACGTAATGGCGCGCGCCATGGTCCACCAACGGTTGAGAATTCCGGTCCACATCGTCTGGTATCTCGTCTTCCTTGCATGGCTCGCCGTCGTAACCGCGATCTGGTGGTTAAACATGCCGTCCCAGTACGCGGGCAGCACGGCGCGTGGCGTAGGACTCCTGCGGTCAATAGACGCTTATGTACGGCCGGCGCTAATTCTTTTGATCACCGCAAATGTCCGGGTCAATCGACGAGATTTCCTTTTCCTGGTTCGGTTGATCCTGGCCGTAACGGTTGTAATTGTTGGCGTAGCTGTTGCCCAGTTACTTTCGGTGACGAAAGATGCCGTAAACCCGTTCCTGGCTGATTACTACGACAACTCGGCGAATCCGAGATTTTTCTGGAATGTCATCAATCAGGGTAGAGTGGCCTCGCTCATGCCCCTGCTTTCAACCCTGGGTATGTACATGGTCCTCGCCGTAGGGCTGATCGGCGCTCAATTTTTCGGCGCCGCCATCTTCCGCAAATGGGGATTACTGGTCCTGTTGTTGGGCATTACGTTGATCGGCGGCATGCTCTCCGGGTCAAAGGTTTTCGCCGTCGGCGTGGGCATGCTGATTGTCATGTCTTTCCTGTTCATCAACTCGATGCCAAAGGTAGCGGTTTCCAGGCTGCTGGCCACCGTTTTTGCCATCACCCTTGTCTGGATTGCGTCCGCAGTTGTCTTCCCCGAGCAATCAGACAGGCTCGTTGGGAGGGTACTGCCGGCCGAAGGCAATTTCGTAGACCAGTACTTTGCGTCCAGATTCGATCCCGATACCGGAAAGGTGTTCCGTACCGGAGCGGTGGACATCGCTCAGGACTACCCGATTACCGGCCTCGGAATGAACGTGGTGAACCGGACCACCGATTCAATGTTGCTGGGCATTTTCATCATGAGCGGCGGTGTCGGTTTCGCAATGTACCTGTTGATAATCGGTACGGTCTCCACAGGGTTGTATCGAATGTCGCGCGGCGGAGACAGGGATCTTGCAGCGATCTCGCGGATGCTTCTGCTCCTCACACTCGTGTACTTCATTATCGCTATCGGGTTTCACACCTTGATACAGGACCGGGCCGGGGACGCTTACTGGATATTGGTCGGCCTTTTGCTGGGCCCGTTGTATCTGCGACGAGGCAATACTCCCATGCCGACGGGATCTGATTCGGCATCTCCCGTTTCCCGATCCTTCCCCACACCGGAATCGCCGGAGTTGCGATCACCGGGGGAGTGAGTTAGCGCGTCAGTCTGAACGCCAGGTGGGCGGTCGACGCCTGAAAGAGCGAACGAATAGGCCGCATCCCCGGGCGGCTTCATTCAGGACGTTGTAGCCATTCAGCGGTTGTCCTGAGCGCGTCTTCAAGCGGGGTGTAACGTAATCCCAACTCCCGCGTCGCTCGTTCGCCTTCATAGACAGTACCGCCGCGGCGAACGCCCGCGACCGTGACCGGCGGTTTCCATCGGGTCACAGGGGATACACCCCACAAAGCGGCAACACCCGCCGCCGCCGCCCAGCCCGGCAGTGATATCCGAGGCGCACGTCTTCCAGAAACCTGGGCCAGAGTGTCGATGAACTCCCGGACCGACACAGACGGTCCGGCCAGGATGTAGCGTTCCCCCTGTTCACCCGTCTCAAGGGCCATGCGAGCGCCGCGCGCTACATCGCGCGAATAGACAAGTGACAGGACCCGGTTCGGTAATGGGATTATCGGCAGGCGCCCGCGCAGGAACATGTTGATCAGGCGCCCGGAATGTCGGGACCTCGGGCCGAAAACCACCGTCGGATTGACAACAACAGCGTCAAGTGATTTCGCTGCGAATTCAAGTACCGCTGACTCCGCCCTGGCTTTCGATGCGTCGTAACCGGGGTGAGGCGGCTCCGACGGGGTCGCCGTCTCGTCAACACGCTGCCCGGGATGGATACCGAACACATGAACGGTGCTTACATGCAGCAACCGCGATACCCCGGCCTTGATCGCCGCCTCGCACACGATGCGCGTTCCTGACACATTTACGCGGTTGAACCCGTCCTCGTCCGCACCACTACCTGGGACCAGGGCCGCGGCGTGGCACACCAGATCCTGCCCCTCCATCGCCTGCCGGACCGCGTTCTGGTCGGTGACATCGCCCTCTGCGAACGTGATTTCCCCGGACAACAGATGTGATCTGTCGGACGCTGGCCGCGCCAAGGCTGTCACATCGTACCCGGCGCGATGGAGTTCAAGCGCTATTTCACCGCCCACCATTCCGGTGGCGCCGGTTACCAGCACCCGGCGGTCCGAGGTGGATGAAGAGTACGTTACGATCAAAATCCTCCGTTAATCGGGCTGGACCGCCATCGTAGCAGCGTCCATCGCTTTAATATGTGTCTGGATTCGCTGCCGTATCGCACCGCCGGGGAGATACGATGGCGCGCGCTATCGACTCTCAGTTTGGCCGACTTGTGCGGCTTATCGTTCCGGGCAGAAGGCCCTACCTGGCGCAGGGTCAGGTCTGATGCTGAAAAGAACTTTTGACCTTGTGGCGGCCTCGATAGGGTTCATCGTAATGATCCCGTTGATGATCGTGATCGCGCTTGCGATCTTCTTCGAGTCCGGCTGGCCCCTGTTCTACCGGGCTGAACGGACCGGACTCGGCGGGATTCCTTTCAAGATCATCAAGTTCCGCAGCATGCGGAGGGCGCCGCCGGGGAGCCACTCTCACCACTCCGGTGATGATGACCCCCGGATTACACGCGTGGGCCGTTTCATCCGAAAGTACAAATTCGACGAACTTCCCCAGCTCCTGAACGTGATCGTCGGCAAGATGAGCCTGGTGGGTCCCCGGCCGGAAACAACCGAGTACA
>JASLLE010000137.1 GCA_030747175.1 Dehalococcoidia bacterium | reverse complement strand
CGGCCTCAACCCGCTTCAAATTGTCTGCGACCAGGCCGGCAATGGCATTCAAGGCGGCCTCCTGATCGGTGGCGTCTTCCAGCTCTTTGATCACCCTTCCACCCGTGGAGAGTGGTCCGGCCTGGCCGTCGGCGCGGGGTCCGATGACTCCCAGGGCTACAGCCCCGGGCGTACCTGAAGCGAGCGAGGATGCCACAGCATCTTCGTCCATTGCTCCGGGCAGGCTCGTGTTCACTAACACGGCGCCGGGCTTCATCAATCTCAACTCCCGAGCGCCGATCAATCCGGGTGTGTGCGGGGTGTCGCTCACGTGTAATGTCACGATGTCGGAGTTGAGCAGCAAACGGTCGAGGCTCTGCCTGTGTGCGCCCACTTCGTCCGCGTAGCCCTGTATCGGCGTTCGGATGTCGTGATAAATGATCGAAGCGCCCGACTCACGTAATTCCCGGGCGACCGCGAACCCCACGTTGCCAAGGCCGATGATCCCGACGACAAGGTCAACGAACTGCCGCTCCGTGCGCCCGGTGAGCGTCAGCGCCGTCCTCATCAAGGACAACGTCTGCTTTGCGACGAACGGCGCGATCACCAGCCCGGCGTTCGCCACGGCTGTGCCGTTCGCCAGCAAAGTCTCGGCGGCCAGGGTCGGTGGCCGGCAGCCGGTGAACTGCACAAATCGCACATCGGCGGCTCTCGCCGCGAGTTCCCATGCCGCCTCAGCGCCCGGTCCCAGCACCAGAGCCTGCGCGCCGACCGTATCGCTCTCCGTGGACCGGCCCTCGGCCATGACGAGTTCCGCGTCCGGTCCGAGCGCGTCTTTTAGAAGCGGACCCAGACGATCGTTGGGGCCGGGTATGAAGACCGAGCCGGGAGTCAAGTTTTCACCCTGAAAACTATCATTTTGATGTTATTGTTTGCCAATATTTACGTTTAGGGGCGCTACCGTCTGGCGGACCATCGTCGGAACATGACCGATCTCGGCGGAGCTTCAATGGCGTGGCAACCGAGTCTATGGCGGCCCGGGAATACCGGTCAAATGGAGGTGCGGATCGTCGTTTCTGCGGAGGTCGTGTTCCGATGTTTCCGCAGGGGGATTTGGATCGTCCGCGTGTCGATGGACAGGGCGCTGTGCATCGCAGGACCCGGCCCACATTCGACAGGCTCAGTACAAGCTTCGAGAGCCTCAGGGCGGTGTGTGACCGTGGATCGGGGCGTCATGAACGGCGGCGAGTGATCGCACTTGTGCTCGCTGCGCGTTCTAGGCAAATACCGTCGCCCCGTACGCGGATCCGAGCAGGTCATCCTCGGCAAACCGCGTGAACCGCAACTCCGACATATCGATGGTTGTCGACTTCTCATAAAGTGTCAGCTCAGCGAGCGCCCGGCCTATCGTCGGCGACAGCTTGAAGCCGTGGCCAGAGAAACCCGCCCCGACCACGAGGTTATCGACGCCCGGGACGCGGTCGATTACCGGGTGATGGTCGGGCGTGATGGTGAACAGTCCGGACCATCCGCCGTCCCAGCCAGCCTCGTCAAATGCCGGGTAACGCCGTACCAGGTACTCAAGAGAGTCTGCGGCACATGACGGATCGACCGACTGGTTGTAGGTGTCTCGGTCCGTCGGATCTTCCCTGATGCCAATAAGCGTCAGGTCGTCCACGTCCGGGCGGAACGAGATGCCGTTTGAAGTGTCGGCGATGATCGGATGTGTAGGGATCTTGTTGAGCGGCCTGTGAAGTTTGACGACCTGGTGGCGCACCCATGAAAGCGCCAATGGGGCGCCGACCGATTGCAGGAACTCTGGAATCCACGGCCCCGCCGTGAGCACTACCGCCCCGGCGTTGATGCGGCCCTGATCTGTCTCAACTGCTACCGCCCTGCCCCGTTCGACGACAATGCCGGTCACGTTGCTCCCCAGGCGTACCTCGGCCCCGGCCTCACGGGCGCTCAACGCAAATCCATTCGTAACCGCGGAACTGTCGGCGTACCCGGAATCTGGTTCGTATGCGACAGCCGCCACGCCCTCAAAGTTAATCTCGGGCCACTGACCCGCGGCATCCCCCGGGGTGAGCGCCCGGGAATCGACGCCATGCTCTCGCTGGAGCGCCGAGTTGGTCCGGAGGGCTTCCTCCCGGCCTGATTCGACGAGAAACAGGTAGCCGGTGTTCACGAAACCGCCCGGATGTCCGGTTTCGGACTCGAAGTCTGCGATCACGTCCCGGCTTTCTTTTGCCATTCGGGTGGTGATCGCGTTCGAGTAGTGCATCCGCAGGATGGTCATCGAACGGCCGGTCGAACCGGCGGCGAGCGTGTCACGCTCAAGTAGCAGCGTTTTAGTCACGCCCATCTTCGCCAGGTAGTGCAACGTGGCGCACCCCATCACACCGCCGCCGATCACCACGACATCGTACGATTCAGGCACGTTCGTGTTCCGGGTTGACGGACATTGAAAGCGCCACTAGTTCATCACCGCCCCGCCGTTCACGTTTAGCGCCTGTCCCGTGATCTCTGAGGCGTCGTCGGATGCCAGGAAAGCGACCGCTTTCCCGATGTCCCGGGGCGTTTGCTCCCGGCCCATCGGCATCCGGTCCCTGATGCTCTGCTCAAACACCTCGCGACCACTGAACTCGGCCAGCTCGGGATCCGCGGTTTTGCGGTTCTCTGCGATCGCCTCCCACATTGGCGTCCAGAGCGTTCCCGGGCAGACGGCGTTGACGGTGATGTTGTTTGGAGCGAGTTCGATAGCGAGCAGATGCGTCCACTGGATCACGGCCGCCTTGGACACCGAGTACGGCGCCTGCACATTCCCGAGCACCGCTTTCGCCCCTCGCGGTTTTCGGCCGCCGTGCGAGGCGATGTTGATCACGCGCCCGGCGTTCCGCTCCTGCATGTGCGGGGCAACAGCGTTAGCAGTGTGGACGAAGCCTTTCACGTTCACTCCAAAGGTCGCGTCCCAGTCCTCTTCGGTGTGATCCACCCGGTCCTGGTAGCCCGGAGCGCCGATGACACCGGCATTGCAAACGAGGATGTCGATGCGTCCAAACTCCTCGACTACTGCCGCCGCCAGTCCGTCCATCGACTCCTGGATGGTGGTGTCACCGCCGAACGGAAAGGCATTGCCGCCGTTCACCTTGATGGCATCTGCCGCAACCACCGCTCTATCAGCATCCAGGTCAGATAAAGCAATCACCGCGCCACGTTCCGATAACACCTCGGCAATTCCCTGTCCTATGCCGCGACCTGCCCCCGTTATAAGGGTTACTGCGCCGTCGAGATTGGTAGCGTCGGTCATTCCTAACTCCGTCTCATTTCTCTAAATAGTCGAACGGCCGGTCACCCGCCGATCAGTTCATCCGTGCCCCGCCGTTGACGTTTAGCGCCTGCCCCGTGACCTCGGCTGCATCATCGGACGACAGGAAGGCCACGGCGTGGCCGATGTCACGCGGCGTCTGGCCTCGTCCTAGAGGTACCGTGTTCCGCATCGACTCGTCGTATTCGTCCCGGACAGATCCCCCGGATCCGCCGTCGGTGACGTTCTGGCGGTTCGTGTAGATGCCCTCGATCATGTTCGTCCACAGCTCGCCCGGGCAGACGGCGTTGACGTTGATATTGAACGGCGCCAGCTCAATGGCGAGGCCGTGGGTCCACTGGATCACGCCCGCCTTGGACACGCTGTACGGAAGTCCCAGGGTTCGGCCCGTTGCGGTCCCCCTCGGCTTCCGGCCGCCGTGGGAAGCGATGTTCACTATCTTCCCGCCGCCACGTTCCTTCATGTGTGGAATCACCGCCTCGGCGGAATGAACGACGCCGCGGACGTTTACCGAGTGAGTAATATCCCAGTCGGCATCGTTGTACTCGGGGCGATCCTCGAATCCGTCGGACGCCCATACACCGGCATTTGCGACAAGGATGTCTATCTGTCCCAGCGCGGTTATCACGTTCGAAACGGCGCGGTTCATTGAATCCCTGTCGGCGACATCGGCGGCCGTACCGAGGATCGTGTATCCGGCGGCGCCCAGGTCAGATACCGCCTCATCGCAGGCGCTCTGCGCCAGGTCGCAGATGGCGACATCGGCGCCGCGCTCCGCCAGCACCGTTGCTATCCCGAGGCCGATGCCGCGTGCGCCTCCGGTGACCAGGGCGACCTTGCCACTTAACTGTTCCGCAGAACTCTGGGTCATAATTCGCTCCGAATTTTGGTGAAGATGCCGGGAATGTAAGCAGCGATGAAACGGGTGTCAACGTCGAACGCCGTCTCTCAGGTGAAACGGGTTCACCGGAAGATCCTTAAATGGCTAAACTTATCGTTCGGCCCGGCAGCCAGCGGGGTCGTCACCCTCACCTAACGCCGTCAGCACTGGATTTTCCACCTCGTGGCGCGCCCGGGAAACTAATGTCACCCATTTCACGAACCATCGACCACACCGATCTTGACACCCTCGTAGGCCTCGCCAAGCGGCGGGGATTCGTTTTCCAGGCCTCGGAAATCTACGGCGGCCTTGGCAGTACATGGGACTTCGGTCCGCTCGGCGTGGAATTGAAGCGCAACGTCAAGGATATGTGGTGGAAGTCGATGATCAGGGACAGAGGAGACATCGTCGGTCTCGACTCGGCGATCCTCCAGAGCCCCGAGGTCTGGATGGCGAGCGGCCACGTGGACAACTTCTCCGATCCCCTCGTGGAGTGCGGAAGCTGCCATAGACGATTCCGCGCAGACCACATCGAAAACAACTGCCCGCACTGCGGAGCCTCAGAGTTCTCCGAGCCCCGGCAGTTCAACCTGCTGTTCAAGACCTTCATGGGGCCGGTCGAGGACGATGCCGCCGTCGTCTATCTCCGGCCCGAGACCGCCCAGGGAATCTTCATCAACTTCGATAACGTCCAGACCACGACCCGAAAACGAATCCCGTTCGGCATCGCACAGATCGGCAAATCGTTCCGGAACGAAGTCACGCCGGGAAACTTCATCTTCCGCACCCGTGAGTTTGAGCAGATGGAGATGGAGTTCTTTTGCAAGCCCGGCTCGGACGAAGAGTGGCATCGCTACTGGATAGATTTCTCTGACGACTGGTTCAAAAAATTCGGCATCCGGGGCGAGAAGCTGCGGGTCAGGGAGCACGAGGCCGATGAGCTTCCGCACTACTCGAAGGGCTCAGCGGACGTCGAGTACGAGTTTCCGTGGGGCTGGGGCGAGCTCGAGACGATCTCCAACCGGACGGATTACGATCTGAAAGCCCATATCGAACGCAGCGGCCGCGACCTGTCGTTCTTTGACGACAGCGCCAAGGAACGTTTCGTTCCTTATGTCGTGGAACCGGCGATGGGCGCAGACCGGTCAGCCCTGGCCTTCATGGCCGACGCTTATGACGAAGAGGGCGAGGGCAAAGACAGGCGCACGGTACTGCACTTCCACCCGGACATCGCCCCTGTGGCCGTTGCCGTGCTGCCGCTCTCACGTAACGAAAATCTGGCCCCGAAGGCGCGTGAGGTGTACGACCTCGTTCGAACACACTTCAACGCACAGTTTGATGACACACAGAGTATCGGCCGTCGTTACCGGCGGCAGGATGAGATCGGCACGCCGCTCTGCGTGACGGTCGATTTCCAGACGATTGAAGAAGACAACGCCGTGACGATCCGGGA
>JASLLE010000136.1 GCA_030747175.1 Dehalococcoidia bacterium | reverse complement strand
GCTAACCGTCTTGAAGGCTATCGAGGCGAGCGGAGTAGACGCTGTCGTCGGCTACACACAGCGATTCCGGCGTCGCTTCCTGGCGACGAAGCAGAGGCTTGTGACCGGGCAGATCGGCGACGTTACGGCGGTGGTCTCGCGCGCCTTTATGAACCGGATGGTGCCGATCGCCACCACGCGCCGCACAAGCATCCGGGAGAACCTGACGCCGATGGTGGTGTCTGGCACCCATACCCTGGACATGTGCCTGTGGCTCATGGAGGGCAAGAATCCGGTCTCGGTTTACGCGCAGTCGTCCGACAAAGCTCTGGGCGATATCGGCACCAAGGACGCCACTTTCGGCGTGTTCACGATGGACGATGGCACGATCTGGGCCATGAACATCAGCTGGGCGCTCCCGATAGTGTGGCCGGGCGCTGTGTACGGGTTGGAGATCGGGATCGTCGGGACAAAGGGCGTGATCGACATCGAAGACACGCACCGTGACACGGTCCTGGCGTCGGAAACACCGCAGGGCGCTGGCTACAGCCCGGAGGGGTTCAAGCCGGAGTTCCAGCGGCACGTTGATTTCATGACAAGCTACCCGCCGGGCGATATGTACGACGGGCAGCTATGGGGTCCGATGCGCGAGGAGACGAACTCCTGGTACGCGCGTGTCGGATCGGGTATGAAGACGCACCACGCAACGGCGGCGGACGGGCACCGAAACCTGATGCTGACGATGGCGATGGATTTGTCTGCGGCACGAGGGGAGCCGGTCTCGTTGCCGATAGACCCGAGTGAGTTCAAGCGGTAAGCGACGAACGGCAACTACACAGCCGTGTCTTGAAACTCTCAACCGCGTCCTGAGGCTCTCGAAGGACCGGCACCGCCGGCGAGGTTACCCGGACGCGCTGCGCACTGTTGACGACTTGCGAGTCGTCAACACACCCCTCACCCCAGCCCTCTCCCGCGTGTGGAGAGGGGGGCAAGAAATGCCTCCTCCCTACCAGGGAGGAGGTCTGGAGGTGGGTCGTGTCTTGCGACATGAATAACCACCCCCGCCCCGTCCTACATTGGGAAGTCGCTATTCGTCGCCTCATCCCCGTATACAATCCCCGGGTTATGAGAATTGACGTACACGCCCACTTTCTGCCCGAGAGTTGCTCAGACCTGATGCCTTCGGGTCCCGGCCGCAATCCGTTTGGACCGGCCGCCAACCTGAAGGACGATCCGTCGAACCTGGAATACCGAATGCGCGCCATGGACGAGCGTGGTGTGGACATCCAGCTCGTTTCTGGTCCCAACTGGCTCCAGAACGCCGATCCGGCGCAGTGCGCTCGGCTCAACGACGCGATGGCAGAGGCTATCGACGGTAACGATCGCTTTGTTGGCCTTGCCAGCATCCCCATGCAGGAGCCGGAGACCGCTGCGGCGGAACTCGAGCGCTGTGTCAAAGAGCTGGGCTTTCGCGGGCTGGAAATGCTGACCCACGTGAACGGCGAGAACCTGGATACGCCCCGGTTTGCTCCGCTCTATCGAAAAATGGAGGAGCTGGATGTCCCGGCCTTCATGCACCCGAGCGACGTGCTCGGCGCTGACAGGCTGACCTCTTACTTCCTGAACAACTTGATCGGCAATCCGTCCGATACATCGGTGGCGGTCGCCAGCCTGATCTTCGGCGGGATCCTCGCAGAGATGCCGACGCTGAAATTCGTGCTGTCGCACGGCGGCGGCACCAGCCCGGTCCTTCGCGGCCGCTGGGAACACGGCTGGCGGCAGGGCCTGGTGGAGACGCCGATCAACCGTCCGCCGTCCGAGTATTTCCGGTTGCTCTACTTTGACACCATCACGCACAGCGTCCCGCTCTTGAACTACCTGGTGGACACGGTCGGGCCTGAGCGCGTCATGCTCGGCAGCGACTACCCGTTCGGCATGGGCGACTACGCGCCGGCCGAGCAGGTGGCGGCGCTCCCGCACCTCACGGACGATCAGCGCGAAGCGATCAATAGCGAGAATGCCATTCGCGTTTTTGGGCTGACCCTTTGAAGAGAAGATCTCGTTGTAGGGGCGGGGCTCGCGCCGCCCGGTCTCAGAGTGAAAGCCTGACGAGTCTTCTCCCTCACCCTTCCGACGAGCGGAAGGGCAGGCTCCGATCCTTCTCCCGCTGGGAGAGGGGAATTCAATGACGCCTTTACCAGTTTGTTGACCTGAGCAGCTCGGGAGAATCGTTATGACCGGCATCGACAACAGGGAAGAACTGCGGCGCTCGGCGGTGAAGCATCTCTGGATGCACAACAGGGGCTGGGCGGAGATGGCCGAGCGCGGTGAGCCCGTGGTCATGACCGGGGGCGATGGCGTCCACGTCACGGACAACACCGGCAAACGCTGGCTGGACGTGAACGGCGGCTACATGTCCGTCAACATCGGCTACGGACGTACCGAAGTAGCGGACGCCGCGTATGAGCAAATGAAGTCGCTGGCCTACTTTCCGCAGGCCTCCACGACCGAACCTGTGGCGAGACTGGCCCAGAAACTGGCCGAGATCACCCCGGGCGATCTGTCCCGGACATTTTTCGTAAGTGGCGGCTCGGAGGCGAACGAGACCTCCATCAAGATCGCCCGGGCCTATCAGCAGCGCATGGGGGAGCCGGGCCGCTACAAGATCATCAGCCGGAAGGCGTCATACCACGGCGCGCTCGGGCTGACCACGTGGCTCGGCGGACCGGTGTCCGGGAGCACTCGCTCCGACTACGGCCCGGAGTACCCGGGCATGATTTACGTCCCGCAACCAAATCCGTACAGATGCGAGTTTGGCGGGACTACGCCGTCTGAGTGCGCCGAGTTGTGCGCGGGCGCCGTCGAGGACGCCATACTGTTTCACGGGCCTCAAGCGGTGGCCGCCATGATCGCCGAGCCGGTCAGCGTGCCCGCCTCGGTTGCGGTACCCGGCGACGAGTACTGGCCGCGACTCCGCGAGATCTGCGATAAGTACGGCGTGATGCTGGTGGCTGACGAAGTGATCACCGGGTTCGGCCGTACCGGGGTGATGTTTGCGGTGGAGCACTGGGGCGTCGTCCCGGACCTGATGTCGGTCGCCAAGGGCATCGTCTCCAGTTACATGCCGCTGGGCGGAAGCATCGCCCGGGAGACGATAGCCGACGCATTTGCCGGTGGCGACGATAGCCGCTTCTTGCAGCACGTGTTGACCTTCGCCGGGCACCCGGTTCCTGCCGCGGCGTCACTCAAGAACATCGAGATCCTGGAAACAGAGCGCTTGGTCGAGAACTCCGCCGAGACGGGCGCCTACTTCCTTGACCAGCTCGGAGAACTGCAACCCCGCCACCCGATGATCGGGAACGTAAGCGGGCTTGGCCTGCTTGTCGGTATAGATCTCGTGAAAGACCGGGACACGAAAGAGCCGTTCCCGAAGGCGGCCAAGCTGGGCGAGCGCCTCATCGCTGAGTTCGAAAAGCGTTCCCTGATCCTCCGGCCGTCCGACACCTCGATAACGATGGGACCGCCGCTCTGCATTACGCGCGGAGAGGTGGACGAGATAGTGACCGGAATTGACGAGGCGCTGGGCGAAGTGGAGCGGCAACTGGCGGTACGTGCTGACTGAGGTCACTCACCGGTTGACTCAATGTCGGTAACTTCTCTCCCCGGGGAAGACGCCGCCGCGACGAAACGCAGAGGCCTGTATCGCGGCTGGCCCATAGCGGTATTGGCCTCGGTCGCGTCCGGTCTCACCGTCGGCATGTCCGGCTATGCATTCGGCGTGTTCGTGGAACCCCTTGAAGAGCACTTTGGATGGTCCCGTACCCAGGTCAACTTCTCCCTGACCATATCGGTCATTTCGCTTCTGATCAGTCCCTGGGTAGGACGATGGATAGACAGGTTCGGTTCACGTCCGGTGATGGTTGTTTCGCTGGCCCTGGTGGCCGTCGGATTCTTCATGTACTCCGTCATGACCGAACTGTGGCAGTTCTACGTCGCCAGCCTTTTCCTGTTCGCCGGGATGCCCGGGGCGACCATGTTGCCGTCCGGGCGATTGATTTCTGTCTGGTTCGCCGGGACACGCGGCCGGATGATGGGCTTTGTGACGGCGGGCAACAACGGAGGCGGACTGGCGATGGTGCTGCTCAGCACCTTCGTGGTTGGCGCGACCAGCTGGCGCGTTGGTTACGTGACGTTCGGTGTGATGATCGTGGTCATCGGCATCCTTGTAGCGATATACATTCAGGACCGACAGAGCGACGTGATCGCCAATCGAGGCAAACGACTGACGCCGCCGCTGCCGTCCGACGAGGCCCTTGGGCGCTCTGGCGGGCTCACGCTCAAAGAAGTGTTGCGGATGAGGTCGTTCTATTTTCTGGCGATCGGACATGCGATCCCCGCCTTTTCCTATGGATCCGTACTCACCCAGCTGATCCCCCACCTGGAATCGCAGGGGTTCTCGGAAGCGAAGGCGGCGTTTGGCGTGATGCTACTGGCGATCTTTGGAATCGTCAGCAAGCTCGTATTCGGACGGTTGAGCGAGTCGATCACGGCGCGCTGGGCGATGGTGATTAGCCTCGGGATCCAGTCGATCGGAATGGTGCTTCTGGTTGCCGCCGGTAGCTCTGATGCCGTCTGGTTCGTGATCGTTTTCTTCGCTATGGGGTTCGGCGCTATGGGGGCGTTGATCCCGCTGACTGTGACCGAAGCGTTCGGTTTGCGGGCCTACGGAACGATTCTCGGCGTCACCAGCATGGTGGGAGCAGGTCCGCTCATCATCGGCCCGATCATGGCGGGACGATTGTTCGATCTTTACGGAACCTACGACGCGACCTTCATAATCATCGCCGTAATGTTCATGCTGGGGGCGTTGTCCATGGCAATGGCGCGCGCGCCGGACCCGTCCGCAACACAGTCGAACCGGCCCTGACACAAGCTCGCTCGATATCGGCCCGTGGCGTCCGGGACTCCCGAAGGACCGCGGGCAGCAGGTAATATCTCGATTGCCCGCGGGTGGCGCAGGCAGGGAAATCAATTCATCCGGGTCGCGAGGGCGAGCCAACTGAGAGAGGTGGCGAATGGCGGGTGAGATCGAGGCGGGAATAAACGGTTCGCCGGACGAGGTTGAGCGGCAACTGGCGGTACGCGCTGACTAATCGCTTGCAACCGGCGCACCCGTGTCGGTAACGCCTGTGGAGGAAACGTCGCCAGATACCGTCACGGCAGCTCCGGCCAAAGGTCGCGGCCTGTATAACGGCTGGCCGATCGCGCTCATCGCGGCGCTTTCGAGCGGCCTCACTATCGGGACGTACAACTACGCCTTCGGTGTGTTCATCGAACCGCTTGAAGAAGAGTTCGGTTGGTCCCGGACAGAGATCAACGCGGCGCTGACATTCGGGATCACCTCGGCGCTGATTTCGCCCCTGATTGGTCGGTGGATCGATCGTTTCGGTTCACGCCCGGTGATGGTCGGATCGCTTGCCTCGGTCGCCACCGGGTTCTTCATTTACGCTGCGATGAATTCGTTGTGGCAGTTCTACGCCGGCAGCCTGCTTCTTTACGCGGGAATTCCGGGGGCGACGATTCTCCCGATAGGACGGCTCATATCGATCTGGTTCGCCGGGACCCGCGGCCGGATGATGGGGTACGTGACCGCCGGCAACAACATCGGCGGACTTACGATGGTCC
>JASLLE010000135.1 GCA_030747175.1 Dehalococcoidia bacterium | reverse complement strand
CATCAACGGCACCAAGGAAAAACGCAATCCATCGATTCCATGACTCCATGTTTTGGCCAATCGCACGTAGCCGATCAACGTACTCGTCTCGATGCCGTTCAAGGTATGCGGAAAGATAGAACATGGGCCGGGAGAGTAGCTCTCTCTCGAATAGAAACAATGGGACCATGATCCGCCCAAGCCGACCGTTGCCATCCAGGAATGGGTGAATAATCTCAAATTGAGCATGTATGACCGCTAGCTGGACAAGGGCGTCAGGTTCACCCTCATGGTAGTAACTCTCCCAACTGACCAAAGACGGCTTGACGTTGCTAGGATCAATTGGAACGAAATCTGCTTCCTCAATCGGTGATCCAGGCGCGCCGATCCAGTTTTGAGTGGTCCGGAATTGTCCCCGAGCCTTATCTCGTCCGCGAGCGCCATCGAGCAACATCGAGTGAAGTTCAAGTAACAAGTTCAGATTGAACGGTCGAGTTGACAGTGTGTTTTCAGCATGCCGAAGCGCATTTCGATAGTTGATGATCTCGATAATGTCAAGTCGTCGCGATTGCTGCTCTGGTTCATCGCCTGCCTCGAACCTCAGGACCTCTCCAAGTGTTGCTTGCGTACCCTCCATGCGCGAAGACAGCACTGCTTCCTGAACAGTCAAAGGCGACAATAGAACTTCAGGATTGGGCACGCCGTATAGAATTCCGTCATAAAGAGCGATTGATCGGTTTGCACGACCAATCAGCGGAATCAGAGGTTCCCAGTCGATGTCCCTTATCGGAAGCTTTTCTGGAACGAAAGGTTTCATGTTGTGTCTCACAGACAAGACAAGACAGTATTTGTGTAACACAATGTACTGAATTAGTTTACACAACTTGTGGAATGTCTCACATGTGAGACATTCCACAGCCCGCTCTATTTACCGCGAAATCCCCGCCCGCAGATCCGGCAACGCCCGGTGCACCTCGTCTATCGCTATCGCCAGGAAGGTGCCGACGACGCGCTGTCCTGCCGGGGTTTGCACCACGACAGCCCGGCTGACGCCGATCACTTCGCCGTTTCGGTCGAGCACCGGTCCACCGCTATCGCCCGGGTCCAGCGGGGCATCCATCTCGAACCCTTCGCCCAGTGTGAGGCTCACGGTGACGACGCGTGTTAAGACGCCCACATTCGCCCCGGGCGGCCCGATATCTCCCCCGTTCGCTTCCGTGTTCGAGTAGCCGATAGCAAGCACCGGATCGGCGATCGAACTGTTATCGATCGTTTCCGCCAGCAACAGGGGGTTCGCCGAACTGGCGCCCGGATTGATCCGGATAAGCGCCAGGTCTCTCGGGGCGTCCGAGGCGATCACCGTGCCCGAGATTGAACCCCCGGTTGCGCCCCACAGGGCCACGGTGGAACGTCCCGTAATCACGTGCTGATTTGTCAGCAACAACCCCGGTTCAAACAGGAACGCTGTGCCGTTATTGCCCGGCGTGACGACCAGGAACACGGCCTCATTCGACTGCTCGTACACGTCGCCCAGCAACGACGTCGGCTGGGGAGTCGGGGTCGGCTGTGGTGTGGCCGGCGGAATCGGGGTCGCTGTCGGTTGCGGTGTGGCGGTGGGCCGGGGAGTGGCGAGTGGCTGTGGAGTGGCGTTCGGCGCGGGTGTCGCCGTGGGTTGCGGTGTCGGCGCGGGCGCCGGGGTTGCAGTTGGCTGCGGCGTCGCGACCGGTTGCGGCGTCCACGCGTACCTGCACCTCGTCCTCGGACAGCCCACCGCCGCAGGCCATCACAGACAGCGCGGCAAACGCAGCCAGGGGAATGACCGCGACAACGCCGACTCCGCCCGAAACTCTCTTTAAATAACCGCCGGCGAACCGGCTCAAAGGGCCTGCCAGTAGCGACGCCCTTCCCAGCGGATCAAGCGCCCCCAGCCCGGTCGAGTCATGTGGCTGCCGATCACCGTCATGCCCGCGCCTTCCGCCAGGTCGAGCGCGTCGTGTCTTGATTTCCGCGCCTGGTCCCGGTCCACGTCTGGTCGATACAAATGGTCCGGCTCCGACACGTGCATCGGGCTGCCGATCACGTCGCCGATGATGAGCGCCCGCTCGCCGCGCGACGAGATCAGCATGCTCTGATGCCCGGGCGTGTGTCCCGGCGTCGGGTAGGCGTCGAGGCCGGGTGCGATGTTCGTCTCGCCATCGATAAGATCCAGGACGCCCATCTCCGGGAGCGGCAGGTAGGTGTCCTGCGCCGCGTCCCGACGTCCCCCGGCCAGGAACTCTTCGTCCGTGAAGTGTCCCCAGTCGGCCCGTTGCAACACGTACCGGGCGTTCGGGAAGGTCGGACGGCTGCCATTTTCGTCGTGCGTGAGATTCCAACCGACGTGGTCGCCGTGCAAGTGCGTCAGGAATACAGAGTCGAGATCGTCCCCGGTAACACCCATGGAACCCAATTCCGACAAAAACACGGGACGACCCGGTAATCCCCCAGCCGCACCGGTGGGTCCCAGCCCGGTATCGACCAGCACCTGCGTGCCGCCAGGCGCCAGGTGGAAGACACCGATGTTGGTGTAAAAGCCCTGTGCGTCGAACGCTTCCGGAAATCGTTCCCTGTACCCGTCCCAGACGGCTTCCGGGGTTTCCGGAAACAGGTTGCTGGTGGCGAACGACATCCGCCCGTCGGACAGGGCAGTGATGGTTATGTCACCGATGTTGATCTGCGTCATGTCGATCCTGTTAGCGACCGAGAAAATGGTCGAATCGTAGAGCCTGTCCAGAGACCTCGCCGTTCAAGACTCTCCCCGTTCCTCGGCCCAGCGCCGGTAGCGTTCTTTTGTCTCTTCGGAGATCGGATAGTAGCGGCCGGGCGGCGCTTTTTCCTCGTCGATCAGCCCGATAACGAACTCCTCGGCCTTGTCCTGCTCCTCGATCCAGTCGATCACTTCCTCGGCGAGCTGGCACGGCACGACCACCACTCCGTCGTCATCGCCAACGATCACGTCACCCGGGAATACGAGCGCGCCGCCGCAATTGATCGCTCCGTTGGCCTCGTACGCCTCGATCCAGGGCAGATTTCCGGCCGGAGAACGATGCCCGGCGAACACCTGCAGACCGTAATCGTCCGAGATCATGTCAAGGTCCCGGATACCGCCGTCCGTGACGATGCCGACGGCGCCGTTGTGCCAGAGCTGGCGCGCCTTCATGTTGCCGACGATGTTGGCCTCGGGTTCGGCGGCATGGGCCTCCACCACGAGTACGTCGCCCGGTCCGCAGGTCCCCATGGCGATGTACTCGGGCGAGTTCTCACCCTGCCTGGTGATCTCCAGCAGGTCCGGCCGCGGCGGAACAAACCTGAGCGTCCGTGCGCGCCCGGCCATCGTCACCCCATGTGTCATCGGCAGCACGTTCTTCATCAGGCAGCGTTGCCAGTTGGCCGAGGCAAACCACTCACCACCCTCGACCGGATGTCGCCACACGGCGCTGTAGACCGTCGCCGACGTGACGCGCCGGAACCGTTCGAGGATCTCATCGCTGACGTGAACGCGGGGTTCCATGTACTGCCGTCCTCCGGGTGAGTATGCCGTGTTGAGGTTAGTTCGGTGCGCGACCGGGCGACATTGTCTCAGGCGAGAGACAGAGCGATATATCCATGAGCGTCAACAAGAAACCATCGTCATCCCGAATCTAGTTCAGGATGACCGCAGCAGGAGGAGCCTAGTCCGACTGATCCGGACGCAGCACCCGTACCTGTCCGTGATCGCCCGTCAGTCCAAGGCGTCCGGCTTTCAAATCAAGCGCATCTTTGCCGAACAACTCGTATCGCCAGCCCTGAAGTGGGCGGAGGTTCTCGTCGTTTGTCGTCGCGATGCGGTCCAACTCGTCACGTGTGGCGACCAGCTTGGGGGCGACGTCGTGATCCTCGCAGCGCAGCCGCAAAAGTGTCTGAAGCAGGGCCACCAGCGCCTCGTGACCCCGGATCGGGGGCCGGCGCGGCGGTATCTCCGGCCATTCGCTCTGCCGCATGTCCAGCGCCCGTTGCACCGCCTGTAACAACGCCTCGCCGTCTCGGCCCTTCGCAGCGTTGCCGCGCAGGCCCCGGACACGACCGAGATCCGCCACGTTCTTCGGCGCGTGCGTTGCGATCTCGACCAGCGCGTCGTCCCGGATCACCCAGTTACGGGGCAGGTTGCGACGTTGCGCCGTCTCTTCCCGCCACGCGACCACCTCTCGCAATACCGCCAGCGCCTTGCGGTTGGGACGTCGAATCCGGACACGCCGATACGCCTCGCGGGGATCGGCCCTGTAGGAAGAGATATCGGTCAGCGCCGCCATCTCCTCGGACACCCAGGACGTCCGGCCGCTCTCTTCGAGCCGGTCTTCGAGGTCCTCGTAGATGGTGCAGAGGTGCGTCACATCGCCCAGGGCGTACTGGATCTGGCGATCAGACAGGGGCCGCAATGACCAGTCTGTGAGCTGGGATGACTTGTCCAGCGTCACGCCGGCGATCTGCGAGGCGAGTGTGGCGTAGCCGACCTGCTCGCCGTACCCGGCAACCATCGCCGCCACCTGTGTGTCGAACACCGGCTCCGGCACCCGGCCGGCAATGCTGAAGAACACTTCCATGTCCTGTGAAGCGGAGTGGAACACCTTCAGGACGGACTCGTCGTCCATCAGGTTGAACATCGGGTCGAGGTCGATATCACGGGCGAGAGGGTCGATAGCCGCCGCCTCGTCGTCGTACGCGATCTGCACGAGGCAGAGCTTCGGCCAGTAGGTCTTCTCTCGCAGGAACTCCGTGTCCACGGCGACGTAGGGAGCGCCCTCAAGCCGCTTGCAGAATGCAGCGAGGTCGCGGGAATCGGTAATCAGCACGCCCCGAGTATGCTCGTTCCCGCCACGACGGCACAACTCCGGATTGATAGCCGGGGAGATGCCGGCTCATTCCGCTGATCGCCTCTCCGGATCCTCCCAGACTATTACGCGTACTAATTTTGTCCGAAAGTGGGACGACTGTATACCGGCATTGGTCGGAAATCGGGAACGTCAACCCAATCGCGAGCGGGACTATCAACAGCAGCATCCAAAAGCTGGTACATCAATATCGCCTCTGTCCCGTTACGTATCAGGTTCATCGGATACGTTGGGTCAACAATGAAGTCGCCTAATTTCATGCGATGAGGAAAGAGAATAGGATCGCTGATTTCAACCAACCATGCCCATTCTGGTAAAGCTTCAGCGCTGTCTGTCCACCCAGGCTTCTCGATTAAACCACGAGCAGAATAGTGTTTTATCAATTCGGGTTTCGAAACCAAGATCGTCCTGAACACAACGTTTCCATCTGAAATGGCGTCAGCGAGCAGCCGTCCCCATTGCGTTTGGATCGGATCAGACGGCCGTTGAAAGAATCTTGTCGCGAACGAACGGTCCAGCACGATGTTCGCCACGAGCAATTCTGCATCCCAAGGTTCGAGGTTCACGTGAAGTGACTCGGGAACCGGAACGACCACCGTGTTCGCGATTTGCCCTAACTCTTCTCTCGGAGTGGACAGATACGGCCCGAAGTTGTCATCTTGGACGATGTACTCCGGTATCCAATGAAAGCTGGGTACCCAACTGCGTCCAGATACGAGAGATGGAAAGTAGTGACCTTCCATTTGTCGCCACCAAGAGTCTTGAAGAAAGGTATGACCAACTACCACCACCGAGTGTCCAGTTCTTTCCGTCGTGATGCCCACAACAATGGGGATTCCTGACTCCAAAAACGGATACACAATTTGGTCGAATCCCAGCTTGTCATGCTGACCTGCCCCCCTCAGACGGTACCAGTCAATAAATTAGAGACTGGACGTTTCCAGAAGGGGGATGACATGCCTAG
>JASLLE010000134.1 GCA_030747175.1 Dehalococcoidia bacterium | reverse complement strand
CCAGAGACATTCATGCCGACCGTCCCAGAGGTCGCAGGACTAACATAATCCCTGGTATCGCTTCAGGGGGCAGGTCATGACCGCCTGCGCGATCAGACTGTCGACGGCGGCGATGATGGGGCTGGTTTCGTCGTCTTCGGAATCTCCATGCGCCTCTTCACGCACGAGGGGTATTTCCCGTATCACCTCCCCCTCATCTCCCCGGGATCCCGACGCGAATTTCGCGTCAAGCGCCTGTACAACCTCGTCCGGCATTTGCGCCGAGTAGTGAACATCGATGGCCCGGACAATCTCTGTCGGATCACCCTGTACGGGCAGGACCTCCATGCGGGTCCTCGCCTCGAGATTCCGTATCGCGACGTAATCGCCCGGGTCGGCCATCACCACCGTGAGGCGGCGGCCCTCGGCCCTGGCGGGAAAGGCCCGGTGCGCACGCGCGAGCTTTTCCGGGACCAGTCCCGTCGCAGTGTCCTCCGGCTTGAGCGACGTCCAGTCGAAAGCGCCGCTGCCTGCGTCCGGGCTGCCTTCTGGCTCGGAAAATTTCGAGGTTTCAGACCCATCCGAACGCGCCGGGATCCCATCGGTCTCCGGTCGGGGGCGAAGTCGTGGCGGGATCAGCGCGAGCGCCGCCGCGTCCAGGGCCGGAGCACCGTGATTCCCCCGGGATTCAGCGGTCTCTTCAGCGATCGCCGTCTCGTTGCTGAGATCGTTCATGCCGCCGTCCGGAGCTCAACACTGCCGGTTCCAGATCCGTTGCAGATCCATCCGGCCTGAAGCGCCACCCGAACAGCGTGGGCGCGTCCGCGGGCGCCAAGCTTGTCCAGCGAACGGGCCATGTGGTTTTTCACAGTCCGCTCAGCTATCGCCAGCACCTCCCCGATCTCCCGGTACGAGAAGCCGTCGGCGACCAGTTCCAGGATCGAGACCTCCCTGGCGCTGATCGGACATTCAACTCCGGGGAGTTCCAGGGGACCGCCGATCTGGCCTTGATCTGATCCCACAACTGTCGAAACGCCCGGGGTGCCCCGAAACCGCTTCCTGAGATCAAGCGCAAGGTTCCACAACAGGGACGGTTTGCCGGCGAGGTCCCGCTGAATCGGCGCGCCCCCCCTGGCTACTTCGACGATCGATGCAACGAGCCCTTCGGGATTGTCGCGGCCTGCACAGGCCCTGACTCCGGCACCTATCGCAAGCGCCAGTTGCGTCTCATCGACCACCTCACAGAGACCTATAACAGGCGTTTCAGGGGTCGAATCGATTGAAAGAGCGTCGAGAAGCGTCCCCGTATCCGGAGTCGGACGGGAAAGATCGACCACGAACACATCCGCGGCCGGCGGCCGGCGGCCTCCCAGCGCCTCTTCTAGCGACGAGGCGGAACCGGAGACAACGATTCCACCGTAATCCCGTATGGCGTACAGCGCCGTCGCCCAGTAACCGGGGTCCGGGTCTTCAAACGACGGATCGACGATGAACAAACTTATCGGTTTCAACTTCAGCACTCCCGGAGAAGGACGGACTCGCCCGGCTGCCACAGCCCGGCGCTAGGTCAAGGGTCGATAGGACCACTCTGAGGGCCACGCCGGGACCGGTTGAGCACCGGTGTGGCATCGGTGTGCCACGGTCCCGGTCGTCTTTTGACGGTTCACAGACGTTTCGAGCCGTCGAATTCCGGGCCGTAAGAACGCGATAGTGGCGGCGTCTGCCCCGTTCACGGGCGTATTGCCTGACGCCCCCGCAGTCGAAACCGTGCCCTGAAGTTCTCGACGCCTGTACCGAACCTGTCGAATGCAGGCCGGAGCGCGCGTTTAACGTCCTTCCCGGGGGGAGGATGCCCCGTACCCTGCACCCTCTCCCCGATGGAGAGCGGATACGTACGGCCCGCAGGCGCGTGACAGGCTGATTCTCCAGTCTCCCCGGGAAAATTGACGACCCAGCGAACCGTCCCGGCCGGACGCGAAAACCACCCACACCGAACACACACTTCCGCTCAACTCGCGACCATCCCGGCCTCCCCAACAATGATTCCATGACCAACGAAACAGGAATTGGGGAGAACGTAATGATTGACAGGCGCAGCACCGCCAAAGACGGCCAGCGCGGCTTCACCCTGGTGGAGCTCCTTGTCGTGATCGGCATCCTTGCGGCACTCGCTGCCGTTGTCGTACCGAACGTCGGTCGATTCGCCGGCTCCGGCGATACGGCCGCAAACAGCACTGAAGCGGGAACCGTCCAGGCGGCGATGGACCTCTACATGGCTGACACCAGCAACCTGACCGTTGCAGCCAACGCGGTCGCAACCGCTGACTTCTCCGCCTCCGACCCGGTCCTGTCACCCGGGTACATCCGGCAGAACCCGACGAAATGTACTTACACCTGGGACACGGCAGGGTTGATCACTCAGGCCGCATGCCCGTGATGGTACGGGTTGGTTAGCTCCTCTTGATATGGCGCCGCCGGGTTTGCACTGCCCGGCGGCGCTTTGCGTTTGAAAAGGACAGCTATCGTGGATTCCCGGGTACGTGGGTGTGTGTACACAGGCGCGCGCTGGCGAAATACGAATTACGAATCCATAAACCGCTGGTACGGTGGACCGAAGGTATGACGCTTAACCACATCGTCAACCGCGGGAGATAGAACCCAGATGTCACTTCGTGAGGTCGCAGGACGGTTCGACAGCGGCACTCAGCCTCTAGTGGATATCAGAGTGCTGGTGGTCGAAGACGACCCAACATTCCGCGTCGCAATCGAGGCGGCGCTTGAAGACGCTGGCTGCCGGTTGATGCTCATCGACGACGGCGGTGAAGCTCTGCGCGGTCTGTACTCCTTCAGACCCGACCTGGTGTTACTGGACATCCGCCTTCCGGGAATGAACGGCCTGGACCTGTGTGCAAGTATCCGGTCCATGTCAGACGTGCCGATAATCATCTTCAGCGCCCTCCACGACACGTCCGAGAAACTGATCGCCTTCGAGCGAGGTGCCGACGACTACGTCGTCAAGGACACCCCGATGGAAGAGCTGACAGCCCG
This sequence comes from Dehalococcoidia bacterium, assembly GCA_030747175.1. GTDB lineage: Bacteria > Chloroflexota > Dehalococcoidia > Lucifugimonadales > Lucifugimonadaceae. The sequence goes on along the minus strand of JASLLE010000134.1, from coordinate 2,868 downwards.
CATCGCCGTCGCCCTGCGTCACGCCGGGCCAACTACCACTCTCGAAGTCGACGAGGGTTACACGGACAGTTGTGTGGAGATCGATTTCACACGCTTTTCGGTCCGGGTTCGCGGCGAGGATGTGGACCTGACGCCGACCGAGTACAAGATCCTCACGCTACTCGTCAAACGGGTCGGAGAGCCGATACCTCCCCAGCAATTACTGAGACGCGTCTGGGGGCCCGAGTACGACAGCGAAGACCTCGTGAAGTGGCACGTCGGCCACCTGCGACGCAAGATCGAACTGAATCCGGAGAAGCCGGAACTGGTCGTAACACGACGCGGCTTTGGCTACGTTTACGCCCGGCCGGCCGCCTGATCCAGATCAAGCAAACATGCCGGCAGTAGTCGCAATCACCGTTCTCGGGCTGATGGTTGGCGCGATGTCCAACATCGCCATCGAACGCACACCGCCGATTGAAGGTCTCATTCCGCCGTCGTTGCGACGCGGGGTACCGATCAGGGTTCAAGTGCGACGTGTAACGGTCACAGCACTGGCAGCGTTGCTGTTTGCACTGGCATGGTCACGATTCGGCGACAGCCCTGTCGAGTTCGCCGCCGTGGCCGCCTTTGGCACCGTATTTCTTGTACTCGCCTTCGTGGATCTTGAGACGCTCTACCTTCCGGATGTCATCATCTACCCGTCTTTCATCGTGGCCCTGGCGGTACTGCCGTTCAGATCAGACCTGGCCATCTGGGAGGGCGCTCTTGGCGCAGCCGTCGGGCTGGCGATTTTCTTCCCGTTCGCATGGATCGGGGATCGGATCGGCAAAGACATCATGGGCTGGGGAGACATCAAGTTCTCCGCCCTTCTTGGCGCGGTACTCGGGATTCAGCTCCTGCTGCTTGGCCTGTACCTGGGCATATTGATCGGCGGCGTGGTCGGCATCGGTGCACTGATGGCACGCGGTTTCGGCGCGCGACGAACCCTGATCCCATACGGCCCGAGCCTTGCGGTGGGCGGCCTGATCGCCCTGTACGCCGGAAGTGCCATAACGGACTGGGCGAGCCGAACGCTGTAACTCCGGCGTGCAGACAGCATCGCTCAGCCTGCAAGATAGTCCCTGGCCTGGATTTGACCCGCTCCAGCGCGCCCGACACCGGCGGCTCCAGAACGTCGTCCGACACGGGCGTGGAAATTAGCCGCCCCGCAGGGGCTCTGGCACAATTGGGCTACTTTCACGTCTCCAGCATCGCCATCCCTGAGGTCTCCGAATGTCCCTCGACCAGGCTCCACCGCTCAAGACGCTCGACGCGCCTATCACGTTTACCGTCTGGTACGACTACATCTGACCGTGGTGCTATATCGGGCTGGCGCGGCTCGACAGACTGGCGACCGAGTTCAACATCGAGTTTGATTACCGGGCCTTCATGCTCCATCCGGAGATCCCGGAAGAAGGCAGAATCCGGGAACAGCGACCCGGCGAGGCCGAGGACGGATTGAGCCCGAGGATCGCAGCGCTGGCCGAAGAAGAGGGCATCGTGATGCGCAGGGCGAAACTGACCCCGTACACGATCCACGCCCAGGCGGTGACCGAGTACGCAAAGAGTTTCGACAAGGCCGGCGAGTTCCACCATGCCGCTTACAAGGCGTTCTGGGAAGACGGGCTCAACCTGGGCGATTTCGATGTGCTCAAAGAGATCGCAATCGGCGTCGGGCTGGACTGGGAAGACATCCTGCCGAAGCTGGAGTCCCGTGAGTACGATCGCCTTATCCAGGATCAGTTCGATGAGGCCATGCGGCTGGGCGTGACCGGGGTGCCGGGCTTTTTGATCGACGACAGGTTCTGGTTCACGGGCGCACAACCCATCGAGATGTTCCGCCTGGCCGCCAAAAAGGCTCTGGAGATCAGGGAACCGGAACAGAACACCGGCCTCGGAATCGGAATCGAAGCCGGCGAGGGCTAACGCACCCCGCTCCCAGCGCGAGAGGGAGAATATGCACCCACCGAAATTGTGGTTATCCCGAGCGTAGCCGAGGGATCTGCACCACCACGGCGTCCGGCCAGAACACACATATTTCGCGCTACATTGAACCTCCCTCACCCCGGCCCTCTCCCACCGGGAGAGGGGGCCGCTTCAGCCCCCGCTCGCGTCAAAACAGGCGCATCATTCAAGTCATCCACAGCCGTCCGCAATTCACACACGAGGTCAAGGAGACCGGGAATGCCCATCCGTCCCCCGCTAGAAGGCGTAAGGATCCTGGCGATCTCACAGTTCGGAGCCGGGCCGTTCGGCACAACGGTGCTGTCTGATATGGGCGCCGAGGTCATCAAGATTGAAGACCCGGGCGTTGGCGGCGATGTCGCCCGTTACGTCCCGCCGTTCGAGATAGAACGTGACTCCCTGTACTTCCAGGCGTTCAACCGGGGCAAAAAATCGGTCACGTTGAACCTGCGAACCGAGTCCGGCATGGCGGTGCTGCATGACCTTGTGAAGGAATCCGACGGCGTCTACAACAACCTCAGGGGCGACCTCCCCGCGAGGCTTGGGTTGGATTACGACGCGCTCGGCAAGTTCAACGAGAAGATCGTTTGCTGCTCGTTGTCCGGCTTCGGATCCACAGGGCCGCGCGCCTCGGAACCCGGTTACGACCACCTGATCCAGGCCTACGCCGGCTACATGTCGCTCACGGGCGAACCTGATGCTCCCCCGGCCAAGTGCGGCGTTTCGATAATCGATTTCGCCGGCGGCTACGCCTCGGTTCTCGGCCTGATGATCGGCTTGTTCGATGCGCAGCGAACAGGGATAGGCAGGAACGTGGACGTCTCGCTGCTGGACACGGGTATTGCAATGCTGTCCTACTTCGCTTCGTGGACACTGAATCGG
>JASLLE010000133.1 GCA_030747175.1 Dehalococcoidia bacterium | reverse complement strand
AAAGATACGGTGATCTGGAATGCAGAGGAAGGCCTGCGACTCAGCGCCCTCGATGTGGCGAAAGCGGAGGCTGTGCGGACCGAGTTGTACCGCCGGACAATAGCGTTCTTTAACGAGTACGACTACCTGGCGCTGCCGGTAACAAGCGTCCCGCCGTTCTCCGTGGACGTCCCCTACCCGACCGTGGTCAACGGCGTGGAGATGAAGACATACATCGACTGGATGTGGCCCTGCATGGACATCACCGTCATCGCCTGCCCGGCTATATCGGTCCCGGCCGGATTCACTCCAGACGGCCTGCCGGTGGGCCTCCAACTGGTCTCAGCGCCGCGAACCGACTTCGAGTTACTCCAGCTGGCGCACGCGTTCGAGGGAGCGACAGGATTCTGGAAGCAGCGGCCGGGTGTAGTGGGCCAGGAGTAGCTCCGAGCGTTTCCCCTCTCCCAGTGGGAGAGGGTTGGGTGAGGAAGAAGCCCGGACGGGCGATCAGGGACCGTCGCCCCACCCTACCGCAACAGCTCCTCCCGCAGGCGCGCCGCCACGATCTCCGGCTCACCGGCCTGCATATTGAAGGCGTTGATCTCCAGTTCGTTGTGATCGGGATCGAACCTGATCCCTATACGCGGATCACCCTCCATCAGCGCGGCGCGCACGACCGATCCTGAAGGACCGCCCCATTCTGGAGTCAGCTTCACGACGACGTTCGGCAGGAAGAACCTGAAGTCGTCCTGGCGGATCGACACCTCGAGCCCGGGGATATCTTCAACAGCTTCAGCGATCGGACCCAGCGCAACACGAAATCCGGTGATCGCCGCTTCTTCATCGTGTTCCACGTAAAGCTTCAGCGCCATCCAGAGGCCTACCATATCCTCGCGGGACACCTTGTGAGGCCGGCCGATGGCGTGGTTCGGGCTGTGGTTGGCCAGCGCCGCATCCACGAGGTCTTTGCGACCGACCAACAGTCCAGTTGCCTGTGGCCCTCGTATCTCCTTGCCGCCCGAGTAGGTCACCAGGTCGGCGCCATCTGCGATATACCGGCTCAGGTTGCTCCGAGGCGGCAGCATCGCCGCCGCGTCCACGATCACGGGAACACCGCGTGCGTGAGCTACCTCGACCGTCTCCGATAGTGTCGGACCTCGGCGACTGATACGCGGGGCCAGCAGAAACGCCACGGCCGCTGTGTTGTCGTTGATAGCGGCGTCGATCTCATCCGTGCTCCACGCCTGTGCATCGCCGACCTCGATCAGCGATGCGCCCGTGAAGGTGTACATGTGGCTGTAGCCGCCGCGATGCGCCTTGGCTATGACGATCTCATCCTTCACGCCATGCGTATCCGGCAACTGGAGGATCTTTGACCTGTCCAGCCCGGTCATGCAGGCGGCGGCCGACAGCACGATGCCGCTCCCGGCGCCGGCGGTAACCATGCCCGCCTCTGCCCCGGTTATCTCCGCCATGAAGTCGCCTACCTTGCGGCTGAGTTCCGCAACCGGCACGTAAGACTGCGAAGCCTGGACCATGGCCTCGATCACCTCGGGCCGCATTCTCGAGCCGCCGTGGTCCGTGTTGGTGCCACCGGCGTGGATCATGGGCCGGATACCGATCTCTTCATAAATCGGGTTGATAGGGAGGCGTGATTCGGTCATCAGGCGGCGTCCGATACTGTGACTTCAAGTCGCTTGCCGAGTGCGGCTAGCGCCTTATCAAGTTGATCGTGGCGGGACGAGTGCGTGACTTCGAGCAAGCGGTCGACCTGCTTCGGGTTTTGCTCAAGCCGACGCGCCAACTCCGATTTGGAGACATGTTGCCGACTCATCTCCATGTAGATAGCTGCCTTGACGGCTACCAGTGGCGGAAGCGTGACGGCCGTTTGGCCGGACTTGAGCTTGGATGGTGCAGGAATGTCCTCGCCATCATCCATGCGAGCCGATATTGCGGCGATCAAGGAATTCGAGGCTTCGGCGAGCGCACTATCCTGATCGCCCCCGTACGTGACAGCCTCCGGGAAGTCCGGGAATGTGACAAGCAGTGTGCCGTTGTCGTCCTGTTTAAGAGTTGCCGGATAGTTTTGCATGCCCCTCGTTCCACAGCTCACTCGGGGTTAACCGAGATCGGTTATCGGGGAGGACGATCATCGATACCCAGGTCTCGCAAAATCTTGCTTATGAGCCCGGTGCCCAACTGTTTATTTCCGCCGTGGACAGGAAGCTGGCTTTTCCGCGAACCCTTCCGAACGGTCAAATGACCTGTGCCACGTTTGGTCTCAAAGGTGCATCCACGCCTCGACAACCATCGCCGAAGTTGACTTGAGTTCAACCGACTTCCTTTAAAGGATGTGCGCCTTTGAACTCACCCCGCGGTTGCGCACGTCGCAGTAAAGAACACTTCACCAAAGTCCAGCAGGGTGGTCATGGTGTCCTCCGTGTTGTCATGCATTAGCATACGACAGATATGTCGGCCCATCAAGACACATATGTCGTATCCGTCAGCCATCGCCATCAAGGCTCCACGCCCAGCCAGATCTGCATCTCGGATACGCCGACTTCAAACTCGCGGTTCGTCTGGCGATCCATCGTGAGGTAGGCCTTCGCACGCCGGATGTCCTCGACCTGGTAGATCACGATCATGTACTCGGGCGTGTCGGCATCCACAAACACCAGTGCGCCGTTGATGCCGACCGCGGCGCGCTCGCGCGCAGAAGTATCAAACAGCCGCTTCCAACGGTTCTGATCGGTGACCTGGAAGCGCGTAACTACGGCCGCCACTGTATTGACCTCGCCGATCTATTCAGGAGTTGCTCGTTAGATACGAGCGTGCTCGTGATCGTAACTTCTCCCTCACCCACCTCTCTCCCGCTGGGAGAGGGTTCAATTGGAACCTGTCGGATTACCTGTCCCCTACCGAACCGTCCGTCTTGATAGGCGTTGCGGCTTCAATGTCCTTATCCTCAAACGGCCACTTCTTGAGCCCTTCTTCGGACAGCGTAATGCCAAGTCCGGGACCCTCAGGAACCGTTAGATACCCGTCCTTCAACTCGATCGGGTTCTCGATCAGGTCAACTTTCGGTTCCAGGTGCTCGCCCGTGTATTCCTGCAGGGCGAAGTTGGGAATGCAGGCGTCGAGCTGCACACAGGCCGCCGTGCTCACCGGACTGAGCGGGTTGTGCGGAATCACCTTGACGTGCTGCGCCTCGGCCATCGCCGCAACTTTCTTGCTGCCGCTCAAACCGCCAACGAGACACACGTCAGGCCGAACGTACGCCGCCCCTTTGTTCTCAAGAATCTGCTGGAACTCGTAAATCGTCGTGAACCGCTCGCCCGTGGCTATCGGGATGTTGCACTGCGCCTGCACATCGCCCAGCCGCGCCGGGCTGTCCGGCAGCATCGGGTCTTCATAGAAATAAGGGTTGAACTGCTCCAGCCGACGCCCCAGCCAGGTCGACTCCGCCGGGTTCATCTGCCGGTGAATCTCCACGCAAAGATCGGCGTTGCGGTTGACCGCATCCCGAACGGCTGCGACCCGCTCGACAGCGTTGTCGGCCCACTCCGTATAGGTGTGGAAGGACGGGTAATCGTCCTGGAACGCCGCAAAGCGAACCGCTGTGAAACCATCCTGCACCGCCTTTGCGGCATCTGCTGCAAGCTCTTCGGTCGTTTCGCCGTTCACGTGGATATAACAGCGGGCACGGTCACGAGTCTTGCCGCCCATCAGCTCCCAGATCGGCACGCCGAGACGCTTGCCCTTGATATCCCAGAGTGCGATATCGATAGCCGAGAGGGCCGCATTGACCACGGAACCCATGAAGTGGGAGTTCCGGTACAAAAACTGGAAATGGTGCTCAATCTTCGACGGGTCTTTCCCGAGCAGGTAGGGTTCCATCGTCTTGATCATCGTCTCGGTCGGCCGTTGCCATCCATGCACACCCGCCTCGCCTATCCCGACGGTCCCGTCCTCGCAGTGGACCTTGATAAGCAGCCACCTGCTCCAGAGTATGGTCTCGATTCGTTCGATCTTTGTGGGATTCAATTACGGCTCCGTTTGTTACGAGGGGTTCACGGCAACGACGCGGAGACGTTACGACGAGGCCGGGGGCGATGCAACAGCAGTTGCGACCCGATGCTCCCTGATGCATTGGGAGTTCCGGGATGATATAACCCGGGCGATGAATACTTCACAGGATAAATATGACCTGATCATCCGGGGCGGCGAGGTTTACGACGGAACCGGTGGCGACCCGTTCAAGGCGGATGTCGGAATTACCGGGGATCGGATCACCGCTGTTGGCGATCTGTCTGCTGTGATTGCCGACGATGAGATCAATGTCTCCGGAATGGCTGTGTCGCCGGGCTTCATCGATGTCCACTCCCACGACGACTTCCACGTCCTGTCCAGCCCGGACGTGGAGCACAACACCCTCCAGGGCATCACGACCGTGGTGGTGGGCAACTGCGGCTTCGGCGCAGCTCCGTACGACACGGCGGCCGGACGGCTCGGTGAGCTATTTGCGCTTCCGCCCGAGATCGAGCCGTGGGACGGCTACGCCGGATACCTGGCGACCATCGACCAGTTCAAACCATCTCTGAACGTGGCGGCGCTGGTGGGCCACAACACCCTCCGGCTTGACGCAATGGGCGACAACCAGGAGGTCCCACCATCTATCGACCAGGTGACACATATGGCCGGATGGGTCGCAGAAGGGATGGATGCTGGAGCGGTCGGCTTCTCGACCGGCCTCATATACGAGCCCGGCCGTTACTCGACGACCGACGAGATAGCCGCCGTGGCAACGGTCGCCGGCGGCTACCGGGGCGTGTACACGAGCCACATACGAAACGAGGCTGAAGGGCTGCTGCAGGCCGTCGAAGAGGCGCTGATCGTCGGCGAGATGAGCGGCTGTTCGGTCCAGATATCGCACCACAAGGCGTCCGGGGGCGACAACTGGGGCGGCATCGAACGTTCGATAGAGATGATCGAAGCCGCCCGGGAGCGCGGCATGGACGTCACCGCGGACCAGTATCCGTACACCAGCGGCAGCACCCGGCTGGCCGCCGTCCTCCAGAACCGTGCTTTGACCGACGGCAGCGGCGGCATTGGCCGGGTGCAGGCAGAGGATGTGCTTGTTGCGACCTGCACCGAGCGCCCGGAGTACGAGGGGCATTCACTTGCGTCGTTCGTGGAAGAATGGGATCTGCCCGCGGAAGACGCCGCACAGAGGATCGTCGACGAGGGCGGCGACCATGTATACGCCGTGATTTTCATGATGGACGAGGGCGATGTCAGGCGGGTCATGGCCCACCCAACGACGATGATCGGGACGGACGGCATCCCGGCAGGCTCCAGGCCACACCCGAGAGCCTGGGGCACCTACCCGCGCATCCTCGGGAAATACGTCCGGGAAGAGGGCGTGGTCAGCCTCCCGGACGCCATTCACAAGATGTCAGGCATGCCTGCGGACAAGTTCCAGTTGACTGGCCGTGGCTACGTGCGAGAAGACGCTTTCGCAGATCTAGTCGTGTTCGACCCGGACACGGTGATAGACCGCGCGACATATGAAGAGCCAAAGACGCCGCCCACAGGCATGCCGCATGTCATCGTCAACGGCGCGTTTGTCGTGCGGGACGCCCTTCACACGCACGCACGGGCCGGACGAGCGTTGAGGCGCGGTCAGGAGTAGGTGAGCGACGCTCCCTGCTCGCTGTGTCAGGAAGACGGCCCGGACGAAGCCGCTATTCCGGCCGCAATGGCATATGCGGCGGCTTCCGTGCGATTGGATGTTCCTGTCTTGGAAAGTATCCGTTTGACGTGATTGGCGACCGTATTTGGTGTAATTACCAGTTGCTCTGCGATGTTGCTATTTGTGTTGCCGAGCGCAATCAAACCGAGCACCTCAGACTCCCGA
>JASLLE010000132.1 GCA_030747175.1 Dehalococcoidia bacterium | reverse complement strand
CGAGAACCAGGCGGCGAGTCGATGGCAACGGTACCTGGATTGATTCGTCTCTCGCCTCGTCGAAGTCCCCGGAGCGAAGCGCTCGCGCCAGCGCCACGAGGCCGGACCACAGGAGTACCAGGGTCACCAGGGCAAGCAGGATCCAGACACGTATCGAATTAGAAGCCAGGCTGCCGACAAAGGCTCCAACAAATGAGGGCACGCCGATGAGCAGCACCACCCGGAACGCGACGCGGGACGATCGCCAGTGTTCCCACCCGCTGGTCACCGCCGTGACGACGCTGACGGCCAGATTCACCCCGGCGGCTATCGGCACGCTGATGCCGAAGGCGATCAGGAGGGGCAGCCGGACAACACCCAGCGCCATGCCGACCATGCCGGAGACGTAAGACACCCCGAACGCCAGCACGGCGAGAAGAATGATTTCCGGGGTCGAAAGATCGGACAGGGGACTGGCGGACCACACGTCCAGCAACGGTGGAGTCATCGGACATCCCCGGAGACTATGGCTACAGGGTCGTTCCGGCGGCGCTGGATGGGAGAGTTGTTGTGAGGGTTACGGGAAGCCGGGAGGAGTACTGTGACGAGTCCGGCCTCCCCGATACAAGCGCAATCTGGATCGCAACAAGAACAACTGGAAAAGGGCGCAACCGGCCGGTGTCCGAACCCGGTCCGGGCGGTTGCGATATTTGACGTTGCGGTTGCCATTTCGGGGTGCTTAAACTTCGGGCTCTTCGAGTTCTAACTCGTCCAGCATCTGTTCAAGTTCGTAGATCTGGAAGCGGTCCGGTCTGACGGCGGGGTGCCGGGCGTGAGCTGATTTGAAAATGCCTCGTCGAACCAGGATCTCTTTGTAGATCCAGTTGTCGAGTCCCTGTGGTTGCTTGAGCGTGCGGATCAGGGCGCCGTATCGCCGAAATTCGGCTTCCGCGTCGGCTTCATCTCCATCCTGCCACCGCTCCCACACATCGACGAACACGTCAGGAATTACGGAACCGGGCATCGTTCCAACCGAGCCGCGCCGGAGTTCCTCGAAAAGGAAGGCGCCGCCCGCGCCGCCGAACAGGATGAGATCACCTGCGAGGCCGGTCGCGGCGTCCCGGAGCGCGGCCGTCTCAGCCATGCGCGGAACCGTCGGCGCCGTCTCGACCTTGATGTAGCAGAGGTTTTCGTGCCGTTTTGCTATCTCTATGGCCATGCCCGGCGGTACCTGCGCCGTCGCCTGGTCCTGCAGGAAGATCGGGATGCCGACCGATTCACCGACGCGTGAGAAGAACTCGACCACCTCGCCGGCCGGCATGGGGATGAAACTGGGAGGTCGAATCATGAGCGCGTTCGCGCCCAGTTCTTCCGCCCGTTGCGAGTAGTAGACCGTCACATCCGTGCCCATAGCGCCGGTATTCATGACCACCGGGATACGCCCGTCCACCTGTTTCACGACCGAGGTCAGGATCTCGTCCCGCTCGGGATCGGTGAGTTTGTATATCTCGCTGGCTACGGCGACCCCGACGCCGTTGACGCCGACGCCGATCATCCACTCGACCTCACGTTCGAGGTCTTCGAAGTCGATCTGTCCCTTCTCGTCGAAAGGCGTCGCCAGTATCGGGAAGATCCCGTTCATGGTGCGGTCAACCAAAATTTATGCTCCCCTGTCTCTGCTCAAGAGCCTCGGTGAGAGTCCCGAACCCCATCTGGAGGTCCGCTTATTTTCCGATCAGGTCAAGTTCTTCCAGCATGGCGTCGAGCTCCTTCATAGTCTGATCGTCCGGCTTTGGAGCTGGCTGTCGTGGCTGAGAGGTTTCCTGGAATACCCCGCGTCGAAAAAGAATATGGTCGTTGACCCACATCGCCGCGCCCATGCCCTGTGCGATGGTGCGGTTCAGGGCCGCGTAGCGCCGGTATTCCGTTTCGGCGTCTACCTCGTTGCCGGACTGGAAGTCGTCCCAGACACGTGCATATACGTCCGGGATCACTGACCACGGCATCGAGCCCTGTGAGCCCCGCCGCGCTTCTTCAAGAAGGAACTGGCCTCCGGAACCGCCAAAAGGAATCAACCCGGATGCGCCGGTGCGGGCCGCCAGGTCAGCGAACCGGGGAACAGACGGCGCTACCTCGACCTTGATGTAACAGAGGTTTTCGTGCGCCTTCGCCAGTTGTACGGCGAGGGGCGGCGGCACCTGCGAGCCGAGGACGTCCTGCATGAAGATCGGGATGTCCACCGCTTCGGCGATGGCGACGAAGTACTCCGTGACGTCTGACGCCGGGAGCTGTGCGAATGACGGCGGGCGGATCATCAGCGCACTCGCGCCGAGGTCCTGCGCGGACCTGGCGTAATCGACCGACACCCCGGTTCCCTCGTGGCCCGTATTCATGACCACCTTCATGCGGCCCTTCGCGGCTTCGACCACCGTCTTCAGGACCAGACCGCGTTCACCGTCTGACAGCTTGTAAACCTCGCTGCCGAGAGCGATGCCAACGCCGGGAATTCCGTGACCCGCTATCCAGTCGACCTCCCTCTGGAGGTCTTCGATCACGATGTTGCCGTCCTTATCGAAGGGCATGGCAAGGATTGGGAAGATGCCGCGCATACTGCGGTCGACCATCGGAACTCCTAATTTGGCGAGACCCGTTTACCTCCCCACTGGCAGGAGACGACCGGGATCGCGCGGGCTGTGTGTCTAAGACGCGAGCTGCGGAACGATGTTTAACAGAATTCCGGCCACTGTGGCAGTCCCGATCACGCCGGCGATGTTGGGTCCCATGGCGTGCATCAGTATGAAATTGTCCGGATCTTCCTTGCTCGCCATGTCCTGAACCACCCGGGCGGCCATCGGGACGGCGGAAACTCCGGCCGCGCCGATCATCGGGTTGATCGGGCTTTTTCGGCTGAACAGGTTCATGGTTTTCGCGAGCAAAAGTCCCGATACGGTCGCCACCATGAACGCAAACAGTCCAAGCAGGAATATCCCGATAGTCTCGATCTGAAGGAATACCCGGCCCGGCATGAGCGATCCGACGGTGAGGCCGAGCAGGATGATGACGATGTTCATGAGCTCGTTCTGGGCTGTGTTGGCCAGGCGGGGCACTACCCCGGACTCACGGATCAGGTTGCCGAACATCATGATGCCGATCAGCGGAACCGCCTGGGGCACGAGCACGCCGATGACGATAGTCGTCAGGATCGGGAACATGATCTTGACGCGGCGTGAAACCGGCCGTGCCGAGTACTCCATCTTGATGCGCCGTTCGCGCTGGGTCGTCAGGAGCTTGATGATCGGCGGCTGAATGATCGGCACGAGGGCCATGTAGGAGTACGCGGCGACGGTGGTCGCACCCACGATGTCGGAGACGGGTACGCCGTTGTCCAGGCCAAACTGGTGCATCTTGTTGGAGATGAAGATCGTGGTCGGGCCGTCCGCGCCGCCGATGATCCCGATAGACGCCGCTTCAAGTAGACCGAAATCGAACACGCCGATGACCGACAGCGCCAGGGCGCCAAGAAGCGCTACAAAAACGCCGAACTGCGCGCCCGCGCCCAGCAGCAGCGAGCGGGGGCTTGAGAGGACCGGTTCGAAATCGGTCGCGGCCCCGAGTCCCATGAATATGAGCAGGGGCATCAGGTCGTTGTTGAGGGCGTTTTCCTGGAAGAATCGGAGCAGGCCTTCTTCGCCATCTGCGCCGGCCTCCCGGGTGAGCGCTTCCAGCGGCATGTTGGCGAACAGGATGCCGGCCGCGATGGGGAGCAGGAGAAGCGGTTCTTTTTTCTGGGCGATGCCCCAGTAGAAAAGGAACCCGGCGATGCCCCACATGATGACCATGCGCGGGTCGTCGCCTATCTCCGTAAAGCCGTCCCAGAGGGATTCAAATTCCATCGCTGGCGGTTACTCGAACTCGACCAGGATCTGGCCGTGTGCGACCGAATCCCCGTCCGAAACGTGGACGGCGGAAATCGTGCCGTCTTTGCTTGCGCCGATCTGCTGTTCCATCTTCATGGCCTCGATGACACAGATCAGGTCGCCCCGGCCCACGGAGTCACCCACGGAGACGGCGACCGATAACACGCGCCCGGGCATGACGGCGGTCATGGCGTTCGCGGAAGCAGAGGGAGATGGCGCCGATGGGGCGGGAGTTGATGCTGCCGTTGTGGTCGGGCGTGCTGCGGGACGCGCCGCCGTGCCTGTTGACGCAGGTGGCCGCGCCGGCGTCTGCCCGCGGGCAGGTTTGCCCGGCACCTCGACGTCGTAATCCACGCCGTCCACGTTCACGCGGACCGGCGATGCGGCGACATCACCTACCTCGACCTCGTGGGCGTTTCCATCCACGGTGATCCTGTACCGCCGTGAACTCATCGAGACGGCCTCCCGCGCTGATTCATGAGATATCGTCGTCCCGCCTGAACCCATGCGTCCGGGGACGTGCCAGGGGGCGGGTTGTTGAGGACCTGACGGACCTGTGACTCATCTTCGGCGAGGGCAAGCGCCACGGCGATCGCCGCCACAGTCTCGCCGCCCGGAATCGTTTCCCGGGCGGTTTCAACTGGAGGCGAGTCACCCTCTCGGGTTTCCGGGGCGATAACGGCGTTTGATGGAGCGTCGAGTAACGCCGTCGCGGACTGCCGTCTCTGCACGAGCCGGTCAAACAGGCCCATCCCCTGGATGGTGAACATCAGCAGGACAAGGACGCCGACCGTGACCCCCATGCCTATGCCGGTTACGAGCAGTCCGTCTTCGAATAGTTCGGACGTGGTGTGGCTCCCTGGTCGATTTACTAACGCGGTGAGGCCCGGGCGACATGTTCCGGATCACGCCCGAAACCGGTCTCCCGGAACGGGGTTGAATGTTATCAGGGCGCGGGCCTTTTCTCACCGCAATCTGGAGGGGCAAAACTATTCCCCGGGAACGACTTCTACGTCGTACTCGACACCGTTCACCCTGGCGATGGTCCGGTCGTACAGCGCATCGGGGTCGACATCGACCCGGTAGTCGGTTCCATCGATGCGAACGTCGTAGCGCCAGCGCCCTCCACGCATCACATCTGATTCAGTCGACGGCCCCACAAAAGCCACGTCCCGCAGCGCGGCCATTCGGTTCCGTGCCAGCTTTCCTGCTTCCTCAACAGAGATCTGGACAAATCGGACCGTCGTCCCGGGCGCCGCCTGCGCTACGAGGGCCAGGTCGACGCTCGCTATGGCGCCGATTTTCGCGTAGCCGCCGGTCGTCTGGCGGTCCGCCAGGAGGATGATGGGACGGCCATCACCGGGGACCTGTATAGCGCCGGTAACAACACCGTCGGACACGATGTCGTGCGCCCCGTCGATCGCCGGTACCTCCGGGCCGTCCAGTCGACACCCCATCCGGTCGCTCTTGTCGCTGACCGTGAACGCCGAGTTGTAGAAAACGGCCGTGGCGTCTGGATCAAACACGTCGTCCTGCGGTCCCGGGACGACGCGGGCGACAATTTCGCCGCCGTACTGCGGCACCAGGTCCCGCGGCACGCGCTGGGCCGGGAGGACGGGATTCGTCAGCGGTCCGAGGGGAATCTCGTCGCCGATCTCCAGGGCTCGTCCGTTTACCCCGCCGAGTTGAGCGCCGAGGTGGGTTGATCGGGACCCGAGCACTGGAACGGTGTCAATTCCCCCGGACACGTTGATGTAAGCGCGCAGTCCTGCATCCGGCCCGGCCGGCGATACGAGCGATAACCGGTCGCCTGCGGCCGCGCTCACCGTCTCCCAGAGGGGGACCGGTAACCGGTTCAGCGCCGGGCTGAGATCGGCCCCGGTTATGGCAAAGGTCGTGGCGCCGGTGAACTCGAACTCCGCGCCGCCTATCGTGACCTCGATCGCCGCGCCCCGCTGGTCGTTACCCACGAGGAGGTTGCCGAGCCTGAGCGCGTAACGGTCGGCGGCCCCGGACACGGATACGCCGAAACGCTGGTAGCCGTGACGGCCAAGGTCCTGGACGGTCGAAATCGGTCCGGGAGATATGACTCGCAACGTCGCGCCGGTCATGAACCCGTCTCCGTTACGCGGACAACGTAGGTGCCGTTAGAGACCTGTCTGGCGACTCGCTCTGCCTCCCCCGCGGTGACCGGCACGAACCTGATGAAAGAGCCGGGAAGGAAGGGCACGGGCGGATTTGAACCGGGGTCGAACA
>JASLLE010000131.1 GCA_030747175.1 Dehalococcoidia bacterium | reverse complement strand
CCACCCGGGTTGCCGTAGATAACGAAATAGTAGCGAGCGGGGTCGCGCGGCCGACCGGCCACGCCGGTGCCGTCCAGCGCTTCATGGTCGGCCAGGGTCGACTCCAGCGCCATGATGGAAGCCGCCTTTTCAGCGCCACGAGCGCTCACGCTCACGTCGACCAGCCGCATGGCTGCGGCCCGTCCCGCTGAACTCATGTCCATCAACGGGACGCCGGCACGCACATGCGGGCGGTAGTCCCATTCAAAACGCTGCTCATTTCCGAACTCGAACTGGAGTCGGTTGTCGCCTCCGACTTCAGCCGCAAGCGCCTTCACAGCCTGAGCCATAGCCGCCGCGGTGTGGGGGGCTTTCGCCAGCGTGGGTTGTTCCGTCGTCGTCATATTGCCACTCCTGTAGCTTTGCGTCGGCCCCGGTTTATCGGGTGACTGACCCTCCCGGCCTAGTCCCAGGCGCCGAAAAGCGATGTTGCAGTGCCGCCCATCAGCATGTCGCGATCCCCGTCCGATATATCTGGGATCTGGTCAATGATTTTCGTTCCTTCTACATATCCCCCGTGACTCTGGATCCACGGGAAATCGGTCCCCCACATGAGCCGGTCGGCGCCGTATGCTTCCAGGAGCGCCTGAACCATCGGCCAGGTGTCCCGATGCGGCATCGTTTCATCGCTCGGTCCCACGAATCCAGACACCTTGATCCGCAGTTGCGGGTGCTTTGCGAGAGCAAGTAAGGCGTCGAAATCCGCATTGGAACCCGGTGCTCCGTTTTCAACCTTGCAGCCGCCGAAGTGGTCGATTATCGCCGGCGTCTCAGGGAGATCGGTCAGCAGGGCGTCGATCTGGTCGAAGTACGTTGGCGAAACCATGAATCCCACCGGCACGCCCAGCTCTCCGGCCTTCTCATAAATTGCCCTGCCCGCATCGTCATCCATGTGCTGCATCTGGCAGTCCGCGCAGATCTTGAAATGCTGGCTGCGCTCTGCCGGGTCGAGGCTCAGGTGTTCAATCACGCCGTACACCCACATCGCCGGGTTGAACCGGACACCGCGGTATCCCTGGTCGGACACCAGGCGCTCCAGCTGATCCACCGCGTCCACCCGTTGCGGGTTGATAAGCGCCATCCCTTTGAACCTGTCGGGATGCGCGACGATAGCGGCGTTCACATATCCGTGATCGAAACCGTGGAATATCGGTTGAACTATCAGCGCCCCGTCGACCTCTGCTTCATCCATGAAGGACAGCAGCCGGTCTACATCGCCGGGTACATCGGGAACGCGTCCGGGGGGCATGGGATAACGCTCATCATCGAGCGCCCATACGTGGAGGTGAGAATCGATCTTGGCCAAGCGGTATTCACTCCAGCAGCACCGGTGAGCCGCTATGGTACATTCCCGCGGCCAGACGTAAAGCCCCTTCGTGTTCACCTGCTGCACACGCCTTCAATTCTTCCGACTCCCGGGGAGGCCACATGATCAAACTCGGACTTCAGTCCCTGTCGTACAGGGACACGTTTATCGCGAACGAGATCGACATGTTCGGGTTCCTCCAGCGGGCCGCCGACATGCGCCTGGACGGGGTCGATCTCCACTACACGCATTTCGCGTCGACCGATGACGATTACCTGGAGCGCATCAAGAAGGTCTGTCTGCGAAACGGCTTACATCTCTCGTACATCGGCGTCAGCAACGACTTCGGCAAGTCTGGCGCAGAGATCGAGGAACACAAGACGCTGGTCAAGAAGTGGATCGATGTCGCCGCACGCATGGGCATACCGATGGTCCGAAACTTCGGCGCATGGATCCCGGAAGGAGAGCCGGAAGAGGATGTCTGGGCGAGATTGATCGCCGCACAGAAAGAGGTCACGGCGTACGCTCGTTCAAAGGGCGTGTACATCGGGCTGCACAACCATAACCACGGCTGCGTTCCGGCCACCGGCGAACAGACGCTCAGGTTGCTCGATGCGGTCGACGACGAGTACTACACGCACATCCTTGACGTGGGTCAGTATCGCGGCTCTCCCGGCGCGTCTGGCGCCCGGGGGAAACCCGACCCGGCGTACGACTTTTACGGATCTATCGCCGAATCCGCGCCCCGGGCCGTGCACGTGCGAGCCAAGATCTACCGGATCGCTTCCGGCGAAGAAAAGTGGCTCGACTACGACCGGATCATGCCGATCATCCGGGACGTCGGTTTCAACGGCTGGATGTCGATCGTCTTTGAAGGACAGGATGAGCTGGACGAGCCGGTCGCAGTCCCCCTCGCGGTCAGCTACATCCGGTCAATGCTGGCGAAGTACGAGATGTAGGGGCGGGGCCCGATCGCCTGACGGAGCCGTGTCCTGAGACTCTCGAAGAGCAAGTGCTGGGTGATAACGCGTTGGCACACTGATCGCCTCACGGCGATCCCCCTCACCCTTCCTCGGAAGGGCAGGCTCCCGGCCCTCTCCCGCGATGGGGAGAGGGGGCAAGACAGACGTCGGTGCTAGAACGATCCCCTTCTCCCAGCGGGAGAAGGTGCAGGATGAGGGAGAAGTCTCTGTGGCCCTCACAATTATTCGCTCAGACTTCCACCGTCACCCACAAACAGAAAAGCCCGGTCTCACGACCGGGCTTTCCAAATAATCGCCCTGAGGGGCTAAGCCTTCGTCTCCCAGAAGATGTCGCCGATCTCCTGGAGCGCTGCCTTGAAAGCAACCGCTGTGTCCATGTCCACGCCGATCTTGACCTGTGAGCCGAGCTGACAGGCCTTCCAGACTTTCTCGTGGAGATCGGGATACTTCTCGAGGTGCGGGGGCTTGAAGTAGTCCGTCCAGATGACGAGGATGTCGTCTTTCGCCTTCTTTGCGTGCTCTTCCTTGACCAGGATCTGCCGGGTACGGGTGTTCTGCGCGGCCAGGCTGTTGTCGCCATCGCCTTCCAGCAGAAGCTCGGTCATGCGGATGCAGGTCTGCGCGGCCTGAAGAGCGTCGTGCGGATCGTAGATCCCGCATGGAACGTCGCAGTGGGCGCTTACGGTAGCCCGCGGTCGAATACGATCTGTCAGATTGGTCAACAAGGACATCATTGTGCCTCCCGGATTCGCCATCACCCCACATCATCGATTTTGGGGGCAAGGGTCTGATTAACGGTCGTCGATCGAAAATGCGCGGTAAATCTAACACACATCAAAGCGGTATCACGGTCATCGCCGAGCAACATTCATGGGTTTGCTGAAACGCTTCTGGCGTCGTCTGGCGGGTCGCTGGCTGGGCACGGTGATCACCGTGAACGGAACAAGCATGCGGCCGACGTTTTCGGAGGGCGATCGCGCCATCATCGAGCCCGGTCGCTATCGAACCGGACAGCCCCAACGGTTCGATGTCGTGGTCGTTCGAACGCCCGATGTTGACCGCGAGGACATCAAAAGGATCATCGGCCTCCCCGGCGAGCTAATCGAAATCCGGGACGGGGCGCTCTGGATTGATGGCCTGGCGATCGAAGAGCCGCACATTCTGGACACCATGCCCCCGGACTGGCTTCATGCCTGGGGAACGCGCGCGGACGAGTACGTCGTCCTCGGCGACAACCGGGCGGCTCCGGGAATTACCGACAGCCGT
Organism: Dehalococcoidia bacterium; assembly: GCA_030747175.1. GTDB lineage: Bacteria > Chloroflexota > Dehalococcoidia > Lucifugimonadales > Lucifugimonadaceae. Next base: position 2,916 of record JASLLE010000131.1, on the reverse strand, counting down.
CGATACGGGCCGCTGAGTCGAAACGCAATCGTCGGCCCGGTCACGCGCCACGTTGTGTAACGGTGGTTCGCTGACCCGCGTTCCGGTTTATGCTTCCGCCCTGTAATCCACGTCTTTTCGGATGTCGGATCCATTCGCCGGTCTGAGACCTGCGCGCCAGGAGAGTTTTTTGGGCAAGTTTTACAACGAGGGGATACTCCCGGACGAACTGCGCCGCGACTTCGATGTGTACGACCGCATCTCGCGGCTCGGAGTGGACCTCGGGACCTTTGAAAACACGGTCGTCTCCCTTTCCGGTGCGAACATCCCCGGCGCCGTGTTTCACGAAAGCGGGCTCGTCTACCTGTCAGGCATGGTTGCTGGATCACATCCGATGAACGACGGTGGGAGCCGGGTGAAGCACGGACAGGACGCCGGTACCGAGATAGCGGACGGCCATCTGAGGCGGCTCCACTGGGCGCTCACATGCGGCGGCGAGGGCGGCGACCTCAACGATGTCCTCTACATCGTGAAAGCGCTCGGCATGGTGGTCTCTACGGACGTCGAGTTCGGGTCAGGTCCGGCCGTGGTCAACGGGTTCTCGGGCCGATGGCAGTCTGTATTCGGCGGCGCGCTGAGCGAGTTCGCTGTCGACAACGTCGACCCCGGTGGTTACGCCGGCGTACACGCCCGGACGGCTATCGGCGGCTTCACGGGACCGTTCTCCCTGGAGGCGGAGATCATCGTGGCGATCGCCCCGGCGCTGGCCCGGGAGATCATCCACAACAGAGGCTGGCTGTTCCCGCTGCCGCCTGTGATGCTGGACAAGGTTCGAGCGGCACGCGGTTAATTTCGGGATTCTCTGAGCAGCAGGTCAATACGACAGGAAGATAAATGCACGTCGGAACACAGGTGGGCGCACGGGACGACACGGACTTCGAGGTCTGGACGCAACTCGGCCTGAAGAACGTTTGCGCGGACCCGGCAGGAAATCCCCATGACTGGACGCTTCAGACCCTGAAAGATCATCGAGAAAAGGTCGAGTCCTTCGGCCTCTCGCTGGACATGGTCCAGTTGCCGCTCAGCTCCCGGCCGGTGGAGGAAAACCAGAGCCAGGCCGTCATGCTGGCGCAGGACCCGGACCGGGATAGGCAGATCGAATCGATCCAGAACCTGATCCGTAACGTGTCCGAGGCCGGAATCCCGGCGGTCAAGTACAACATGAACCTGATCGGCATCCCCCGTACCGAGCGTACCGAAGGCAGGGGTGGTTCTTCCAACTCCACGTGGCGCTACACAGAAGCCGACCCGGATCAGGCGCACACCATCGCGGGCGAGGTCTCACCGGACGAGTTCTGGGACCGAATCGATTACTTCCTCGAGCGCGTCGTGCCGGTCGCGGCGGAGAACAGGGTACGGCTCGCCTGCCACCCGCACGATCCCCGTACTCCCGACGGCTACATGGGCGTCAACCGCGTGCTCGGGACCATTGACGGGCTGAAAAAATTCGTCTCGATGCACGAGAACGAGTACCACGGCCTGAACTTCTGCCAGGGCACCGTTTCGGAAATGCTCGACAGCCCTGGCGAGGAGATCTACGACGTGATCCGCTACTTCGGGTCGCGGGAGAAGATCTTCAACGTCCACTTCCGAAACATCCGCGGCCGCGTTGGCGACTTTGTCGAGGTGTTCCCGGACGAGGGTGATGTCGACATGCTGAAAGCCATCAGGGCCTATAAAGAGGTCGGCTACAAGTACATGCTCATGCCGGACCACGTGCCGGAAATCTCCGGACCCAACGCAAGCGGCGTGGCCTTCGCCTTCTGTTACGGCTACATCGCTGCGCTGCTGCAAGCAGTGAACGACGAGGGATGATCGGGACGTAGAACCAGAGCACACAATCGAGACCAGCGATCTGGTGGAAGGAGAGACATCTTGCGCACCATTGATGCCATGGCCCTCATCCTCAAGAAAGAGGGCATCGAGTTCCTCAGCGCCTTCCCCACGACGGCGGTTATCGAGGCGATTGCCGCGACGGGTGTGAGGCCCGTGATCTGCCGGCAGGAACGCGTCGGCGTGCATATCTCCGACGGTTTCGCGCGCGTCACGAACGGCCGCAAAGCATCGGTGTTCGCCATGCAGTACGGCCCGGGCGCTGAAAACGCCTACCCGGGCGTCGCCACGGCTTTCTCAGACTCGGTGCCGATGCTCTTCCTTCCCCTGGGCCACCCGTCCGCGCGTGAGAGCGTCACGCCGATGTATAGCTCGTTAAAAAGCTACGACTCCGTGACGAAGCACATCGAGCGCGTCAACTCGCCGGAACGGGCCGGAGTTTCGTTGCGACGGGCTTTTTCCGCCATGCGTATGGGCAAGCCCGGGCCGGCCATGCTGGAGATACCGGCCGATATCGCAGAGGCCGACGTAGATCCGTCGATCGTGGACGCGTACGTCCCGGTCAAAACAGCCATCTCCGGCGCGGATGAGGATGATGTCATGGCGGCGGCAAGGGTCCTGCTGGATGCTCGGCGGCCGCTCGTAATCGCCGGACAGGGCGTTTTGTACGCCGAGGCCAGCGCCGAGCTGACGGAACTTGCGGAGTTGCTGCAGATCGCAGTCAGCACCACCATGGCGGGAAAAAGCGCGTTCTCCGAGATGCACCCGCTATCCGTGGGTTCGGTCTCGGAAGTAATGAACGGGGCCGCCCTGGACTACATGCGGGAGTCCGACGTGCTGTTTGGCATCGGCACCAGTTTCACGATTCAGGGAATGGTCACGCCATACCCCGCCGGCAAAACCATGATCCACGCCACCAATGACCCCGTGGACCTGCACAAGGATTACATCGCCGATCACCCGCTGCTTGGCGACGCCCGGCTGGTGTTGCGCCAGATGATCGACGCATGCAGGGAGCTGCTTTCGACCCGGGAACGCGAAACC
>JASLLE010000130.1 GCA_030747175.1 Dehalococcoidia bacterium | reverse complement strand
GATGACCCGGACGCCGTCTGGGCGCTCACCGGAAAGGCGAACACCGTAGCCGTCGTATCCGACGGAAGCGCCGTACTGGGCCTGGGTGATATCGGCCCCGAGGCTGCGATGCCGGTGATGGAGGGCAAAGCGTTGCTGTTCAAAGAGCTGTCTGGCGTCGACGCGTGGCCCCTCTGCCTGGACACGCAGGACGTGGATGAGATCGTGAACATCGTCAAGGCGGTCGCTCCCGGATTTGGCGGCATCAACCTTGAGGACATAGCGGCGCCCCGCTGCTTTGAGATCGAGGAAAGACTGAAGGCGGAACTGGACATCCCGGTCTTTCACGACGACCAGCACGGCACAGCCGTCGTGATGCTGGCCGGGTTGATCAATGCGTTAGCGGTGACTGGCAGGACGCCCGAGAAGATCAAGGTGGTCCTGTTGGGCGTCGGCGCCTCCGGCACCGCTTGCGCCAAGATCATGATGAGCCACGGGGTCAAAAATATCGTCGGTTTCGACCGGCAGGGCGCCCTGTCCCGTGACCGTGACTATTCCGACAACCGGTTCAAGCAGTGGTTTGCAGACAACACCAACCCGAATAACGAAACCGGTTCGCTACCCGACGTGCTCAAGGGCGCGGACGTTTTCCTCGGGCTGTCAGGGCCGGGCCTCATAACCCGTGAAGACGTCGCCGGAATGGCGGACGACGCCATCATTTTCGCCCTGGCCAACCCGACCCCCGAGATCGCTCCAGAAGAGTTGCCTGACAACGTTTCCGTGATGGCCACCGGCCGCTCTGACTATCCGAACCAGGTCAACAACTCCCTGGGCTTCCCCGGGTTGTTTCGCGGGATATTTGACGTGCGCGCCTCCGAGATAAACGACGAAATGAAACTCGCCGCAGCACGTGCGCTGGCGTCCGTGATCCCGGAGGACAGTCTCGGGCCGGACTTTGTGATACCGAGCGTCTTCGATGCCAACGTGGTTAACCGGGTCGCCGCCGCAACTGCGCAGGCCGCGATCGACAGCGGCGTCGCCCGTCGGTCCAGCCGCTCGTCCGAGGATGACGCCGAGAGCTACACGAGTTTCCGCGCCCGTTAGGATTCCGAGCAGGATTTCGAGATAAGCCGTGCCTGATACGCCAGACGTTGTCATAGTTGGCGGGGGCGTCGTTGGCTGCGCCACGGCGTACTTCCTGGCGCGCGACGGCTACTCCGTAACCCTGATCGAGCGCGATTCGGTCGGGAGCCATGCCTCAGGATTTGCTTACGGTGGACTGTCGCCGATCATGGGCATCATCGAGGACGACCCCGTCCTGCCGTTGTCCGAGGCGGCCGAGGCGATTCACATCGAGCTTGCGGAGCGATTGCCGGCCGAAAGCGGGGTCGAATATGAATACCGCCGCAAGACGTCGCTGACGCTCGCGACCAATCCCGCGGAAGTTGACGCCCTGAAAGAAGCTCATGACTGGTTGAAGGCTCATTACGCCGGTGAGGTCGCCTGGCATGACGAGGCATCTGCCCGCGTATTAGAACCTCGTGTTGGACCTGCTGTCGTCGCTGGATTGATGGCCGAAAGGTCAGGAGAGGTCGAGCCCTACAAGTTCACACTTGCGCTCTGGCAGGCTGCCGAGCGTGCGGGCGCCGTGATGCGGAACGCTTCGGTGGCAGGAGTGTCCCGGAAGGCGGGGGACGTATCTGCTCTCCGCCTGGAATCCGGCGAGGAGATCGAGGCCGGGGCGTTTGTGCTGGCGGCCGGCCCGTGGATGGGCAAGGCCACCGAGTGGCTTGGCATCGACATGCCGATCTCTCCTCTGAAAGGTCAGATATTGCGACTCCAGGCCCCGGGCGATCCGCTCGCGGTGTCGCTCTCATGGGGCCATAATTACGCCACTACAAAGCCGGACGGGTTGCTCTGGTGCGGTACGACCGAGGAGCACGTCGGGTTTGACGAGACGCCGTCGGCATGCGGACGGGACACGATCATGTCGTCCGTGATCGAGGTGCTTCCATACCTGGCAGATGCCGAGCTCGTACACCACACGGCCTGTCTGCGACCGGTTGCTCCCGATGGCCTGCCGGTTGTTGGCCCCGCGCCCGGGAACGCCGGTGTCTTTATTGCGTCAGGAACGGGGCGCAAGGGGATCTTCCTCGGCCCTGCCATGGCGCGCGTGGTCGCCGATATGGTGATCGGAAAAACGCTCGGGGTAGACGTGTCCGGCCTGTCACCGGCCCGATTCTCGGGGGCCCGGTGAAACGCTTGCTGCAACGGCTGAGGCTTGCGCCGCCGGCCGGTGAGGCGACCCGAAACGGTGTCGTCTCCGGGACGATTGACCCGTCTCAGAAAGTCGATGCGCCGGGGCGAGTGGCGGAGCTTGATGAGTTCGTAAACGTCACGCTGGAACGGTACGCGCCGGGCATGAAACCGCTTTCGCCCATGCGGGTGTCGCGCCGGATGACCCGGACACTGGGGAGCTATCGGCCAGACAGACGTCAGATAGCGCTGAGCTCGAGGTTGCTGGCGTTCGGCGAGCAGAAACACGTCGAAACCGTGCTCTTGCATGAGACGGCGCACGCCATCACACATCACAGGGACGAGAAGGCCAGCTCCCACGGCCGGCTGTTCAAGTCGGTCTGCCGGGAGATGGGCATCGAGCCCAGGCGCTTCGTGAATGTGCCGATAGGGGCCTGGGGCTCACGACAGCGCTACGTATTCACCTGCGCGGCCTGTGGGGAGGCGCTGGTGCGGAAACGTCTGGTCCGCATTGCTCGGTGCCGCTGCGGAACCCGGCTCGAGGTGCAACGTGCAGCGCGGGTGGCGGTGGACCACGGTGGACAGGTGGTGAGGGTTGAGGGGTACGCGAGTCCGCGGAGGCGGTAGGGTGTGTGGAACCGGTACATCCGAGACGCCGGGCCTTCAGACGGGAACACCCTCGATTAGGCTGGTAGGACCGTCAGTCGGTATGACGCGATTCAGTTTGAATCCGGCGATTTCGTACAAATGTCCGTATTCCGATACTGTCCGTTCTCTGCCTCCCGTTAAAACGAGCATTCTTATATCTGAGAGCGGATAACTGCCATGAATGATGTCGTCGGGAATGAGGGTTTGCATTACAAGTACACGCCCACCGACATTGATTCCGTCCCGGCAATTTTGCAATATGCGGATCGCTTGTTCGTCCTCCCAATCCATAAGCACGGCTTTGAGGAGGAATAGATCGATACCTGTCGGCAACGATGCGAAAAAATCTCCGCCGATGACTTCGCACCTATCGTGCAGCCCTTCGGCTACCATCAATTCAAGCGCCGCCTGGGCACTATGCGGCAAGTCGAATAATGTGCCACTTAGCGACTGATGCGTTTTGAGTATTCTGGCGAGCAGTAATCCGGCTCCGCCACCGATGTCTGCGACCGTTCTCACCCTCGAAAAGTCGTAATGATCCAAGATCGTACTAGCATCAGATTTCGCCAAATCCGTCATTCCTGCGTCGAAGACACCGGCATCTTCCGGGTGTTCACGGGCGTGGTCGTACAGGTTCGACGAGTATGTATGTTCGAATGCCGATCCTCCGGCCTTAACACTTGACAGCATATTGGCGTACGGTCGAAAGAACCGTTCGCTCCCGTGCATGAGCGCGTAGTTCCGGATTGATCGAGGGTGGTCGGTTTGCAACGGCTCGGCGGATGGTGTGAGAGCGAATTGTCGTGGTTCCGGCTCTGCAACAACGCTGTGACTGACGAGGGCCCGCATTACTCGGTAGAGGGAAGGAGTGTGGGTATCTGTGGCCGCGGCCAGGGTCTCTATTGACATTGGGCCGTCCTTGAGCAGGTCAGCGACGCCCAGGCTCGCCGCGACGAATATCAGTTGTGTCTGTTCTTTTCCGTAGATCATCTGTATCGCTTGATTCATCATCAGCCTCCTTGCATGGGTGGGGGTTGCACCGCATGTTGCTGGTCGCCGAATGCCAGTGATGCTAACCTTTACGGAGACAACCGAGTGTTCTGGCGTGCTGCGTCGGAACGGCCGGTGGCCTTTAACTCAGTCCAGAGAGGCTGGCAAGGACACCCGGCATACGTATCACTGCGTGCCCGCGGGCACCTGAGCAGCTACGTGCGCCAACCCTCGCCACCTGGCACTGGACCAGGAATGGACGAGGGTTTTTTTGTGTCCCAGGGACATGGCGAACTTGAAGATCAGGGCAGGCTGATCATGTCGGCGGAGCAACTCAGGCGCGCTTTGGTCCGCATTTCCCACGAAATCCTGGAGCGTAACGAGCGACCGGTCGCGGTCGTCGGCATGCACACACGGGGTGTCGACCTGGCCCGCCGTATTACCGGTCTGATTAACTCGATCGAAGACGCCGAGACCGATTTCGGGACACTGGATCCACGTTTGTATCGTGACGATCTCGGCGGCGCTGACAAGCCGGTCCTGCCGAGTGAGATCCCGTTCGCCATTGACGACCGTCCGGTCGTGCTGGTGGATGACGTCCTTTACACCGGCCGCACGATCCGGGCCGCGCTTGACGCGCTGCTCGATTTTGGCCGGCCCAGCTCCATACAGCTTGCGGTGCTGGTCGATCGCGGGCATCGGGAATTGCCGATAAGGGCCGATTACGTGGGCAAGAACGTGCCGACTGCGCGTGGGGAGGATGTGCGGGTGTTGCTGGAGGAGGTTGATGGCTCCGACGGTGTGGCACTCGTTCGAAGAAGTGAAGCTCCGGCAAATAGCGGGGGACAGAACTGAACATGGCACGATCAAGCAACGCGACGACGACGCCGGAACGCCCAACGGATAGGGCTGCGGAGAATACAGAAGCTGTCCGACGGCCTCGTCGAGGCGCGGGCCGCGTCAGGCCCAATCAACCACCTATGTTCGGCGGGCTGTCCGGCTCCCGGCTGAACGTGCTGGACCTGGACGACTTTTCGAAGGAAGAGATCGAACACATCCTGCAATCGGCGGACGGCATGAACGAGGTGCTGTCCCGGGACGTGCGTAAAACCCCGACACTGAGGGGTAAGACGATCCTCACATTGTTCTTCGAGAACAGCACACGGACACGAGTGTCTTTTGAACAAGCAGGGAAAGTTCTGGGTGCTGACGTGATCAACGTGTCGGCATCGGCGAGCAGCGTAGCCAAGGGCGAGTCGCTCCTGAACACGGTGCGAACGCTGGAAGCGATGAACATTGACGTGCTGGTCATGCGGCACCCGCACTCCGGCGCGCCCTACTTCGTGGCATCGAAGATCGATGCAGCCGTGGTGAACGCGGGCGACGGCACGCACGCTCATCCGACACAGTCATTGTTGGACCTCTACACAATGCGTCGTCACCTCGGCGAGATCGCCGGCAAGAAGGTGGCGATCATCGGTGATCTGCACTACTCCCGGGTGGCGCGGTCCGATGTCTGGGGACTGAGGAAGATGGGGGCAGAAGTGACGGTGTGCGGACCGCCGACGCTGTTGCCTTACGGGCTTCGGCCGGGTTCGGAACAGGCTGAGAGCGCCGCATTCAGTGACGTAACCGTGGTGGATCGGGTCGAAGAAGCGCTTGAGGGGGCCGACGTCGTGATGGCGCTTCGGATTCAACGAGAGCGACAGGACTCCGGAAACCTGCCGGACCTGCGGGAATACTCAAAGCTCTACGGGATCAATGCAAACCGGCTTGCGCGTGCCAACACGGGGGCCTTACTCATGCACCCCGGACCTATGAACGAGGGCATCGAGATCAGTTCAGAGGTGGCTCATGGCGCTCAGGCGGTTATCGAGGAACAGGTGAGCAACGGCGTGGCGATACGCATGGCCGTTCTCTACATGCTCTGCGCGAGGTCACGTGGCGGTGAGTAATCCGATCGCAATCAGGGGCGGACGAGTGATCGATCCAGCACAGGGGATCGATCGGCTCGCCGACGTCATTTTGAAAGACGGTTTCGTCGAGGCGGTAACGGATGCTCCCGGGACTGCGCCCGAGGGATATGACGTTATTGATGCCACAGGACTGGTTGTCGCGCCCGGGTTCATCGATATCCACACGCACCTGCGTGAGCCGGGACTGGAACACAAGGAGACGATCGCCACCGGTTCACGGGCCGCCGCCGCGGGTGGATTCACCACGATCTGCGCCATGCCAAACACGGAGCCGAACCAGGACAACGCTTCCACCGTAGAGTTTGTCTTGCGGACGGGCCGCGAGCAGGGCGTCGTGCGAGTGCTCGCTATTGGCGCGGTGACGCTGGAACGAGGGGGCAGGCGGCTCGTCGAAATGGCGGAGTTGGCGGACGCCGGGGTGATCGGTTTTTCCGATGATGGAAACCCCGTAGCCGACCCCAACATCATGAGGCAGGCGCTTACCTACTCGCAGGTAACCGGTCTGCCCATCATCAACCACTGCGAGGAACCGTCGATCGCGGGCGCGGGACAGATGCAGATGGGCGTGGTCGCCTCGCATCTGGGCCTGTCCGGGGTGCCGTCCGAAGCCGAGACGGTGATGGTCGAGCGGGACATCGCGCTTGCCGAGCTAACCGGCGGACGCCTGCACATAGCCCACCTGAGCACGCGCCGGGCCGTGGAGGCGGTGCGCCGGGCGAAGGAACGCGGGCTGCGGGTGACGGC
>JASLLE010000012.1 GCA_030747175.1 Dehalococcoidia bacterium | reverse complement strand
GCATCATCTGGATGTACTCGTCCATGCGCGTGGCCGGGGCCTCCCATGCGCCAGAGCTGAAGCGACGCTCGTTGTGGCCCTTCACCTGCGTGCCCAGACCGATCATGACGCGGCCACCCGTTGCCTTTTGCAGATCCCACGCCATCTGCGCCATCACGAAGGGGCTGCGCGGGAAGGCGATGATGATGGAGGTGCCGATCTCCGCGCGGGTACTGACATGCGCGCCCAGCGTCCATCGCGTGGTCGCCTCGTACTTCGTCTCGGAAGTAGTGATCGCGTCGTAGCCAAGTCGCTCGGCGCGTTCGATCTCGGACGGAACGTCTGACAGTGGACCTGCGCCAAATCGGCCTGAGACCTTCAATTGATCCCTCCAGGGGTACGCCATCGCGGGCGAGTGATGCATGCCGGCCGAGCACGGAAGTTTTCGGAACAATGACGATGAAGTTTGATCGGGGTCGGCCGATTCTAACCGGCGGGGACCTTTCACGGTGCATCCGGTTACACTCTCCGCACCACCGGTACTGGATGCCGAAACCGGTGAAGGCAGCCGATAACTGAGGACGCCACGATTTGTTCGGGCGTGGATCGGAGAGCGATGACCGTTCGCGCGTATCAACTGGTAGACACCGCACCGGGGAGCGAGGTGGCCACGCTCATCGACGCGCTGAAAGGGACTGACGGGACTCAGACGGTGGACGCCGTAACCGGCCCGCACGACGTCATCTGCAGGGTAGAAGTGGATGAGCTGGCGGATCTCGCCGCTTACCAGACGGCGGTTCACAACGTGCAGGGCGTGACCCGCACCATGACCTGCGTCGTACTACAGGGCTGATTCTGGACGGGGTCGGGGTTTGAAGATCAACGAATACACGGTAAATGCCCTCGAGCGTGTGCACGTATTCATGGGACTGGCGTTCGCCGATCTGTCTCCGGAGCAACTCTGGTATCGGCCGGCTGCCGAGGCGAACTCGATCGCATGGGTCGGATGGCATCTGACACGCGGACTGGACCGGCGTATCTCGGACATGGACCGCGGCGAGCAGACCTGGATCGAGGGACGCTGGTATGAAAGGTTCGGCCTGCCCGCGAATCCGGCCGACTACGGTGTCGGCCACACGTCGGAACAGGTTGACGCCGTTCGGCCGCCGGACTCGGGCGCGATCCTCGGATATTACGATGCCGTGTACCGGAGAACGCTGGAGTTCATGGCGTCATCCGCGGCCGATGATCACGACCGTGTGCTGGAGGATTCCGGGAACTCCCTGGCGGTCGAGATGGTCGGCATGGTGGCCGGGAATATGCAGCACGTCGGACAGGTCGGCTACATCAGGGGGCTGATCGAAGGACGTCGCTGGTACCCCCGATAGCGGGCCTATTTTGGTCTGAGCGTTCTGCTCATTGCAGGTTTGCCCAACGGTCTAAACACCCAGGTTCACCGGCGCGAGTATTTCCGCCAGTTCCTTCATTTCGGATTCACCGAGCCGCCAGTCTGCCGCGCTCGCGTTGTGCAACACCTGTTCCGCCGTCTTTGCGCCGGCGATGCAGGACGCCATGGACGGATGGGCGAGCGTCCACGCGATGGCCAGTTGCACGAGATCGCGCCCGTGGTCGGCCGCCCACGCCTGCAGGGCGGGTACTACCTCCCACGCTCGGTCGGCGCGCCCCTCTCTGAATACGAAGTGGTCGCTGCGCTCGTCGTCGTCCGGGAATTGATGGCCGGGTTTGTATTTGCCGGTCAGGATGCCCTTGGCGAGCGGTGAGTGCGCTATCACCCCGATGCCCAGTTCCAGGCAGGCCGGAAGCACGTCATCTTCCGCGCCCCTGAACAGCATGTTGTAACGGGGCTGAGAGCTGCTTATCGGCCCGTGTCTGGCTGCCTCCCGGTGTTGATCGCCCGAAAAATTAGAGACGCCGATATACCGGATCTTGCCCTGGTCCCTGAGCTTGAGCAGCTCGGCCATCGTCTCCTCGATCGGCCACCGTGGTTTTGGCGAATGGAGCTGGTACAGGTCTACGTGATCCGTGCCGAGTGATACGAGGCTGTTGTCGATCGCCTCGGCCATGTACTCGGGGGAGTGGTCTCCGGAAAGTTTCGTCGCCAGAAAGACCTCGTCGTGTCTTCCACGCAACGCCTTGCCCAGCACGGACTCGCTCGTCCGGTAGCCCTCCGCGGTGTCGATGAAGGTCATGCCGCAATCGAGCGCCGCGTGTATGGCGGAGATCGCCTGCTCATCCGGTATCACGCCCATACCGCCGCCGAGCGGCCATGCGCCAAGACACACCACTGAAACTTCTGGCCCAACTGTTCCTAGAGGGGTTCCCAGTGGTCGGGTGTCCATCCATGCCTCCTGTCGGGTCGAGTGAGAGTTCCAAATATAGACGCATGTATCGGTGCGGGTGAAGCGCCGGAAGTTAAGAGGGCGAAACGAGATCGCCCGGGCGTTCCACGACTCAGCTGAATCCAATTTGGATCACGGCGCATCTGAGTCTTTAACGTACACGCCGGTGTTCGCACGGGGCGAATCCCCGCGCACGGCGGCTGACCGTTTCAGACCGGCCGGCCAGGAAACTCCAGGAACAGGGGATCCCCGATGACCACGAACGAGCATCTTGGCGCTACTGTGACGGCTGAACCGTCGACGCCGGACGGGCTGCACGAGCGCTACCAGGAGACTCGCGACTTCACAGAGAAGTTGTGCGAGACGCTCGTGACCGAGGACTACGTCGTGCAGACGATGCCAGACGTCAGCCCGACGAAGTGGCATCTGGGTCACACCACCTGGTTCTTTGAGGCGTTCATCCTGCGAGAGCAGCTCGCCGGATACGTGTCTCCGAACGACAGGTACAACTACCTGTTCAACTCCTATTACAACGGCATCGGCGAGCAGTGGACTCGCGCGGAACGGGGACACCTCTCACGCCCGACGGTGAGTGACGTGTACGACTTCCGCAAGTTCGCCGACGAGAAGATGCACGATCTGATCGATCACTCAGGACGTAACTCTTCGCCGGAGAAGCTTCTCGAACTGACGACGCTCGGCATCAATCACGAGCAGCAACACCAGGAGCTGCTGCTGACGGACATCAAGCACGTCCTTTCAAGGAATCCGCTTGATCCGGTGTTCCGCGATCTCGGCCCTATCGCCGAGCCCCTGGGCGTGCCGAACGCCGAGTGGCTGCCGTACGACGGTGGCGTTATCGATGTCGGATTTGATGGCGACGGGTTCCATTTTGACAACGAGGGTCCGATCCACAAGACCTACGTGAATCCGTTCCACATCTCGTCCCGACTGGTTACCAATGGCGAGTTCATCGAGTTCATCGAGTCCGGCGGATACCAGCGGCCTGACAACTGGCTTTCAAACGGCTGGCATACGATCAGAAGAGAAGGCTGGAATGCGCCGCTTTACTGGCGCAGGACGGACCACGGCTGGGCGCATTACACGCTCGGCGGTGAGCAGCCGGTAAATCCGGACGAGCCGGTGATGCACGTCAGCTATTACGAGGCCGACGCGTACGCCAAATGGAAGGGTGCACGGCTTCCGACGGAAGACGAGTGGGAGCTGGCTTCACGTGACGCTGTTGTTACGGAAGGCACGTTCGCCGACACACTTCGATGTCACCCGAAGGCGCTGGCGGCCGACGCGCCGTCCGGTAAGCTGCACCAGATGTTCGGCGATGTGTGGGAATGGACTTCCAGTCCCTATGTTGGCTACCCGGGCTTCGAGATTGCGCCGGGCGCCGTCGGCGAATACAACGGCAAGTTCATGTCAGACCAGATGGTGCTGCGCGGCGGTTCGGCTGCGACATCGCTGAGCCATATCCGGCCTACGTACCGCAACTTCTTCCCGTCGGACGCCAGGTGGCAATTCATGGGATTCAGGCTCGGGCGAGACGCCAGATAGCCTCCGGCCCGCGCTTCACCACCGTTAAGATGACCTCCAGAGGCGGAATTCAGATCACGTTGACCACGACATTCTCAGATAACGCAGAGGCAGGCGCCCGGGCGCTTCCCGGGTATGTCGATGAGGTGATTGAAGGTTTGTCTACGGCGGAGAAGACTCTTCCGTGCAAGCTCTTTTATGACGAGCGCGGATCGGGATTGTTCGATCAGATATGTGAACTGGACGAGTACTACGTAACACGTACCGAGAACGCCCTCATGGGCGCGCACGCAGGCGAGATGGCGGAGGCTATCGGCCCGGGGTGTCTGTTGATCGAGTACGGAGCGGGCAGCAGTACGAAGATTCGTTCACTGCTGGACCACTTACGGGACCCCGCGGCTTTTGTACCGGTCGATATCTCCGGCGAGCATCTGGTTCGGGCGGCGGACGAATTGAAGGCCAGCTACCCGGACGTGGAGATCAATCCCTTAGTTGCCGACTTCACGGGTTCGTTTGATGTCCCTGCTCCGCTCATCGAACCGGCCCGGAGTGTTGTGTACTTCCCCGGCTCCACCATCGGAAATTTTGCCCCAGGGGACGCGTCGAAGTTGCTGAAGACCATAGCGGAACGGGTCGGTCTCGGCGGCGGGCTGTTGATCGGCGTTGATCTTGACAAGGATCCCGATGTTTTGCATGCGGCATATAACGACAGAAAAGGCGTGACTGCGGCGTTCAACCTGAATTTGCTGGTGCGACTTAACCGGGAGGCGGGCGCGGACTTCAACCTGTCCTGTTTTACCCACCGGGCGGCATACAATCCGGAATCGTCGCGGATCGAGATGCGCCTGTACAGCGATCGCCGTCAGACGGCGCAGATCGCCGGGCATCGTTTCGATTTTGATATGGGCGAGTCGATCCTTACCGAGTACTCACACAAGTACACGATCGAGTCGTTCGGCCGGATCGCCGCCGAGGCGGGCTTCCAGACGCGCCAGGTGTGGACGGATGCCGACGGTCTGTTTAGCGTCCAGTACCTGGAACTGGATTAGGGGCGAAAATCAAGACAGTTCTACGCACGACCGGTCATCCTGAGTCCGCGGGCGAAGGATCTCCCGGCCAGCACTCCGGCATGTCTGAAACCGGGTGGGCGTATTGCCATCCGTCCCTGCAGTGGCGAATCGACTCGTTTCCTAACCCTTGACGAAGACGATGTCTGTCACGTCGTCGGCGGTCGATGTCAATTCCTCGCTGAATTCGTAGCCCTCGGGGTGCGAGAAACCGGCTACGAGGTCGAGCGCGGAATCTGGAGCGCCGGCAGCCTTCTCGTTCGAAACAAGATGACGGACAAGCGCCGCTTTCAGAAGCTTGGACCAGTGGTTGACGGTCTTGATCTGACCGGCAGCGCTATGTTGAACGAATTTCACCGTGAAGCGGGACGCGTAATGGACCGATGACGAGTCCCATGCTGCGCTGTGCTCGTTGGGCAGGAGGTCCCACACAACGCCACCCTGTGCCGAGTCCGCTAAAGATTCTGTGATCAACCGCTTCCACACGGCAGCGCAGCTCTTTCCACGCATCAATTTGCCGCCCATCTTCAACTTGTATGCCGGGATCATGTCAAACGGCCGGACCATCCCGAAAAGCCCGGACATGATGATTACCGACCGGCCAAATGCCCCACGTTCGTTTGTACCGAGCGTCTCGTGTTCGATCGCGTCGTACATCACGCCGGTGTAACGCTGAATAACCGGGAGTGTCGGCGCGCTCCTGAGCTCGGCGTTTTCCGCCCTCGCTTTTTCCAGGGCAGGGCCTTTCACCCCGAGGAGAGTCCGAGACGACCTTGGCCGGTCGCTCACACTGATCAGGGCCTTCGCGATGCGTTCACGCATCGGGTTGAGCGACTTGAACGAGAGAGAATTCAGGACGAGTGGCGCACCGTCTCCGCCGGAGGATTTGCCTTCCGACGGCGGCAAGAGGATCAAAGGTGAGGCGGCTATTTCGGGTATCCGATCGCTGGGCGGGTCATTCTGATCAGTGTGACCTGCCCCAAATAGGAATGCCAGCCGGGTAGTTGCAGGGGCGTATGGCAATACGCCCACGGCCGTCGATCACAGCCGGACCGGTCTCCTGTCATCCCGGGCATGTTTGCCCGGGATGACGATAGAGGTTCACAGACCACGATCGTCCAGCTTGCCTCCCTCTCCCCGCCGCGGGAGAGGGTTGGGAGCCTGCCCTTCCGCCAGTCGGAAGGGTGAGGGGGAACCGCCGTCAGGCGGCAAATACGTGCGCTCCTGCAAAACTCCGGTCCTTCGAGGGCCTCAGGACGCTGTCGACCGGTGGGTTGGCGTAATTACCCAACCGGCTTTCGGCCGGTGGCGTGGCACCAGAAGAATGATGCGAACGCTCCGGGCTGCTGCGACCAGTCCGTCCATGCCTGGCGCATGGCTTCCATATCGGAGGCGCTAGTCCAGTCATTCTCCTGCGCCAGTGTCCCGAGCTCCGGGTCGTTCAGGATTGAGTGCATGTAACGCACCCCTTCGGCCGTTCCCGCGTCCGTTCCGTGGGAATCGGCGGTGGACCCGGCTACCACCTCGTCGAACCCGGCGTCCGTCAGGAGCCCGCGAAGGAGCCGTCCTGCTTCCGGGTGTCCGCCCCTGCTCCGTTGCCACCGGTTCCGCAGTGCGATCGAATCCCGAAGTCCGTCGCTGTCTGGATGGAGCAGCGCCATTCCCCAGTCCGGACTGCGCAATCCGATGATCCCGCCGGGCCTGAGCACGCGTGTCAACTCGGCTACACCATCCCCCGGGACCGGAAGATGCTCGATCAATCCGTTCGCGAAAACAGCATCGAACTGATCGTCCTCGAACGGGAGATCGGTCACGTCCGCAACCTCGTACGAGAGGTTGACGATCCCGTTAGCAAGCGCGTCATGGGCGGCTGAATCGATTCTTGCCGGGTCTGAGTCGATTCCCGTGATCTCGCCGGGTGAAACGTGACCGGCGAGGCCGGACGTGATTGAGCCCGGGCCACACCCGGCATCCAGCAGTGTCATCCCGGAATGGAGGTGTGGCAGGAAAAACGCGGCTTCTACGTCAGCGTCTCGTTCCCTGAAACGCCTTGTCTCTTCCCCGTGTCCGGAAGGGATAGCGGAATTCATTGCGACGTATCCAGGTTCAGTTCAAAACCCCACTCCGGACTATCGTCAGGATCGTCCAGCACGCGGTCACCGATTATTTTGAAGCCCATCCGTTTGTACATGGCGTGTGCATCACTGAATTGCTTGTCTGACCACGCGATCGCCCGGCCGTGACCCGTGGAAAGCGCCCACTGAAGGAAATGCTCCGTCATCATTCGGCCGTACCCTCGCCCCCGGTAGTCCTTGAGCAGGTAGAGGCGCTCGATTTCTGCATGGTCGCTTCGGTCCAGCGCGGAGACGGTGCCGATCACGCCGTTGTCCAGCACGAGCACGGAGAAGAAGCCGCCGGTATCGATGTAGGTCTCTTGAATCGTGTACAGATCACGGTGATAGCTGTCGGGATCCCAGGTAAGCGCGTACTCCTCATAGACCGATCTGATAACGGCGGCGATCCCCGGCTGCCAGCGGTCTTCGTAAGGAAGCAACCGCGGATCGCTCATTCAGCGATCCCGGTCAGAAGGCGGCGCGGGTTCTCGACCGTCATCGTCTGGATAGCCTCTTCACCCACTCCTGCTTCAAGCAACTTCGGTATGAACTCTCGTTGCAGGTACACGTAGCCCTTGCCCCCGTACGCCGTCAGGGAGTGGTCGTAGCAAACGTCGTGTGAAAGCACGACCTGCTCCCCGTACCCACGTTCCAACAGTCCCAGCAAGACGGAGAAAACCCGGGCTTCGTGCATGCGCGGATCGCCGATGTTGTCGAACGCTACCGTGGCGCCCCTGTCCACAATGCCCATGTGATAGTCCAGCAGCGGATAACTGTCCGTGTGCCCGATCGCGACACGGGAAGTGTCAGCGCCCTCTTCTTCAAGGATGTCGAGCTGTGCAAGCCCGCCCCCTCGAACGGCGTGCGTGTTCAGGTAAAGGCCGGTCTCTACCTGCGCCCGGGCGCATGCCCGTAGAACGCGCTCTTCCTGTGCCGAGACCCAGTTCTTGTCTATTCCGATCTCGCCGATAACCCCGGGCTTGATCCCGGTGTCCCCCCAGCCGTTTTCGATCTCGTCGATCAGATCGGCCGCTATGTCATCAACGGTCCTGCGATCTATGTGGTCTTCGACCGGGTAGTAAGGCTCCCGGTACCATCCGCTGCCCATCACGATCTGGACGCCGGTACGTTCGGAGATGGCCTTCAATCGCTCTGGAGCGCGGCCGATACCGGGGAGGGTTAGCTCGACGATGCTGTTTCCGCCCTCGGCCTTGAACAGCGATACCTCCTCGGCGATCAGGTCATCGTCGTCGATCATCCCGGCGGCGTCGTATCTGCCCGAGATCTTGTACAGGTCTATGTACAGATGCTCGTGCATCAGCGTCACGCCCAGGTCGGCCGGATCTATCGGGCCGGTGACGGTCATTACTTGATTGGCGCCGATGGGGGCCATTGGCGGATTTCCTCCCGCCCGAAGGCGGCTAGTTCTCAGAGTCTCGACTGACGTACCGGCAAAGGTAACGCGTGGACCTGTGGCGCGCAAAAGGGCGATCCAGGTCTATCGGGAGTGCCCTTTACGTGAAGCTGTGGACGTTCATCATGCCCAAACATATCCAGCGTCGTCCGAATGGTTGGGATGTCGACGATCCTCGTACGGGAGCATTTGTGGTGCAATTTTCGAGGAGTTCACATCGTCCGGGTGAGCAGGCGTCGTGGATTCTCCACGGTCATCGCGTGGATGGCCTTTTCACCCACCCCGGCCTCAAGGAGTTTGGGGATGAACTCCCGCTGGAGATAGGCGTAGTCCGTGTAGCCGTCCGCCGCCAGAGAATCGTCATAGCAAAGGTCTTGCGATAGGACGACCTGCTCGCGGTAGCCTCGTTCTAGAAGACCAAGCAACACCCCCAGAACCCGGGACTCATGCATGCGCGGGTGCCCGATGTTGTCGAAGGCGACGGTTGCTCCGGTGTCCATGATCTCGAGGTAGTAGTTCAGCGGCGGATAACTATCGTCGTGCCCGTACCCGATCACCACACGCGACAGATCGACCCCCTCTTCGGTGAGGATATCCAACTGTGCCAGCCCCCGATCCCGGATCGCAGGCGTGTTCAGGCACAGGCCGGTGGCGACCTGGGCGCGTGCGCTTACCCGTAACACCCAATATTCGCGCCGTGAAACGGAGAGTCTATCGACGCCGATCACACCTGGGTTGGGGTCACCTGACCAGTAATCGTCGATCTCATCGATCAGGTATTCGACCATGTTGTCTTCGCGGTCAGGATCCATCCGAGAATCCGGCAGGCGGTTGACAGGATTTCGATACCAGCCGCTTCCCGTAACAATCTGGACGCCGGTCCTCTCCGAGATCGCCTTGAGCCTCTCCTCCGGATCGCCGATCCCCGGCAGCGTTAACTCCACGATACTGCGGCCACCCTCAGCCTTGAACCGGGACATCTCCTCGTCGATTAGGTCGTCGTTGCGTCTGCGCGAGGCCCCGCCCTGGTTTATGTACAGATGCTCGTGCAACAGTGTCATGCCCAACTCTGATGGGTCTATCGGACCGGTGACGGTCATTATCTGGTTGACGCCGACTGCGGGCATGAGCAGAAATCCTCCCGCCGAAGGCGGCTAGTTCTCAGAGTCTCGACTGACGTACCGGCAAAGGTAACGCGTGGACCTGTGGCGCGCAAAATGCTGTCCGCGTTTATCGGGCGCGCCCTTTACGAGAAGGCGTGGCGCGTCCATCATGCCAAAACTGAGTCCAACGGTGTTCGAACCGTTGGGATGCCAGCGGCGGAGTGCTTTGAATAGGACCGGGGTTATGACCAGCTCAAACGTGAAATCAGCGCTCGAAGGCGTGGCGACGGCGAATGACCATCTAAGCTCGGACGCTAACGGAATGCTCCAGATCGAGGGCCGGTCTGCGGAGTCACTTCTCGAGGAGTTTGGCTCGCCGCTTTACGTTGTGTCCGAGGCGACGCTACGCACTAACTTCCGGCGCATCCGTGATGCGTTCCAGTCACGCTGGCCGAAACCGGTGAACGTGATGTACGCCATCAAGGCAAACAACAACCTGGCCATCAGGGCCATCCTCCACGAAGAGGGCGCGGGCGGTGATTGTTTCGGCGAGGGTGAGCTGTACGCCACCTTCCTGGGTGGGGCCGATCACGACAAGCTGGTGATGAACGGCACGAACAAGACCTACGCTGAATTGAGCGCCGCCGTGAAAGCGGGCGTTCGGGTCAATGTCGATGCCGCCGACGAGATCGGGATGCTGTCCGAGATCGCGGCCGAGACCGGCCGGACGGCGCGTGTCTGCCTCCGTGTAAAAGTGACGCCGCAGGAGCTTGAGCAGTTCGTCCCGGACTACACGGCAAGACCGTTCAACATGCTGGACGGTGTGCGGGGTATGCAGTGGGGTTACTCGATCGAGGCTGCCGCTGCGATGGTCCCGGAGGTCCTCTCGGCGCCGGGCGTCGAGCTGGACGGCTATCACCTGCATGTCGGCAGGTCGAACCCGGAACCGGACTACTACGAGACCCTTGCCCGGGCTTACGTGGAGACGATCGTAGAACTCCACCGTCGCACCGGATACACGCCCGATATCGTCAATATCGGTGGTGGGTATGCGCGTGAGCGTGATCCTGAATCGCGGAGCCTGGCGCTCAACCCGCATGAGATCGAAGAGTACGCCGAATCAATCACCGGGCCGCTGCTGACTGGACTTGAAGGAGCCGGGATCCCGACGCCCGTGTTGTGGATGGAACCGGGTCGTTACGTCGTTGGCAACGCGGTCGTGTTGCTTGGGCGGGTCGGGTCAGTGAAACGTGATCTTGAGAAGGTCTGGGTCAACGTGGATGTCTCGGTCAACAACCTGATGCGCATCGAGACAGCGCATTCCACCTACCATGTCCTGGCCGCTAATCATTTGTTAGAAGCGCACGATGAAGTGGTCGATATCGTCGGCCCGCTCTGTCTTGGCGCACCGCTCGGGGCAGGCCGGCACTTCCCGCATGTAGAGCGGGACGACATCGTGGCCGTGCTGGACGCTGGAATGTACGCCGAGACGGCTGCGAACCAGATGAACGGCGTGCCGAGGCCGGCGACGGTGCTGGTCAATGAAAGCGACGCCGAGGTGATCAAGGAACGGGAGTCGATCCAGGACGTGTTCGTCCATCACCGGATACCGGTTCGGCTGCGTGGCGGTGGGTAGGCCGCCGTACTGGTTGGATATCGTTCGTACCGGAACCTGGTGCGTCCCGTGACCTCCGAGGCGTAACCTGTCCTGATGCGTTGAGCCGCCTGCTTCGTCTGTCGAAGTGTGGCGGCTCCTTCTTTTCAGTCATTGATGCGGTGAAATGGCGACATCAGGGAGCGACCGGGATCCGATGATCGACGCCGAAACCCAGCACGCGCCAGGCCAGGCGATGACGCCCGGGGAATCGGGTGGAGGGCCGGCCGCGGTCCAGGTGCTGCGCATAGTCGATTTCCGCTACCTGTTCGTGGCGAACATGATGATGTTCATGGCGTTCCAGATGCGGAACGTCGTGCAGTCCTGGCTCGCCCTCGAGTTGACCGACTCTCAGGCGTGGGTCGGGGTCATAAACGGTTCACCGGCCGTGGCCATTATCTTGCTGGGCCTCATCGGGGGAGTTGCGTCGGACCGCTGGCCCAAGCGCGATATCCTGCTCTGGGTGCGGCTTGGCCTGGGCCTGGTCAACTTCGTCGTCGGTTACCTGGTGATGATCGACGCGATATCGATCTGGCACCTGCTGTTTCTTTCACTGGCGCAGGGCGGAGCGATAGCGTTCGGGATGCCAGCCAGCCAAACGATCGTCCAGGACATCGTTGGTCGCGACCGGCTGTTGTCCGCTGTGTCGCTGAACCAGTCGTTGTCTACCGTTGGCGGAATTGCCGGACCCGCTGCCGGAGGAGCCCTGCTCGGGTTGTTCGGCGTGGCGCCGGTCTACTTCGTGATAACGGCCATATACGTCCCGGCGATCTACGCCACATGGCGGATAAAGACGCGCACGCGCGTTGAGAGGCCGCCGAACTCCAACGCCATCGCTGACATCAAAGAGGCGCTCGTTTACGTCCGCTCATCGCCGCCGCTGAGAATCCTGGTTGCGCTCAATACTCTTGGACTGATCGCCGGGTTCATCTTCCCGATCATCCCGCTTTATGCCCGGGACGTCCTGAAAGTTGGCGAGTCGGGATTCGGGATTCTGATGGCCGCCTTCGGGGTGGGCGCGCTCGTGGGTGGACTCGGGCTGGCGTTTGTTGGAAACGTGAAGCACAAGGGCTGGCTGTTGATGCTTGCCGTGGTCATCGGCGATCCGACATCGATTCTGTTCGGATTCTCCCGCGACTTCTATTTCTCAACCTTTTTGCTCTTCCTTTTCGGGGTCGGCGCCGCGTTCTACATATCGACCGTCAGCACCCTGTTTCAGACCTACGCGCCTGAGCATCTTCGGGGCAAGATAATGGCGGTGTTTGGATTGACGTTGCAACTGTTTCCGCTCGGTTGGATGCTGGGTGGATTCGCGGCCGAAACACTCGGAAGCGAAACCGCGCTGGTGCTCGGGAACGGGTTTTCGATAGTCGTGACGCTGGTGATGTTCGCCAGGTCGAAGACGTTCCGGGAGTTGACGTAAGGGCGGGTGATCCGTCGGATGCTGCGCGCGCGAACAGCGGGCAGGACGCCGGGCTACGCTGCCCGTGCTCACCGGAATGGATGAGAGACGCCAACCGGGCGAGAAACGGGTATCGTGACGCTCACGCGCCCACCCGGCGACATCAACGCCTGAGCATAAGGATTCGTCGTGAAGATCACCGATGTCATCCCCCACGTCATCAAACCCGGACTCCCCGGCGACACACCGGATCAGAGCGCCTGGGCGTTTGTGGAAATCAGGACCGATGAGGGGATCACCGGCTGGGGCGAGGCGACCAAATACGGGCGGGGCGGCAGTTTCCTGATCGGCCAGGCGGTCCACATGGTGAAGGAAGATTTCATCGGCGAGGATCCGTCCAACATCGAAGTCCTGTGGCACAAGCTATATCGGCGCTTCACTTACACGGGATCCAGGGGATTTCCCACGGCGCTGATCGCCGGGTTCGACATGGCGCTCTGGGACATCAAGGGCAAAGCGACCGGGCGCCCGGTGTTCGATCTGCTGGGCGGGGCGTTCCGAAACCCGGTGCCGCTTTATGCCAACGTCTGGTCTGAAGCAGCGGAGACGCCGGAAGAGTACGCGTCGGCGGCGAGAAGGATGGTCGCGCTGGGCCACACGGCGTCCAAGCACGATCCGTTCGACGAGATGAGGCCGTTCCACTCGATGTACCAGGACGGCAAGATTTCGAAAAAGGGCGAGCGGCTCGGTTACGACATCGTGGCGGCGGTGCGGGAGGCGGTGGGGCCGGACCACGAGATACTTATCGACGCACACGGCCACTACAACGTGCCGACTGCAATACGTCTCGCCAACACCCTCCACGAAGAGTCAGACATCGCGTGGTTCGAGGAGCCGGTCCCCCCGGAGTCGTTCGAAGCACTCAAGCAGGTCAGACAGAACACTTCCGCGCCGATCTGCGTCGGCGAAAGGCTGTTTACGCGCTACGACTTCCTGCCGGTGTTCCGAGATGGCCTGGCGGACTACATCATGCCGGACACCATCTGGACGGGCGGCATATCGGAGATCAAGCGCATCGCCATCATGGCGGAGGCGTACTACATCCCGATCTCGCCGCACTGCGTCCCGGCCGGCCCACTTGAGTTGATCTCGGCCGCCCATGTGTGCGCAAGCGTGCCCAACTTCTACCGGTTGGAACACTCAATTGCCGGGATCCCGATGCAGAACGATCTGTTAACGGAGCCGATGGATATCAGCAACGGAGCGATACGTCTGAACGAGAAGCCGGGGCTGGGATATGACCTCGACCCGGATGCGCTGGCTTCGAAGCGGCATCCGCTGTGGGAAGGGTAGTTACTTACTTCTGGTAAGATACTGGCATGACGTCACAACACCTGGTTCCATTTTGCCCACACTTCCACGAGGCGGTCGAATTGATCGGCCGGCGATGGAGCGGCGCGATACTGCGATCGATGATGTCCGGGTCACAGCGCTTCTCAGAAATAGGCGCACCGATCCCGGGATTGTCCGATCGCTTGCTGTCCGAGCGGCTCAAGGAGTTCGAGGCCGCAGGGCTGGCGGAGCGGAAAGTGATCCCGGACACGCCGATACGCGTGGAGTACCAGCTCACCGATAAGGGAAGGGCACTGACTCCGGTGGTGGCCGAGCTCACCTCCTGGGCGGAGGAATGGCTCGGGGCCGAAGTTTCATGTGACGCGGGAGGTCAGCCTGCTGTTGCTGGGAGTGAGGCGCGAGCGCGTAATCCGCTGTTGCTGTGGTCTGACCGGCCGACTGTGTGAGGGTTGGCCCATCGGCGAACGCATCCTGACGCGACGGGAAAATTTCGTGAGCGTAACGAGGCACGAAACAATAGTTCGGTAAGAACCTCGCGCGCCAAGCCATCGAGAGATATGAGCCTTCTCCCTCATCCCAGCCTTCTCCCGCTGGGAGAAGGGGGCGGAGTGTTCCAGGTCCGACCTGCTCCCTCGTCCGTTATTCCACGCCCACGTCCAGCATCACCGTGCCGATCGCGTGTGACTCAACGGCTCGTGAGGCGTCGGCCGCCTGCTCCAGCGTGAAGTGTGGGCCGTGGAGATGGGTGATCGTTCCGTTCGAGATCCACTGCGTGATGTGCTCGATCGCGGCCCTTTTGGCCTCCGGCGGCATCGTGTACACCATCACGAATCTGACGTTGATGTTGGACCTTCTGAATCGGAATGGCACGCCGGGGGGCTGCGCGTCCCCGTCGCCGAACCCGTACACGGCCATCGCGCCGTTGTCTGCGAGCGCTTTTCGCGAGACCTCGAAATTGGCCGGAAACTCGACCTCGACGATCCTGTCGACTCCGCGATCGCCGGTCAGTTCGTTTATGCGTCCGGTGACGTCCTCGTTCCGGTAGTTGATGATCTCGTCCGCGCCGGCATCCCGGGCTATCCGGGCCTTCTCATCAGAGCTGATGGTGGCGAAAACCCTGGCTCCGCCGATCTTCGCCATCTGGATGGCGTAATTGCCGACGGCGCCCGCCCCTCCCGTCACGAGGACGGTCCTGTCAGTTACCGGCCCATCGGCGAAGACTGACCGGTGGGCGGTCATGGCGGGGACGCCGAGGCACGCGCCGTCTGCGAACGAGGCGTTTTCCGGAAGTGGCACGGCGTGGTGCGCGGGCTGGACCGTGAACTCGGCCGCGGTTCCAAATGGCCTGCCGAAATTGGATTCGTATAGCCATACGCGCTCGCCGATCCGGGATGAAGGGACGCCCTCTCCGACGCTGTCGATCACGCCGGAACCGTCCTGGTTCGGGATGATCCTCGGGAAGCGCATAGCGCGTGCCCGCATTTTCCAATCCGACGGGTTGATCCCGGAGACCATCACCCGCACCCGGACCTCGCCTGGTCCGGGCTCGGGGTCCGGCATTTCGCCGACCCGGAGCACACCGGCGTCGCCGCTCTCTTCGTACCAGGCCGCTCGCATGAAGACCCTCGTTTCGTTGGTTCGCCGGTTCCGATGCCTGATTATGCTCCAGACGCCCGCCTGAATTCGCGTCGATGGCGTTAGGATGCGCCCGGGACATCGGGAGAGGCGTGGAGTTTCTTTTGAGAGGCCATGATGATTTTTGATGGACATGCTTACTGCTGGCCGGACCTGACCGGTAGCGGCGGGTTTGATTCGCCGGAGGGGCTCCGCCGGCACCTCCAGAGCGCCATCGCCAATCATCACCAACCGGCGTTGCGGGCGCGTGATCGCGCAGGAGGCGACAACTCCGGGCTGGTGGATCTGTCTCGCCGCACTCGACTGGACGCGCTGCAGGATGCCGGCTTTCGGTGGGCCGGAAACGGCCGATTCGAGTGGATGGATGGCGGGGAGACATACTTCAAGCAGTACTTCGCCCCCTCGATGCGGGAATCCTCTTACGGGCCGGAGTCGCTGATCGCCGAGATGGACTACGCCGGAGTGGATATGGCGTTGCTTCATCGCACGCCCTACCTGGGGATCGACAACGACTTCATCGCCGATTGCGTGTCGCGATTTCCGGAACGATTACGCGGGCTGGCACACGTCCCGGAATGGCGCTGCGTCCCGGACCCCGAGGGATCGCTTCTGGAGCTGGAGCGGGCGATCGGGTTGGGGTTATCCGGTTTGCACTTCCTGCCGCCGCAACTCAACCTTTATGGCGACAATCGCCCCTGGGATCGCGCCGAGTTTCGGCCGTTCTGGGACGGTGTGGCCGCGCTGGACATACCGGTTTTCATATCAATGGGCCAGATGATGAACCGGGGCGCCGGCCGGGAAGGACTCGACCCGGATCCAGATGATTTCCGTGACGAGTTACGGACGTTACGGCGGTGGATAGACCGTTACCCGGACGTGACGCTGGTGGTGACGCACGGCCTGAACTGGCGGTTCTTCATCGAGGACGACCGGCTGGTTTTGCCCGAGTGGGTGTGGGAGTCGTTCAAGGACTCGAAGAGTTACCTGCAACTCCTGTTCCCGATCGCCCTCGGCGCCGTCTGGGATTATCCGATGGCGCCGGCACAGCCCACGGTCGCAGAAATCGTTGACCGGCTCGGAGCCGGCCGGGTTATGTGGGGCACGGACATGCCCAAAGTCGCCCGATCGTGGACCTACCAGCAGAACCTGGACTTTATCCGGATGCACTGTGATGGGCTGTCGGAGTCGGATCGCGCAGCGGTGCTCGGCGGGACGGCGGCCGGCCTGCTGGGGGTGGATTCATAACGGTTGGCCGGATGGGGTGAGGGCCGGGAGGAACGTCCGACCGGCCCCCCTGAGTCGGGACTGGATCAGAGCTTCGCACGCGCTGTACAAACGCGATGTTTCTCCATTGTGACGCTGAACCTGGCCTGCGAAACTTGTCCGAATGAGACTTTTCTCGCCGTTACAGGCTCTTTATATATGGCCCGCCTACTATCCCTCCCGGGATGTACTTCGATCAGTTCGTCGAAAGGCTGTGGCCGCGCTGTTCTTGACGTTACTGATGGTCTCGGTTTCTTCCTGCGGCGGAGGTGCTGAAGGCGCCGACCTCACGATTTATTCGGCGCGCAGCGAGCAGCTTCTCGGACCGTTGCTGGAACGCTTTGAAGAGGAAACCGGGATGTCGGTGGCGATCAAGTACGGTGGATCTGGAGAGCTCGTCGGAACCATCCTGGAGGAAGGTCCGAAAACACCGGCGGATCTGTTCTTCGCCCAGGACGCCGGCGCCCTGGGGGCGGTGGCGAATGAAGGCATGTTTATCGGCCTCCCGCCGGAACTGCTGACCAGCGTTGACTCGCATTACCGGGCGGCAGGCGGCCAGTGGGTGGGGATCTCAGGACGCGCCCGTTCGATCGTTTACAACACGGATCTTGTTGACCCGGATGAACTGCCGCGATCGATCATGGATTTTACGGACGAACGATGGAAGGGCCGTATCGGCTGGCCGCCGACCAACGCGTCGTTTCAGTCGTTCGTGACGGCATTGCGCCTGGTGGAAGGCGATGCAGCGGCGCGCGCCTGGCTTGAAGATATAAAGGCCAACGACGCCAGGGTCTACAAGAACAACAGCGCGCTGGTGCACGCAGTCGGAATCGGTGAGATAGAGGTCGGTTTTGCAAACCACTATTACCTGTATCGTTTCCTCGACGAAGAAGGACCATCGTTTCCCGCGGCGAACTACTTTCCTCCAGACGGGGACCTCGGGTCGTTGGTCAACGTTGCCGGGGCGGGGATCTTGAAAACATCTGGGGAACAGGCGAAGGCCCTGCAGCTCATCGAGTACCTGCTCTCCGAGGAATCCCAGGCCTACTTCGCCGAGACGACGTTTGAGTTCCCTCTGGTTGCGGGAGTACCGGCGGACTCCAGGCTTCCCGCTCTCGAACCTCTCCGGGTTCCGGGCCTGAATCTCGGGGACCTGAAGGGCGTTGCCGACACACTTGACCTGATGCGTGAGGTCGGAATGTTTTGACCAGATGGACGTACGCGAGCGGCCTCCTCATGGCCGTCATGCTGCTCATGTCCGGATGTGGTTCATCTGATGGGGATGACCGGTTACAGATCGAGGTCGGCGAATGGTTCGTCAACCCGGAGCCGGGTCCTTTGAACCCGGGACGGTTCACTTTCGATGTGCACAACTCCGGCCAACTCACCCACGAGTTGGAGTTGTATCGACAGGTTGGTGATTACCAGGAGTACGAGATCGTGGAAATCGAGGATATTGGCGCGGGCGAAACGGCGTCTTTTTCGGCGCAGCTCAATCCCGGCATGTACGAGCTGATCTGCACGATCGTCGAGCGTCGCGCGGACGGTACGGTCATGGATCACTACGCGCTCGGGATGAAAGCGCTGATCACGGTCGAGGACCGGTAAACGGGGCTAATCCAGCACGCGCCTGCCGCCCGCCGATACCTCGTCCAGCCGCTGCCGTTCGTCGTCGGTGATCGACCAGCCGACTGCGCCTATGTTGTCGTCCATGTGCTCGGCGGTATCGCCGCCGGTGATGGCGACACTTACTTCCGGATGCGACAGCACCCAGTTCACCGCGGTCTGGGCGACGGTTTTGCCGTGGACGCCGGCGATGTCATGGAGTTGATCCAGGACGGCTCGTGTTGTGGCGTCCATGTGGTCTCCGAACTGGTTTGCACGGACCGTTGCGTAGAGGGAACCGGCCGGGGCCGCCTCGCCGGGGACGTAGGCGCCAGAGAGCAGTCCTACGGCGAGCGGGCTGTAGGTCATGACGCCAAATCCGTGCGATCGGACTGCCGGGAACATCTCCAGCTCGAGATCGCGGTTGAGCAGGTTGTACGGGTTCTGGATGCAGATGAGGGGATCGAGTCCGTTTGCGTCCTGTGTCCACAGGGATTTCACGACCTGCCACGCGCGGTAGTTTGAGACGCCGACGTACCGGGTCTTTCCGGCGGTGACGAGGTCGTCCAGCGCACGCAGCGTCTCGTCGAGCGGGGTGTGGTCGTCGTACCCATGAAGGATGTAGACGTCGATGTGATCCGTGTCCAGCCGCCCCAACGTGCGGTCGATCTCACGCATGATGTGATAGCGGGATGCGCCGCTGTCGTTGGGACCAGCGCCGATGGGGCTGAACACTTTGGACGAGATGAACAGGTCGTCCCGGTGCCGCTTCAGGACGCGACCGAGAATCTGCTCGGACGTGCCGGCGTTGGCTCGGTCATCTTCCAGCCCGTAGACGTTGGCGCAATCGATGAAGTTGATGCCGAGTTCGATAGCCCGCTCGATGGCGCGTTCGCCCTCGTCGGCGTCCGACTGGCCTCTAAACCCGAGTCCGAGCGCCAGGCGTGACACCTTGACCCCGGCTTTTCCGAAATTGACGTATTCCATCGGTGCGGCGTTGGCTCCCTGAAGTTAGCGCTGAATCCAGGTGGAGAGGGTAACGAGATGTGAACCCGTCGTCACCCTACCGGAGCACCCGGCGCTGGCCGTATGAAACCTTGTCGAGTCGCTCCCGTTCTTCGCCGGTGATCGACCAGCCGATCGCTCCGATGTTGTCGTCCATGTGCTCCGGCGTGTCGCCGCCGGTAATCGCAGCGCTGACTTCGGGATGCGAGAGCACCCAGTTGATGGCGGCCTGCGCGACGGTCTTGCCGTGGGACGCGGCCACCTCATGCAGCGCGTCCAGGATGTTGCGGGCGTTTGCGTTCATCTCACGTTCGTACAGATGCGCCCGGGCGGTGGCGTAAAGCGACCCGGCTGGCGGCGCTTCGCCGGGTACGTATGCGCCGGAGAGCAAGCCGACAGCGAGCGGGCTGTAGGTCATCAGGCCGAGTCCGTGGGAGCGTATGGCCGGCAGCATCTCCATCTCCACATCCCGGTTTAGCAGGTTGTACGGCTCCTGGACGCAGATGAGGGGATCAAGCCCGAGTTTGTCCTGCGTCCACAACGCCTTGATCACCTGCCATGCGCGATGGTTGGAGACGCCGACGTAACGGATCTTTCCAGCCGTGACGAGGTCGTCCATCACCCTCAGCGTTTCGTCGACGGGCGTGTTGTGGTCGTAGTCGTGGAGGAGGTAGAGGTCGATGTAGTCGGTGTCGAGCCGGGCCAGCGTGCGGTCTATCTCACGCATGATGTGATAGCGAGACGAACCGCCATCGTTAGATCCGTCGCCGATGGACGCGTACACCTTGGAGGAGATGAACAGGTCGTCGCGATGCCGTTTCAGGACACGGCCGAGCACCCCTTCCGAACTGCCTGGAGCCGAGCCGTCGTTATTAAGGCCGTACGCGTTCGCGCAATCAAGAAAATTGATGCCGTGATCGATGGCTCGCTCGATAGTCCGCTCGGCTGTATCCGCGTCGGGCTGGCGGCGAAACGCCAATCCCAGCGCCAGGCGTGAAACCTTCACCCCGGCCTTGCCGAAGCTGACGTATTCCAATAACTGACCTTTCGAAGACCGGACTACGAGTTATCGGTTACCAGCGGAACTACGCGCTCCATGAATCGCTCGATCTGCTCGCGATCGTCCGCGACCGGCCACACGAATACACGCTCTGCTCCAACCGCCGCATATCGGGACATCAGTACAGCGCACTCCTCGGCGGACCCGACAGGCAACAACCCCGCGATCTGATCGGCCGGCCGGTTGAGCATCTTCGACACCACGTCTTCGATAACCCTCGTCGCCTCGGCCCTGTCCTCGGTGACAGACATCCACAGGGTGGCGATGCCGTTTGGAAAGGTCCCGGGGTCTTTGCCTCGTGACGCAAGTTGTTCACCCAGGTATGCGAGAGCCTGCGGGAATATTTCGGGTGTCGTGTTGTACCCGGACGCCAGCCAGCCGTCGCCGAGTCGCGCCGTTCGCCTGAGCCCCGCTTCTGACCCCCAGCTTGCTACCCAGATCGGTGGGCCGTCTTTTTGCGCGGGTCGCGGCAGCAGCGATGCGTCACCGATCGGGTAAAAAGTCCCGTCAAACGATTGACCGCGCCACATCGCACGAAGCACCGCGATGGATTCGTCAAAACGCTTCCAGCGCTCCGAGAAATCCAGCCCGGCAACCCTGTAGTCCGCCTCGGAGGAACCGGGCCCGACACCCACCGTCATGCGTCCGCCCGAGAGCAGGTCGATCGCGCCGAGTGCTTTTGCCGTGGCGACGGGGCCGCGCAGGACGGGCAGAGCGATGGTGGTTGCCAGTCGCATTTCGCCTGAGACATCCAGAACGGCGGATAGCGCGGTCGGGCCGTCGAGCCAGGGCCGGCTGAACAGCAGGTGGTCGTTGGCGCACAGGTACGAGTATCCGAGGTCGCGGGCATCTGACGTGTATACGCGCAGGTCTTCAAGAGTTCGAGACTCGCCGGAGAAGCTGATCAGAGGCAGGTGTACGCCGTATTCCATTTTTCTACCTGTCCGCCCACTTGAAGTCGGCCTCGAATTCCGCCTTGCCGTGTATGCCGCGGTCGCCGAGGTGAACCCGGTACAGCTCGCCGCCCCGATGAGCGTTGAAGTCGTAGCCATCGGGTTCCTGGCCGCTGGGGGGCTGGCCGGTGCCGTTGTAAGCCGTCGTCACGTAGAGATCGCCAAAGCCATTGCCCCCGAACATGGGCGCGGAGGTCTGGGTGGCCGGGAAGCTGATCCGGCGTTCTTCTTTTCCGTCGGGATCGAACCTGATGACGCAGCTACCGCCCCAGTTTGCGGACCAGACGTGATCCTGGGCATCGACAGTCATGCCGTCCGGTATGCCGTCGGCCGAGGTCAATTTCACATACTCACGCCTGTTGGTGAGGGTGCCGGTTTCCGGATTGTGGTCGTAAGCGAAGATGGTCCGAAGCGGCGAGTCGGTGTGATAGAAGGTGCGCTGGTCCGACGAGAAGCCCATGCCGTTGGAGATGCCGACGTTCTCGGCGATGGTTTCCACGCGGCCATCAGGCTCGAACCGGTACAGGGAGCCCGGGGCAGCGCCATCGAAATAGCTGCCGCCGTAGAACTCGCCCCGTGGTCCCGCAAAGCAGTCGTTGAACTGGTAGGTGGCTCCGTGATGCAGCCACTGGAAGTCATCGTCAGAGCGCCACAGCATGACACCCTCCCAGGTGCCGAACACCAGCCCGCCCTGCTTGTTGAGCGCGATGCCGCCGACGTACTTGCCGTGGTGGATCAGGTCGTTTTCATCGGTCTCGGGGTCGTACTTGAAGACACGTCCTGTGCGGATATCGGTCCAGTACAGGACGCCGAGGTGCGGGTCCCAGCAAGGGCCTTCACCAACCAGGGCGCTCTCTGCTGCGAGCATCTCGATGTTGTAGTCAGGCATTAGGGGCTTTCTGTGACCCCCTCTCCCGTCGGGAGAGGGTCTGGGAGCCTGCCCTTCCGCAGATCGGAAGGGTGAGGGAGGACAAAGGGTTATCCAGAAACCCGGTCATTTTCAACTAACTCCGCCAATGGTGGTCACATGTGCTCCCTGTCTCTTGACGGGAGGGGCTGGGGTGAGGGTGATGTCCTGCGATGACGACGTGATGCAACGCCAGCCGGGAGATTCTTCGCTTCGACTCAGAATGACAATTCAATGTGCTCGGTAACTCAAAAACCTTGAGATTGATCTACGTATCCCCTCTCCCAGCGGGAGAGGATCGGGGTGGGGGAGAAGTTGATTCAACTTGCACATTTGAGCCGAATTCACTCCTTCAGCGTCCCGAGAATTCTGTCGATGACCGCCTTCGTGTCGTTGCACCAGCGGACCACTATCACGATGTTTCGTTCCGGTTCCACGTACACAACGTTTCCGCCCGCGCCGCGCGCCGCAAAGCTCTTCGGCGAACCGATGTCGGAGATGGATCCCTCGTGGTTCAGCCACCAGAGGTAGCCGTACTCGGGCTTGATGTCGCACGGCTCCGTCATGGCGTCGACCCATGACTCGGAGATGATCTGGTTATCTCCCCAGCGGCCGCGTCGCAGGTAGAGCAGTCCAAATCGTGCGTGATCGTAGGTATCGATCCACAGGCCGCCGCCCCAATGGGCGCCGCCGGAAACCGACTCCACCTGTTCTCCGTTTAGCTCGACCTGCGATGTGCTGTATCCGTGCCATGCCCAGCCTTCGGATGCGCCGATGGGGTCCATGACGCTGGCTTTGAGCACGCTCGGAAGCGTCTCGCCGTACAGGCGCAGGAGCGACAGAGCGGTTCTATTCACCCGGACATCGTTGTACTCCCAGTAGGTGCCCGGTTCTTGATGCGGGAGATCGGTGTCGTCGTGTCCGGCGTCCATAGGCGCGCCGGTGCTTATCACCCTGCCGCGGTCGATGTTGTCGGGCAGTCCGAACAGCTCGCCCTGCCACTCGTTGGTCTGCTGGAGGCTGTGGCGCCAGGTGATTTTTGAGTTGTGATCGGAATCGTAACCGCCGTCATCGACGTAGTCCGCCACGCGGTCATCCATGCCCCGGATCAGGCCGCGATCCAGCGCCAGTCCGGTGAGAGTTGCGATGTAGCTCTTGGTGCAACTGAACGTCACCTCGACGCTGGACGGGTCGCCGTACTCGCCGACGATGTAGCCATCACGGATAACGAGCCCCGCCGGGGTGGAGCGCTCCTTGAGCGGCCCGAGCGCTCGGTCGTTCGGGTGTTTCACGCCCTGCGGCGCGTGGTCGTGGAGATCCCGCGGCCATTCGATCTCCGTGGCTTCGGCGAACTTGAGCGCCTCGGATAGCGCGGCCGGGTCGAAGCCGAGTGTGTCCGGTTCTCGACGTTCCCATTCGCCCTTTGGCGGGGTGTAGCCGATCGTGGAAGTTGAGGAGGTGCTCATTCGGGATCTCCGTCTGGGCTGGTTGGATGCCGGGATTATCGCCGATTGTTGAGCGGCGTGTGCGATGGCCGGTTGACCGGGGCGGGCGAAGACCTGAACATCGGCGGTCTCAGCGGGAACGTAGAGGCAGGCACTGTTGGAATCGACTGTCACGAGGTCTGGACACAAGCCTTCCATAGCGTCGCGTACGGACGGCCGGTTGGATCTGTTGTTTGTTGCGGATCGTGAAGTCACGGCCGTCGCCGATCTGTATCAGCGAACGCCTCTTCGGGCGTTGTTTCCGCGCCCGGAGCCGGGCGATCCGCTGACGGCCGTTCTCGTTAACTCCTCCGGCGGCGTGATCGGCGGCGACCGGCTTGAAGTGAACGTGAGGGCGGGCGAAGAGGCATCGGCGCTTGTGACCGGGCAGGCGGCGGAGAAGGTCTACCGGTCAGCCGGTCCCGAGGCGAGGGCGGAGACGACGCTGACCGCGGAACCGGGTTCGGTGATCGAGTTTCTGCCGCAGGGGACGATCGTTTTTGACGGCTCGCGATTCCAGCGGATAACGACCATCGAGGTCTCGCCGGGCGCCCGTGCGCTTGCGGGCGAGGTGCTGACGTTAGGGCGGGTCGAGTGCGGCGAGCGGTTTACGAACGGATTGCTGCACGACGAGTGGCGTGTCCGGGTGGGAGGTCGACTTGTCTGGGTCGATTCCCTGCATCTTTCCGATGCCGATGGACGTGGCGTCAGCAGCACCCTGGATTCGCCGGCGGGGTTTGCCGGGTCTCCCGCTTATGCGACATTCGTTTACGCCGCGGACGCCGCCGCTGATCATGTGGAACTGGCGCGCGATATCCAGGCCGCCATACCCGGCGGCGTCCGCTGCGGTGTGACATCGTTCGATGGTCTGCTGATCGCCCGTTGGCTCGGCGCGAACCCGTCTGAGGTGCGCGGGGCGTTCGGGGAGTTCTGGGCGCGATTTCGGGCTCAAGCCTGCGGGTTGGTGGAACGACTTCCCGCTATCTGGAATATCTAGTCAAAGAGGTGCCGAGTTGGATCTGACTCCCAGGGAGAAGGACAAGCTGCTGATTTCGATGGCGGCCATGGTGGCGCGACGGCGCCTGGAACGCGGCGTGAAGCTTAACTATCCGGAGGCGGTGGCGCTGATCTCCGACTTCGTGGTTGAGGGAGCGCGGGATGGGCGGTCGGTGGCAGATTTGATGTCGGCCGGGGCGTCTGTTCTGACGAGGGAGCAGGTGATGGATGGGATCGCCGAGATGATCGAGGACGTGCAGGTAGAGGCGACCTTCCCGGACGGCACGAAACTGGTCACGGTGCATCAACCGATACGCGGCGTTGGAGCGCCGGCATGAGCGCGTTAATCCCGGGTGAAATCATCACGCCGAATGGCGTCATCACACTGAACACGGGCCGGGAGGCCATCACGCTGGACGTCGCCAACACGGGGGACAGGCCGGTGCAGGTCGGCAGTCACTATCACTTCGCCGAGACCAACTCCGGGCTGCGCTTCGATCGAGCGCTGGCGCGTGGCATGCGGCTCGACATCCCGGCCGGGACCGCGGTGCGGTTCGAACCGGGGCAGTCTCGATCCGTGTCCCTGATCCCGTACGTCGGTCTGCGACGTGTGTTCGGCTTCAACGGAGTCGTCATGGGCAATCTGGATGCGTCCGACAGCGGAAAGGCGTAGGCCATGCCGTTTGAGATGAGCCGGCAAGCCTACGCCGGGATGTTCGGCCCCACGGTCGGCGACCGGGTTCGACTGGCCGATACGGAACTGTTCATAGAGGTCGAAAAAGACCTGACTACCTACGGCGAGGAGGTGAAGTTCGGCGGCGGCAAGGTGATCCGGGACGGCATGGGACAGTCGCAGACCAAGCGTGAGGATGGGGCGATGGACACCGTCATCACCAACGCCTTGATCCTGGACCACTGGGGTGTCGTCAAAGCCGATATTGGACTGAGGGACGGACGGATCGCTGCCATCGGCAAGGCCGGAAATCCGGATGTGCAACCGGGAGTCGATATCGTGATCGGGCCGGGTACCGAGGCCATAGCGGGCGAGGGGAAGATCGTCACGGCGGGTGGACTGGATGTCCACATTCATTTCGTCTCGCCTCAGCAGGTGGATCACGCACTTTATTCTGGCATCACGACCATGATGGGTGGAGGGACCGGCCCCGCCACGGGGACCAACGCCACGACCGCCACGCCGGGCGCGTGGCACATCGGCCGGATGCTGCAGGCCGCCGAAGGGTTGCCGGTCAACCTGGGCTTCTTCGGCAAGGGCAACGCGTCTCTCCCGGTGGCGCTGGAGGAGCAGGTTAGGGCCGGCGCGTGCGGCCTGAAGTTGCACGAAGACTGGGGTACGACGCCCGCCGCGATCGACACCTGTCTGCGCGTGGCCGATCGGATGGACGTGCAGGTGTTGATTCACACCGACACGCTGAACGAGTCCGGGTTCGTGGAGAACACGCTTGCCGCCTTCAAGGACCGGACGATTCACGCCTTCCATACCGAGGGCGCCGGTGGCGGACATGCGCCCGACATCATCCGGGCGTGTGGTGAGCCGAATGTCATCCCATCGTCCACCAACCCGACCCGGCCGTACACCGTTAACACGCTGGATGAGCACCTGGACATGCTGATGGTGTGCCATCACCTGGACCGGCGGGTGGCCGAGGACGTGGCCTTCGCCGAGAGCCGTATTCGCCGGGAGACGATGGCCGCAGAGGACATCCTCCACGATATCGGGGCGTTCTCGATAATCGCATCAGACAGCCAGGCGATGGGGCGTGTCGGTGAAGTGATCATCAGGACCTGGCAGACCGCGAACAAGATGAAACAGCAGCGGGGCAGGCTGCCGGAAGAGACGGGTGAAAACGACAACTTTCGGGCGAAGCGCTACATCGCCAAGTACACAATTAACCCGGCGATTGCCCAGGGCGTGTCCGAGCATGTCGGGTCTGTTGAGTCGGGCAAG
This sequence comes from Dehalococcoidia bacterium, assembly GCA_030747175.1. Lineage (GTDB taxonomy): Bacteria > Chloroflexota > Dehalococcoidia > Lucifugimonadales > Lucifugimonadaceae. The sequence goes on along the minus strand of JASLLE010000012.1, from coordinate 18,710 downwards.
CTGGCAGACCTTGTTTTGTGGTCCCCGGCGTTCTTTGGCGTGAAGCCCGACCTGGTGCTCAAGTCCGGAACGATTACGGGCGCCCGCATGGGTGACCCGAACTCGTCGATTCCCACGCCGCAGCCGTCCCACTATCGGCCGATGTTCGGCGCTTTCGGTGCGTCGATGACGGCGAGTTCTGTGACGTTTGTGTCTGCGGCTGCGATGGAATCCGACCTGGCCGGTGACCTGGGCCTGGCACGGGAACTGGTCCCGGTGAGCAACACGCGCGCTGGCATCGGTAAGAGGTCCATGATCCACAACGATCTGACCCCGGCGATGGAGGTCGACCCGGAGACGTACGAGGTGCGCGCTGATGGTGAGTTGCTGACCTGTGAGCCGGCGACAGAAGTGGCGATGGCGCAGCGGTATTTCCTGTTTTGATGGGCCTCAATTATGTCGTAGGGGCGTGGCTTGCCCGGCCCGTTGGACTGATTGCGCTGTATGCGCGTTTTCGTTTTGATCGCCTGTCGGCGGCCCCCCTCACCCTTCCGTGGAAGGGCTGGCTCCCGGCCCTCTCCCGCGGAGGGGAGGGGGGGCAGGTGTGTTCAGAACTTGACCGTGCCCTGAGGCTCTCGGAGCCTGTACTGAGCCTGTCGAACGTGGGTCGGGGACGCGCGTTTGGCTCCAGGGTTGGAATGCGATCCAACCTTGCTCCCTCACCCTTCCGATCTGCGGAAGGGCAGGCTCCCAGACCCTCTCCCGTTTGGGAGAGGGGGTTTTGCGGACTGGATGCGTGGATATGAGGCGCGCTGTGGAAGCTGCTGCTGCCGGAGCGTGGCCGTTCGATAGAGCGACCGATTCTGTGACCCTGGCGTTTGATAATCGGCATCGTCGTCGGCTCCGGATGACCACCGATTCCGGTGACGACCTGTTGCTGGATCTTCCTGAAGCCGTTGCCCTGGGCGATGGCGATGGGTTGCGACTGGAGGACGGGAACTGGGTGACCGTGATGGCGGCTCCAGAGTCCTTGCTTGAGGCGATCCCGGACTCGCAATATCACCTGGTCAGACTGGCGTGGCACATCGGAAATCGGCACCTTCAGGCGGAGTTGCTGTCGGACCGGATACGCATACGCCCGGACCATGTGATCGCCGAGATGCTACGAGGTCTTGGCGCAGAGGTGCGTGAGGTGAGTGCGCCGTTTCAGCCGGAGGGCGGGGCGTACGTCGATGGAGGTCATGCGCATGGCTGAGGTGGGCGCGCTCACACGCGATCTGCTGCGGCTCCAGGCATGGCTGTCACCGGCGTTCCCGATCGGCGGATTCAGCTATTCACACGGCCTTGAAGAGGCGGTTGCGGCGGCCGTTGTGACCGATGCGGATGGCCTGTTCTCGTGGACCGAGGCGGTTGTCGGGTCTGGAGGTGGGCGGGTCGATGCGATGCTGCTAGTAGAAGTGTGGCGCGCCGTGGATATCGGCGAGGTGACACGGTTAATCCGGGCCGCCGAGACAGGTGGAGCGATGCGCGGGACCTCCGAACTGGCAATCGAGAGTACCGCCCAGGGTGAGGCGTTCCTGGAGACCGCACAGGCTGCATGGCCGGAAGACTCGGTCGCGGCTGTGATCGCGGAGCTAGAGGGCGCAAAACTACGCACGGCCTTGCCGGTCGCGGTCGGCGTAGTTGCGGCTTGTCACGATGTGCCACTGGAGGCTGTCCTGCCGATGTATTTGCAGTCGTTTTGCGCAGGGATCGTCTCGGCCGGGGTGCGACTTATCCCGCTCGGGCAGACAGACGGGCAGAGGGTGATCGCACGGTTGCAACCTGTGGTCGAACGGGCGGCGAGCGCAGCGATTCTTGCGGAGTTTGAGGACATCGGCGGCGCGTCCCCGGTGATCGACCTGGCATCAATGGCGCACGAGACGCGCGACGGGAGGCTTTTCCGGTCATGACTTCCACACTGAGCGATGGTCAGGCGCGCAGGACATCCACCGGGCCGTTACGCGTCGGGATCGGCGGACCCGTGGGTTCCGGGAAGACCGCGCTGGTGGAGGCGCTATGTCGGCGGCTGCGCGACGAGTTCGATCTCTTTGTTGTCACGAACGACATTTACACGCGTGAAGACCAGGAAATCCTGACGCGTGCCGGGGCGCTGCCGCCGGAACGGATCGTCGGTGTTGAGACCGGCGGTTGTCCGCACACGGCCATCCGGGAGGACGCCTCTATCAACCTTTCCGCCATCCGGGACATGGTCCAGAAATTCCCGGATGCAGAGCTTGCGCTGATCGAGTCCGGCGGCGACAACCTCGCTGCGACGTTCAGCCCGGAGCTGGCGGACATCACGATCTACGTAATCGACGTATCAGCTGGCGACAAGATCCCCCGCAAAGGTGGACCGGGGATCACACGCTCTGATTTGCTCGTGATCAACAAGATCGACCTCGCTCCGTACGTGGGCGCCGATCTCGGCGTGATGAAGCGGGATGCCCGGAAGCAGCGTGGCGACAAGCCGTTCGTCTTCACCAATCTGAAGGATGGCACGGCTGTGGAGGATGTGGCGCAGTTTGTCCGTCACGCCGGGGGGCTCGGGGAGTAGCGGACCGACCCGGGCTGCACCCCCTCACCCTTCCTCCGAAGGGCAGGCTCCCGGCCCTCTCCCGCGCAGAGGGGAGGGGGCACGCGAAGACGCTGTTTTCACGTGGGTTGCATCAGGCAACCACCCCTGACCCCCTCCTGCATCAGGAGGGGGCATTCATAAGCCTCCTCCCCGGGAGGGAGGAGGTTGGAGGCGGGTCGCGTCTAGCGGATGAGAATCGCTTGCGGTCCCCGGCCTGTGTATCATCCGGCCACGTCTGATGAACGGCTCATACAAGCTGGAGACGACATGACGAGCGAACACGATGCCTGGTTGGCGCTGACTACCGAGGAAGCAATCGACCCCGATCTGCCGATCTGCGATCCCCACCATCACTTCTGGGACCGACCTGAGAGCCGTTATCTCCTTGACGAGCTGCTGGAAGATATAGGCGGCGGACACAACATCACCGAGACCGTCTTTGTTGAGTGCAGCTCTATGTATCGCTCAGACGGGCCGGATCTTTTACGCCCGATTGGCGAGACCGAGTTCGTGCACGGAATCGCAGCCATGAGCGCGAGCGGCGGGTACGGCGACACGAAGGTCGCCGCGGGAATCGTCAGCTACGCTGACCTGTCCGCAGGCGACGCGATCCAGGAGGTTCTGGAGGCGCACATAGCGGCCAGCCAGAACCGGTTCCGCGGGGTTCGGAACTCGTCCTGCTGGGATGAGGATTCGAGCATCAGGTCGTACAAGAATCCCATGCGTGAACTGCTTGGTAACCAGAAATTCCGTGAAGGATTCGGGGCGCTGGACCGGCTCGGTCTCAGCTTCGATGCATGGCTCTATCATCCCCAGCTCACCGAACTGGCGGACCTGGCGCGGGCTTTCCCTGGCGTGACGATCATCCTGGATCACATCGCCGGGCCGCTGGGGATTGGCCAATACACCGGCAAGAAGGATGAAGTGTTCCAGCTCTGGAAGAGCGGGATGGATGAGCTGGCGGCCTGCCCGAATGTTGTCATCAAGCTGGGCGGCTTCGGCATGCCGCTGGGCGGTTTCGAGTGGCACAAACGAGACGCGCCGCCTAGCTCACAGGACATCGCCGACGTTATGGGGCCGTACTACTTCCACTGCATCGAGAAGTTCGGTGTCGACCGCTGCATGTTCGAGAGCAACTTCCCGGTGGACAAGGTGTCCAGTTCATACACCGTTCTGTGGAACTCGTTCAAGCGCATGACCGGGGACTTTTCTGACAGCGACAAAGCGGCGCTGTTCCGGGACACAGCGGTGAGGGCGTACCGGCTGGAGCAGGGGTAGCGCAGTTGTGGCGATCGCGGGCTGACACGTGTGACGCCTGCAGGTAACCACGCCCTAACCCCCTCCTACATTAGGAGGGGGCGATTACAAAAGCCTCCTCCCTGTGAGGGAGGAGGTTGGAGGTGGGTTGCGATGTGCGGTTGGGCTTTGATGTGGTGTTGTCGCCCGTACTTAACCATCCCCTGATCCCCTCTTACATCAGGAGGGAGGACCGCGATTTCGGCCTATACCGCTCCGTCGATCACCACGTCCAGCAGCGCCGGTTTGCCGGATGCGAAGGCGCGTTTTAGCGCCGGACCCAGTTCTGCCGGGTCTGTGATCCGCTCGCCATGGACGCCCAATCCCTGCGCCACTATCGATAGATCGAAGGGGGTTGGGAAGTCCATGTAGAGGTAGTTGCTGCCGGGCTCCGGCTCTTTGAGGACGTCCCGCTTGTAGATGTCCATGTTGGTCTTGAGCACTCGGTATGCGCCGTTGTCCAGCACGACGATCACGGCGGGGATGTCATCGTTGGCGGCCGACCACAAACCCTGGATGGTCATCATCGCTCCGCCATCACCGAGTATCCCGAGGACCGGCCGGTCCGGGTTCGCAAGCTTCGTGCCAAGCGTCGCCCCGAGGCCCCAGCCGATCGACCCGCTTTTCTTGGACACCAGTTCGTCCGGGGCGAGCGACTGCATGAAATGGTTGAAGGAGAGACGGTGGCTGGATGAGTCGTCTACCACGATTGTGCGCGGAGGGAGGGCCGCGGCTATCTCCGCCAGCGCGCGATCCGGCGACATCGGGGCGTTGTCCCATTTCGTTTCAGCGGTGGCGGCATAGCGCTCCCGTGCTTCCGTCCGGACGCTGGCGATCTGCTGCGCTCGCTCGCCGGCCGCCTTCCGAGCCTCGTTCGTCATCGACGTTTCCAGCGCGTCGGCCAGCTGGGCCAGCGCCAGTTTGGGGTTCGCCACGATACCGATATCTGTGGGCTCGGATTTGCCCACGGCTCCCGGACGTTGATCGATGTGGATCACCGTGGCTGATTCCGGCATGAGGACGTCGGAGAAGTAGAAGAGATCGGCGAACACCTCTGCGCCGACAGCCAGCAGGGCGTCGGCCTCGTCGAGTAGCTGGCGGTGTTCGCGTCGGCGTGTGGCGAGCGCGCCCATGTACTGCGGGTGGTTCGTCGGGAAGCTGACCTCTGAGCCGCGGGTGGTGTAGACCGGCAGGCCTAGAAGCTCGGCGACGCGAACCGCTTCAGCGACGCCACCGGATCTGGCGACCCGGTTGCCGAGCAGCATCAACGCCCGCTGGGAGGTCGCCAGGACTTCCGTGATGCGTGCCAGGGCCGCCGGGTCCGGCGCGCTCGACGTGTACATGGGTTTTGACGGGACGATGTTCATCTCCGCCTCGCTGTCCAGCGCGTTGCCCGATAGGCCGACGTAGACGGGCCCTTTCGGCTCGCTGTTGGCCTCGTTGAACGCGCGACGCAATACGCTCGGGATCTGATCGGCGTGCGTGACCTCTACGGACCATTTCGTGACCGGGTTTACCAGCGCCGGCAGATCGGCCCTGAATTCCGCCAGCTTCCGGGTGTCATAGTTGCCCGAGACGACCACCATCGGCGTGCCGTCGTTCAGGGCGTCGATCATCAGGCTGATGCCGTTCGCCAGGCCGGAGTCGATGTGGAGCTGGACGAATGCGGCGGTGTTCGTGGCGCGTGCGAAGCCATCGGCCATGCCCACGGCGACGCCCTCCTGTAACGCCAGGATGTAGCGGAGGTCCGGGTAGTCTTCCAGCGCGTCCAAAAAGGGCGATTCGCTGGTGCCGGGGTTGCCGAAGATGTGCGTGACGCCCTCGGCACGGAGCATTTCGAGGAGGGCTTTTTTGCCGGTCATTTTTGTGGACATGGCTGCGGATGATAACCGCCGCGCTGGATCCCCGGACGGCCATCCGGGTTGAATTATTTCAGGCCGGACAGAAACTCCGTTAACAGTACGTTGAACGCGGCGGGGTCCTCCATAGCCGAAACGTGACCGGCGCCGGGCAGGATAGTCCTTTCCGTTGTCAAAGACTCCGCGAGATCGGCCTACGCGTCTGCCAGCCTGAATGGGTCCGCGGCGCGTGCGCCTTCCGGGAGACCGGACGGCAGCCGGACGTCGAGGACATAGGGCCGTTTTTCGTCCTCGACGATCGCCAGGCCGCGGGCTATCGCGCCTGCCACTTCTGCTTCATCGTCCACGCGCTCGCCTTCAAGTCCGTAAGAACGTGCCAGTCCCAGCGGGTCGATTCCCTCGAGCCCGACGCCGGCGAACTGGCCGGTCTCGGTCATTACTCCCCCGACGGCTGCGAAGAGCATCGAGACGATGCCGTATGCGGCGTTGTTCGGGATTACGTAGAGCACGGGTATGCCGTGGGCGACGGCGGTCCAGAAGACGTTGTCGGAGTAGTAGACAGAGCCGTCACCGACCAGCCCGATCACCGGCGTGTTTGGCGCTGCGACTTTGGCCCCTGCGGCCGCGCCCATGCCCCAGCCCTCTGATTCGCCCGGCCGGCGGAGGTGGGTGTTGACCCCTCCGCCTTCTACCGCTTTGATGCATTCAAGCTGTATCGCGAACTGTTCAGAGGTGATGATGCCGCCGCCGATGCGCGCCAGCTCCTCCTCGATAGCATCGAGCAGTACAAGCGGCCGGACGCGCCCCGGGACGATGTGATCGCCGCCCGGTTGCAGGCCGGCGCGGCGGGCCTCGCGCAAAGCGGCGGCGTGACCCAGCGCAGCGCTCCGGCGCGCTTCATATTCATCGCTTTCGCTCGCGTTACGCACCGTCTCCATGAGCCGGCTGACCGCCTTGTGCTCGTCGGCCACAATTCCGTCGTCCAGTGACGGGATGTTCTGCAGATAGCGGATGTCTGAACCGAGGGCAAAGACGTTGTCTGCCGATCTAAAGGCAGCGTAGTCGCCCGGTGTTCCGGCCCCGGTGTGGCGAACGCCGATGGCGAGGATGCAGTCAGGCTTTACGGCGGCGGCCGCGGGGCCGAACGGCCCGCAATGGAGCGGGTGGGCTATCGACACACCGATGAGGTCAGGAGAAGCGCAGGCGACCGCGGCTCCAAGGTGCTCGGCGAGCGCCGTGACGGCGTCCGTTGCTCCGCTTTTACCGATGCCGTCGCCGACGTACAGAAGAGGCCGTTCGGCGGCGTCCAGCGCGGCCGCGATCTGGATCAGGTCGGAATCGTCCGCGTATCCGGAACGGACCGGCGCCGCGCTGGACTCGATAATGTCCACGGTGACCGGTCCGGCATCCAGTAGCCGGTCGTACACGGCGAGGTGCACCGGCCCGGTCGGGGCGGCGGTCGCGACCTTGATAGCGCGCTCTATCGCCTCCGGCAAACCTTCGGGTTCGATGATCGACCAGCCCGCCTTGGTAAACGGGGCCGACAGGTGGGTCGGGCCGAAGTCGTGATCGATGTTCAGCATCACGGAGTCGGCAAAACTACCGGTGTCGCCGTGGAATGAGATCACCACGACCGGGAGACCGCCGTTCCATGCGTTGAACAGTTGGCCCAGCGATTGCGCGAGTCCCGCCCCGAGGTGGACCACCATCACCGCGGGATCTCCCTGCACCTGTGCGTAACCCCCGGCCATCGCCGCCACCGGGCCCTCGTGAAGGGCGAGTATACCGTTCATATCGGGACTGGCGTGGAGCGCGTCGAAGAACATCGCCTCGCGGGATCCGGAGTTGTAGAACACGTACTCCACGCCGGACGCGGCGAGTTGCTCAACCATCACCTGTGACGGGTTGCCGGTGAATTGGCGGGTCGACATGTCTGCGGTTCTCCCTTTGTTATCTGGTGTTGTCCGGGCGGTTAAACAAATCTCGATCCCTTCCAGGTGAAGGCCCCGAGGTATACGGGCTCCGGGAACCCGAGTTCACGGTCATCCCACACCCGGTCCCACACGCCGTGCTGTGGGAACGCCGGTATCTCCAGGGGCTCGTGGCGCTTGACGAATCGTCGCTCTACGAACCACTCTGATTCTTCGCTGGTCATCCCGCTGAGGTCGTCGAGGGCGCCGCCAACCGGTTCCGCTTCAAAATACATGTGCGGATTGACCCGGTTTCCGACCACCACGTGTGCCAGGTAGCAGAACCGGCCGGGTTTAACGATCAGGCCCGTTTCTTCTTTGATTTCGCGGATCAGACAGTCACCAAGGGACTCTCCCGGCTCGCTGCCACCGCCCGGGATCTGCCAGTGGTCGCCCTCGTCCGGCGGATTGAAGCGGACCATCAGCAACGCATCGCCATCGAAAACAAGACCGCGACAACGAGGCGGCCCGATTTCGATGTTGCCGTTGTTCAAGGCTATCCCTTCTGGATTTGCTTCGCCTTTCGGGTATCGCCGTTGTCGCCGGTAAACTCAGGTGGAGGGTCACCGGGACTGCGACGCCGGTGATGATAGGCGAAATATCGCCGGTTGCGGACGTGACGAGTCTTATTGCGCAGTGGGGGCAAGCATGAGTTCAGGCATGTTGAGCCATGTCGAGGCCATTTTCCTTGACGACGGTGGCACGGTAAGCGACAACGATCGGCGCGCCCCGCAGTACCGGGCCATCCTCGGCGAGTATCTGGCGCCCCGTCTGGGCGGCCAGCCCTCTCAGTGGTCGGACGCGAACGCCGCGGTGATCGCGGGAAGCATGGACGCTTTCGAGGAGTTTCCTCTGGACGGCGGATATCTTGCGGCCCGCCGAATTCACATCACCAGTTGGCTGCGCGACATGTGCTATCTCGTGGGAGTTGATGCGCCGACGGACGAAGACGAGTGTGCGGACCTCGCCATCGCGACGCATCGATACGTATGGGCCCGAATAGAGTGCGAGATTTCCGGCGCCGCAGACGCCATTCGCCAGCTTAACGAGATGGGGTATCAGCTCTACATGGGCTCCGGGACGGAGTCGATCGATCTGGACGCGACCCTTCGGGGCATGGGGGTGCGCGAACTGTTCACCGAGACGTACGGAACGGATCTCATCGACACCTGGAAGGGCAGCCGCCTGTATTACGACGGCGTACTGGCCGATGCCGGGATTTCGCCGGAGAACGCGCTGTTCATCGACGACTCGAACCGGTGTGTTAGCTGGGCGGTTGAGGCGGGAGCGGCGGCGGCGTTGATTTCGGCTGAGCGGCCCGAGAGTACGGAGGCGACTGGCGTGTTGGGCAGCCTTGCAGAGTTGCCGGAATTACTTGCGACGCACCGCGACTGAGGGAGGTCAAGCGTTCTCGCACAAATAATGTTCGTTGCTGAATGGTCTGCCGGTAAAGGTCCCTCGGCTACGCCCGGGATGACGGCGTGTTGGTCGTCCGGTTGCTCCCTCTCCCGGTGGGAGAGGGCTGGGGTGAGGGAGGTTCAAGGTTCCCCCGAACTCGGTGTAATCCTGCGGACGTGTCTGTTGGTAAAGGCCCCTCGGCTACGCTCGTGAAGTGGCATCGAGCACGCTACCAGGATCCCGCCGCACCGAGTTCCTCGGCATTTGTGAGCAGGTGGTCAACGGACTCGACGCAGTCTGGCTCGATCTCGGGGGCGAATTTCTTGAACGGCTCATGTGATTTGTGCACTTCGAACGCCGCCAGGTCCGTGTAGGACTCGTAGATATACAGGGCGTTTTCGTTCTCAGGGTCATCGTAGAAATCAAACCTGAGCGTTCCCGGTTCGGATTCGATCGCGACCTGTTGATCCCACCTCAGGAACTCGACGACTTCATCTCGTTTACCGGGTTTGAGGTTGAACCTGAGAAGTACGGTGATCAAAGCTGATCGAGTCCTTCCTGAGGGGTGGCTGCGGCCTATTCCGGCACCACCATAGCGGGTTGTTCAAAAGCCCGCACCGGCGGAGGCTCCCCCTTGAACTTCTCAAATTCCACCAGCGCCGATTGGGCGATGGAACCCTGCGCTAACCGTGACGTGCCTCTGTCCAGGGTCAGGACATTCGGGTTGCCGTGGCGGTCCAGGCCACCGGGCGACTCCGGGTCGTACCAGGCCCCTGTGGGCAGGACGATCACCCCGGGTCGAACTCCGTCGCTGACGCGGGCGCCCGCCAGGCATTCACCGCGATCGTTGAACACACGTACCACATCGCCGTTTTTGACTCCGCGAGATGAAGCATCATCCGGGTGGATAGTCACCGGCTCACGTCCCTGCACCTTGTTCGCAACGCTCAGGGAACCGGGGTCGTGCTGGCTGTGCAGCCGGGTAGACGGTTGGTTCGAGATCATGTGGATCGGGTAGCTATCGCTTAGGTCAGATCCGAGCCACTCCACCGGTTCCAGCCATGCCGGGTGTCCCGGGCAGTCGTCGTACCCGAAACCGGCGATAGTGTCCGAGTAGATTTCGACCTTGCCGGACGGCGTCTCCAACGGGCGATTTACCGGATCGTCACGGAAATCCGCCAGGTGGACCCGGCCGGGTTCCCCGGTCGGCAACTCGATCTCGCCCTGGCTCCAGAAGTCGTCGAACTCCGGGATCTCGATATCCTCCTGTCGCCCGACCTGATCTCGAAACTCACCGTACAGATGGCGCAGCCAGTCGTCTTCCGACCGTCCCTCCGTGAATTGTTCGCCGACGCCCATACGGTGCGCGATTCCCGCAAATATGTCGTAATCGTTGCGTGCCAGGCCGACGGGCGGGATCGCCTGTTCCATGGCGAATATGAAACTGTCCACGGGCGACCGGCTGATGTCGGTCCGCTCAAGCGGCGTGGTAGCGGGCAGTACGATATCGGCATGCCTCGCCAGCGCGTTCCACCACGGCTCGTGTACCACGATCGTCTCCGGTCGCTGCCAGGCCGCGACCAGGCTGTTCAGGTCCTGGTGATGATGGAACGGATTGCCGCCGCACCAGTAGACGAGGCGGATATCGGGGTAGGTGAGGCTCTGGCCGTTGTAGTCCAGCGTTTCACCGGGGTGCAGCAGCATGTCGGTAATGCGAGCGACCGGGATGAGATCCTTGACGGGATTCACCCCCTGCGGCAACGCCAGACCTTCGACCCGTCTCACGGGTCTGCCGATATCTCCGAATGTGCCGTATGCGTATCCAATGCCACCTCCCGGCAGGCCGATCTGTCCCAGCATTGCGGCGAGTACCGTCGCCATCCAGTAGGGCTGCTCTCCGTGATCGCCCCGCTGTAACGAGAGCGCGATCGTGACGAGCGTGCGCGTCGCCGCCATACGGCGCGCGAGATCGCGTATCGTCTCTTCCGGGATGCCGGTGATAGCGGCTGCCCAGGCGGGGTCTTTCGGCTGGCCATCGGATTCACCGAGGATGTAGGGCTCAAACCTCTCGAACCCGTGGCAATGGCTGTCGAGGAAGCTCCTGTCACATAGCTCTTCCACGACCAGGGTGTGGGCCACTCCCAGCATCAGGGCGGTATCCGAGTTCGGCCGAAGCGCCATCCATTCTGCGTTCAGAAACTCGGCCGCATCATCCCTCACGGGACTCACGTTCACGAAATTTGCGCCGTTGTCCCGGCGCCGTTTCAGCCACCCGCGTGTGTTGTGCTCACCGGCGCCGCCCTGGCTGACCTGCGTGTTTTTCAGGGGCATGCCTCCGAACATCACAACAAGCCCCGCATGCTCGGCGATCACAGGCCACGTGGTCTGGGCTCGCGCCAGCGGAAGGAATTCGTGCCCGATCACGTGCGGGATGATGACCTGGGCGGCGGCGGAACTGTAACTATCGACCGATCTAACGTACCCCCCGATCTGATTGAGGAAACGGTGGACCTGGCTTGTGGGGTGGTGGAAACGGCCGGCCGACGACCAGCCGTAGCTTCCTCCGAAGATGGCGCCGTTGCCGTGCGACGTTTTGACCCGCTCAAGCTCTCCAGACACAAGATCTAGCGCCTGCTCCCATGTGACCGGGATAAATGGTTCGGCGCCACGACCGCCGCGGTCCCGCTGAGGACCGTGTTCCAGCCAGCCACTGCGGACCATGGGCTGTGTGATCCGCGATTCGCTGTGAATCGCGGTGGGGATGGACTGGCCGATGGGCGAGGGATCCGGGTCGCCCGCTCGTGGATGCGACGTAACGATTCGGTCGCCCTCCACATCGACATCGTAGACACCCCAGTGCAACGACGTGCGCGTCCGTTTCGTGGTGAGTTCCGTCACGGTGTCCTCCGGCGGTTGGATGTGAGAGCCGCGACATTATCCGGGGCGGTGGGGGATCGTTATATAGCCGGAGCTGGCTATTTGTTCAGGCTCTCAGGGTCTCCCGGCGAGCCTGGATGCGTTCGGCGAGAGGTAGTTCACCGCGACCTGTTGTACGTACGGATTTCAGACTCGTACGAGACCGTGCTCGTCGTAGAAACGATCCAGGGCCCTCGCCGATTTCAGCCGGATGACGTCGAGGTGTGATCCGCGTTCTCTGATCAGCTTCTCGCGTTGATCCTTAGATGACTTATTGCGGAACAGTCGCCTTTTCAGCAGATAAAGCAACAGCGAGTCCCTGCTAAGGAATGCCTTGCGCCAGGTCTCGTAGTTGTCGCCACAGATCCGCTCTTTATCGCGGCATCGCCGGATAGTCCGCATTATCACGCGACCGAATGAGGTTCGGAAGGGCAGATCAAGCCAGATCAGCGTGTCGGCCTGTGCGATTACCTCGCCGCCGAGAGCGCCCATGTACTGGCCGTCTGCGATCCAGCCGTCTTCGCATACGGCCAGCGTGTCGAGGGCCAGCTCGCGGAATTCGTCCCGGTCGCGCTCCACCCATCCAGGCATGTGAAACAGGGCGTCCAGTTCGATCACCGGCAGATCAAGTTTCTCACCGAGAGCCCGGGAGAGAGTGGTCTTGCCACCACCACCCCACAGGAGAATCCGTCGCCCCGGATAGGCGGTTTCACTGATCGAATTCGGGTTGGCAGAGGGCATACTCAATGCTCGCGTAATCGCGTTTGTGATGTCCTTTGTCTTTTCGCCGGCGAACGCCGAATGGGTGTTCAGCGGTTAACCGATGCGAATTTTATGCCGATTCACCCTGACAGTTATCGATCTGAAGGGAGGCAGGTGAGTTGACGATTCAGACCCAGATTTTGCTCACGCTGGTCCTGGCGCTGTCCGGACTGGCCGCACTTGCTTGTTCGTCGGGAGACGACGTTGCACCGGGGTCGAACGATTCTCCAGCATCCGCCCAGACCGAAGCCGGGGGTTCTCCGGACGGGGGGACAGACGAATCGGATCGGGGCGCCCGCATGATCAGCAGCGATATTTTCGATGGGGCTCCGGACCATTCAGAGGCAGCCAGATTGGCGGATCTTATCGTGATCGCAAAAGTGAATGCACCCGGGGTTCCGTTCTGGACTACGGTCTCCGGGGAGCGTCCCGGCGTGACGGCCGACGGAAGACTGGCAAGCGTCCCTCAGGATCAGTTGAGGTGGGGCAGTTCGCCCCAGATCTTCACGCCGTGGACTATGACAGTGGAGGAAACCCTCAAAGGTGAGGTTTTCGAGGACGAACCAGTCCTCGTCAACTGGTGGGGAGGCACCATTCGGCCTGATGCGTTCGTCCTTGAGGGCCAGACAGCGTTCGTAGCTGGAGAGGTAATAATCCTGTATTTGAAGGACTGTGGGCCGGATCACCTCGCGAAGTACGGATCCTCGTACCGGTTTGTCAAACGGCTCGTGAACTCACCCAACGCAATGGCCAGTCTCGTGTGGGACGGAGAGGAGATCGCGTTGCGTGATCTTCGTCACGTTACAAACCGTGATATGACCGGGACCCCTCGTACAAAGTTGTCCTGCGAATGATCTTCATCACGTGGGTGAGGGAGAAGGAGCTTCCCGGTAAGCGGTTGTTTCGCTGACCGGCGTGCCGGTGAAGATCCCTCGTCCTTCCGGGCCCGGAAGGATCGGGATGACGGCTGGCGGACGTGGGCGTATTGCCATACGCCCCGCCGATTATGTCATTCACGGATGCGCGGGAAGAACGGCCAGTTAATCCACCTCGCGGGGAGGTCAGCCGCCGACGGAGCTTGCCACCATGTCCCCGAACTGAACTGTGCCGATGCACTTATCGCCTTCACCGGCGATGTCCCGTGTCCGGAAGCCTTCAGACATCACAGCGTCCACGCCCTTTTCGATGGCGTCGGCCTCCTCGTGGAGACCGAACGACCAGCGCAGCATGATTGCGCTGCTCAAGAGTGACGCCACCGGGTTGGCGACGCCGTGTCCTGATATGTCCGGGGCGCTGCCGTGGATCGGTTCGTACAGGGCGGGCTTGCCGCCGCGTCGTCGTCGTACACCCTTTTTCGGGGGCGGGCTGGTCAGGCTGGCAGAGGGGAGCATGCCCATCGATCCGGAGAGTACAGACGCCTCGTCCGACAGGATATCTCCAAAGGTGTTTTCGGTGACGATCACATCGAACTGTGCCGGGTTGGTGATGAGTTGCATGGCGGCGTTGTCCACCAGCACGTGATCCAGTTCCACGTCCCTGTACTGGTGATGGAGCTCGGTCGTGATCTCACGCCAGAGACGGCCGGACTCAAGGACGTTGGCCTTGTCCACGGAGGTCAGCTTATTGCGGCGGTTGCGCGCCATCTCGAAGCCGACGCGGACCACGCGTTCGATCTCTTTCTCGGTGTACGAGAGGGTGTCCACTGCGCGCCGCCCGCGGGCGTTCTCCCAGCGCTTTTTTGGCCGGCCAAAGTACAGGCCGCCCGTCAGCTCGCGGAGGATGACCATGTCCACGCCTTCAAGTTGCTCGGGACGGAGTGGCGAAGAATCCACCAGTTCCGGGTAGACCTTGATGGGCCGAACGTTTGCGAAGAGTCCCAGTTCCTTGCGGATACGAAGGATGCCGTCTTCGGGCCGCGTCTTCGCCCGCGGGTCGTCCCACTTCGGGCCGCCGACGGCGCCGAACAGGATGGCGTCACACCCGAGGATCGTGTCCATCGTCTCGTCGGGTAGCGGGGTGCCGTGCCTGTCTATCGCACAGCCTCCCATTTCACCTGTTCTCCAGGTGAAATCGTGCCCGTACCGCCTTCCGACGGCGTCGAGCACTTTTACGGATTCGGCCGTGACTTCCGGGCCGATTCCGTCCCCACCGATGACCGCGATCTTAAGGTCCAAAACTCTCTTCTCCGATACGGGCGGTTACCAGCGTGCTGGATGCGCCTCTTCGAACTCGGTAATGACATCGCTGTTCTGGAGTGAGCGCCCGATCTCGTCGAGGCCCTCCACCAGGGATTCGCGGCGGAACGGTTCCATCTCGAACGACTCCGAGAAGCCTTCATCGTCGTAAACCCGCTGGCCCTCAACATCCACTGTCAGGGTGTAACCAGGTTTGCGCAATGCGCGGGCCATGATGGTATCCACGCCGGCCTGCGAAAGGATGATGGGCGCCATGCCGTTCTGAAAACAGTTGTTGCGGAAGATATCACCAAAACTGGGGGCAATCACGGCCATGAAGCCGTATTCCTTCAGAGCCCACGGCGCGTGCTCACGCGACGAGCCGGAACCGAAGTTCGGGCCGGAAACCAGGATGGAAGCGCCCTGGTAGGCCGCCTGATTCAGTATGAAATCAGGGTTGGGAACCCCGTCCTCCAGGTATCGCCAGTTGAAGAACGCGAACTCGCCAAAGCCGGTCCGTTCTATCCGCTTCAAGAACTGTTTCGGGATCACCTGGTCGGTGTCTACGTTCGCCATGTCCAACGGCGCGACGATCCCCGTTACTCGCTTAAGAGGGTCCAATGTGTTGTCCTGTGGATCGATTCTGGCGGAGCGGCGACGTATGCGCCGAGAACCTCCGCCCTGGTTTAACTTTTACGGATTTCTTAACGACCTGATTTGCCGGGCCAGTACAAGTTGATGGCGTATTTCCTGTGCTCTCTGAAGACGGGATACAACAATAACCGTTAAAACCAGCGGCAGCACTTGAAACAGGTCAGACCACACCAGCAATCTTCCGGATGCCGCCCAGTCCTCGATGTCCCCGCGCCCGACGAAGAAAGAGATTCCCCGCGGGCCAAAAAGGATGGCGATGACAACGAGCGTCCACCATGAACTGATGATGAATCCGTCCGGTGGATTAGCATTTTGCCATGCCCGAGGGTCTCTGGTGTCGGTCGATCCGGAAGCTTTTACAAGTTCGTGTACGACCCGGCTCGGTTGGAAGAAATTCATGAAGGGTATGAAGAACCATCCGACGGCCCATCCCGGCGTGAACTTCTGGCCTTCGGCACGCAGGTACTGGAGATTGGAACTCGCCTGGTGGATGAACAGGGTGAACGTCACGATCAGCGCAATGGTGGAGAGGGCGACGAAAGACCAGATCAGTGAATGAGTGGTCTTGTAGTCGTTGACGGTTCGGGCGATGTCGAGAACGCTCGCGCAGTCGCCCGAGCGGGATACCAGCGCATCGGCTGACTCACATTCGATCCCCTGTCTGGCGGCGAAATCCAGTAGTTCTCCAGGGTCTGCGCCGTTTCGGGGCAGATTGGTAAGACCCGCGGATTTGTAGGCGTTGATCTCGTTCAACATCCTGCTGTCGACCCATGCGAGTGTGAACGCCAGGATCACCATCAGGCCGATGATCCCGGAAATGACGATAAATAACGTTCGTCCGGAGTTGTAACCCGGCTGGTCGGCGCTGGTAGACATTTATCGCTCTGGTGGGCGTCCGTGAGGTGGCGTAATCGGCGGTGGCTAATCCTCCGCCTTCTCCCAGTCTCGTACGTCTACGAAGTGACCCTCGATTGCCGCCGCCGCCGCCATCTCCGGGCTGACGAGGTGGGTGAGGCCTCCGCGGCCCTGCCTGCCCTCGAAGTTGCGGTTTGAGGTGGAGGCGCACCGTTCGCCGGGCGTGAGGATGTCCGGGTTCATGCCCAGGCACATCGAGCAGCCCGCGGTCCGCCATTCGAATCCGGCCTCGATCAGGATCTGGTCCAGGCCCTCCTCCTCCGCGATCTTCTTCATGGGTGTGGAACCCGGAACGATCATGGCGCGCACGTCGGGAGCGACCTTGTAACCCTTTGCGATCGCGGCAGCCGCGCGTATGTCCTCTATTCGGCCGTTTGTGCAGGAGCCGATGAAGACCCTGTCAACGCTGATGTCCGTGATGCGCTGTCCGGGATTCAGGTTCATGTACTCAAGCGCTCGAGCAGCGTTTTCCTGGTCACCCGGTAACTCGTAATCCTCTGGATGCGGGACGTTTCCGCTGATGCCGGCTACCTGCCCCGGGTTGGTGCCCCATGTCACCCGTGGTTCTATTTCAGCGGCATTGATCTCGACAACCGTGTCGAACTCGGCGTCTTCATCTGTAACGAACTGCTTCCAACCTTCGACCGCTTCGTCGAAAGCATCGCCCTGAGGTACCTTCTTGCGGCCTCTCAGGTAGTCGAATGTCTTTTCGTCCGGGGCGATCATCCCGGCGCGCGCGCCGCCTTCTATGCTCATGTTGCAGACCGTCATCCGGGCTTCCATTGAGAGGTCTCGAATGGCCTGGCCGGTGTACTCGATGACGTGTCCGACGCCGCCAGCGACGCCGATCTGGCCGATTATCGACAGGATCAAGTCTTTGCCGGTCACGCCCGGCTGCAGATCGCCGATCACGCGGACCTCCATCGTCTTCGGTCGCGCCTGCATCAGGCACTGCGTAGCGAGGACGTGCTCGATCTCAGATGTGCCGATGCCAAAGGCCAGCGCGCCGAACGCGCCGTGGGTGGCGGTGTGGCTATCACCGCAAACGATGGTCATACCGGGCTGGGTGACGCCCATCTCCGGGCCGATCACGTGGACGATCCCCTGTTCCGGGGAGTACATGTCAAATAGTTCGATGCCAAAATCACGTGTGTTCGCGTCAAGCGTTTCCAGTTGCTGTTTGGCGATCGGGTCTTCGATGACGACTTCTGTGTCCCGGGGCGTTGTCGGCACGTCGTGGTCTGCAACAGCGACCACGAGATCAGGGCGCCGGACCGCTCGATTTGCGAGTCGTAGTCCTTCAAACGCCTGGGGCGATGTCACCTCGTGGATGAGATGCAGGTCGATGTAGAGGAGGGCGGGTTTGCCTTCCTCTTCGTCCCCCACGATGTGCTGCTCCCAGATCTTTTGAAACATCGTCCTGGGTGTCGTCTCAGGCATGGTTGAAATCTGTTTCTCCGTGCGTCAATTGGATACGGGTCGGGGTCTAGTTATCAGGGGGGCAGAACTACGCCCCGGCTCTCCAATTAGAGGAATGCCGGGGCGCAATTCTAAAGGGCAGACAGTTCGATGGTTGTTACCCGTTGTTTACTCCGTGAACGTTATGTCGGTCTGGTCGGGACCGAGAACGCCCATCCGGTTGATTGCGTTGATGTAGGCCTTTGCGGAGGCGACGATAATGTCGGTGTCGCCACCGCGTCCGGCGTATATGTGACCAGCTTCGTCCTCGACACGGATCGTGACTTCGCCGATGGCGTCGATGCCGTCCGTTACCGAGGCGACCGCGAACTCGGTCAGATTGCACACCTGATCGACGATTTCGTCGATCGCCTTGCAGACTGCGTCCACGGGGCCGGTTCCCTCAGCAGTAACCGTTTTCGACTCACCGTCCGGTGTGCCGACCGTCACCGTGGCGACAGGCGTCACCATGTCCCCGGCCTCCACCTTCACGCCCTCAAACCGGTACTGCCTGTCGGTGTCCGAGAAGCGGTACTGCTCCGACATGAGGGATTGCAGGTCGAAATCCGTGACCTCGCGTTTCTGATCAGCCAGGTCTTTGTAGCGCGGGAACAGCTCTGCCAGTTCCTCGTCGTTGAGTTCGTAGCCCAGGTCGCCGAGTCGTGACCGGAGTCCCGCCCGCCCGGACAGCTTGCCCAGGACGAGAGCTTCA
>JASLLE010000129.1 GCA_030747175.1 Dehalococcoidia bacterium | reverse complement strand
CACCGACCTGTGCCAGGGACCCCACGTGGACTCGACTGACAACGTCGCCGCCTTCAAGTTGCTGCGAGTCGCGGGGGCATACTGGCGAGGCGACGAGAAGAACCCCCAGCTCCAGCGGATCTACGGGGCGTGCTTCGAGACCCAGGATGATCTGGACGCTCACCTCCACCGGCTGGAGGAAGCCGAGCGCCGGGACCATCGTCGCCTCGGACGCGAACTCGGGCTTTTCTTCATGGACCCGATCTCTCCCGCCACACCCTTCTTCCTTCCCAAGGGGACAACCGTCTACAACCTGATGGTCTCCTACGTCCGGGAACAGTACGACCGGTACGGCTACCAGGAGGTGATCACACCTCAGATCTTCTCGACAGACCTCTGGAAGACCTCCGGGCACTACGACAACTACCGCGAGAACATGTATTTCACGGAGGTCGATGAGCGGGAGTTCGGCGTCAAGCCCATGAACTGCCCCGGCCACTGCGTCATTTACCGGTCTCAACTCCATTCGTACCGTGACTTGCCGCTCCGGTATGCCGACTTCGGTCGCTTGCACCGGAACGAACGCTCCGGCGTCACCCACGGGCTGACTCGCGTCCGCAGCTTTTCCCAGGACGATGCCCACATCTACTGCGAGCCCGACCAGGTCTCCGGTGAGATTTCCTCGCTCCTCGAGATGACCGATTCCGTTTACGGGGCCTTCGGCCTGGGCGAACCTCGCGTCACACTCTCTCTCAGGCCCGAGAAACGGCTTGGGAGCGATGAGATGTGGGATAGAGCGGAGGGGGCGCTTAGGAACGCCCTCATTGGCGCTGGCCGGTCCTTCGAGGAGATCCCTGATGAGGGCGCGTTCTACGGCCCGAAGATAGACCTCTTTATGAGTGACGCCATCGGAAGAGAGTGGCAACTCGGCACATTCCAGCTCGACTTCAACCTGCCCGAACGGTTCGGGCTCGAGTACATCGCCGAAGACGGGTCCGGCCACCGTCCGGTCATGATCCATCGGGCGATCCTTGGGTCGCTCGAACGATTCCTTGGCGTACTGATCGAGCACAGCGCTGGTGCGTTCCCCGTTTGGCTCATGCCGGTACAGGCGGTCGTCATCCCTATCGCAGACCGCCACCTCGACTACGCTCGTGAGGTCGAGTCGCGCATCCGCGACGCCGGGTTCCGGGTCGATCTGGACGGGCGGAACGAGCGCATGAACGCCAAGGTCCGCGACGCACAGTTGCAGCACATCCCCTACATGTTGGTGGTCGGCGACCGTGAGGCTGAGGCCGGTGCCGTGTCCGTTCGTCTCCGCTCGAATGAGAACCTGGGAGCGGTCGGAATCGATGAGTTTTTGGAGATGGTCCGGAAAGCCGTAGTCGCTCGAGGGTAGACACCTGCGGCGCCGCTCGGGTTTGAGGCGCCGGCGCGGTCCTTCTCGGGATCGTCGACCGATTCGTGAACGAGGACATAGCGCTTATCGGCACCAGCGGGCACAACTACAAGGAATGGAAGGGCCCCTTCTATCCGGCGGACCTTCCGGCTTCGAAGATGTTGGAGTTCCACTCGGATCAGTTCTCGATCGTCGAGATCAACTAGAGCTTCTACCGGATCCCAAGCGAGAAGGTCCTCGCGGATTGGGTCACGACGACACCGGATTCGTTCACCTTCGCTCTCAAGGCGCCACGTCGGATCAAGCACAATGCGCGGCTTCAACCGGAAGCCGGCCTGCTCGAAACCTTCCTCAACCGGGCACGAACGCTCGGGGACAAGCTCGAAGTCTTGCTCTTCCAGCTTCCGCCCTTGTTCCACGCCAACCTCGATGTCTTCAACAGGTTCCTCGACTGGCTGCCCCCGGAAATGCGTATCGCGTTCGAGTTCCTAAACGACTCATGGTTCACTGACGACGTCTACGATCGGATGCGGGCGCGAAAACTGGCCCTTTGCGTGACGGACAACGAGAAGTCCACGACCCCAGATTTGGTAACCGCCGATTTCGGGTATTTCCGGCTTCGCGATGAGGGATACGCGCCGGAGGACATGTCGCGATGGGCGGACCTCGTTCGAAAACGCCAATCAGGTCCCTGGAAGCAGGCATTCGTCCACTTCAACCACGAAGATGAAGGCAAAGGTCCTGAGTTCGCCCGCGCCCTCACTGCTCGTTTGAGTGCCTGACCGTATCGCCACCACCTGCACCCATTGATTGACCCGTTTTCGGGAGCAGCCTATCGTTGGCCAACTCAGAGGGGGTGGGACGGAGATGAGTACTACTCAGCCAAATGGATCGACACCGAAGGCGCTCGACCACCTCCGAGTCGTTGAACTCGGAGACATGCCCGCCGCGTATGCGGCGAATTTTTTGGGTGGCCTCGGGGCGGACGTGATCAAGATCGAACCGCCGGGCGGAGACCCGAACCGTTCGCTCCCACCATTCGCCGGCGAGACGCCGGACCCGGAGCGCGGCATTCCGTTCCTGAACGCGAACCTGAACAAGCGCAGCATCGTGCTGGACGTGAATGCTCCGGCTGATCAGCTGACCATCAAGAGCCTCATCGACCGCGCCGACATCGTCATCGAAGCGACCCCTCGTGGTTACCTGCGGTCCGTCGGACTCGATGACGATGAACTCAGGAAGTTGAATCCTGGGCTCGTCACGATTTCGATTACCCCATTCGGACAGCATGGACCGTATAGCGACTACCTCGGCGGAGACGCTGTGGCAGCGGCGATGTCCGGATTGATGATGAGCCAGGGCGACAACGAGCGGGCCCCGGTCGTGCCCCCATGCCAAATTTCCTTTCAGATCGCGGGGATCGAGAGCGCCTATCTTGCGCTGGCCGCGGTTCGACACCGGCGCCAGACCGGCATCGGGCAACGCATTGACGTCTCCCTGCAAGAGGCGCTTACATTCGCGACCGTCAGCGCGATCCCTCGATACAGCCAGCGGAGTGACATCCCTACGCGGCCCGGCCCGACCGGCGGAGCCGCGAATATCTATCGCTGCAAGGACGGAGGGCACGCGGCGCTGGCCATCTTCATGACCGGCCATTGGCACGTCCTGACACGGGAATGGATGGAGGACCCCATCCTTTCCGATCCCGAGTGGGACAACCCTCAGTACAGGACCGACAATCAGGACCTCGCGCAGGTGCTCATCGGCCAGCACGTCGAACAGTTCGATCGGGACGAATTCGTCGCCGAGTGCCAAAAGCGCGGGCTGGCCTGCTCACCCGTTAATTCTTTCGAGGATTTCGTGACCAGCGACCATATGCGCGATCGGGGCTGGTTCCAGACGATCAATCACCCCGTCGTTGGCGCCTATCAGGCTCCGGGCGCTCCGGTGAAGCTCGAGAAGACGCCGTTTTCGGTCAGCCGACCCGCCCCAATGCTCGACCAGCACCGCGAAGAGATCTTCTCCGAGATCGGATCGGTTCCGGTCAAAGGAGTCACCACGGCCACCGACCCGTCGGTATCACCTGACGCTGCCATGCTCGACGGGATCCGTGTTGCGGATGTCACCCGAGCATTCGCGGGGCCGATCGGCACCATGATGCTCGGGTTTTACGGTGCCGAGGTGGTGAAGGTGGAATCAGCCAGCCTCGAAGCGAACCGTGAAGCCTTCCGCCCAGTATTTCCGGACCTCAACCGCAACAAGCTCAGCTGCACGGTTGACCTCCGATCGGACGGGGGGAAGGAACTGTTCCGGCAATTGGTCGCCGTCAGCGACGTCGTCGTCGACAACTTCAGCGCGGAGATCATGCGCCGCCTTGGGTTGGGCTGGGACGACCTGCGCAAGTTCAAGCCCGACATCATCCAGATCGGCATGCCGGGGATGGGCTCGACCGGACCGCTGAGCCGATGGGTCACCTACGGCAACCAACTCCAGGCATTCTCGGGACTGACGCTACTGTGGGGGCACCCGGAGTCGGAGATGTCCGCGCATGCAAAGGGTGTGGTACCGGACTACGTGGGAGCCGCGTTCGTCGCGTTCTCCACCGCGGCCGCCATCGAATACCGCGACCGAACCGGCGAGGGGCAGTTCATCGAGATCAGCCAGGTCGATGGTCAGGGCGCCATGATGGGCCCACCGATTCTCGACTACACCATCAACGGGAACTCCTGGGGCAGCGTCGGATACGACGAGCCGCTGACCGCGAATCTTGGTCCCTTCAGCGCCTACCCATGCAGCCACCCTGACGCCTGGATCGTGATCGCCTGCGAGAATGACGATCAATGGGCGAAACTTCAGGCCGTGATGGGGGGCCCCACCTGGGCGGCGGACCCCAGGTTCGCGGATCTCTCCGGCCGTCGTGTGAACCGCGATGAGGTCGACCATGAAATCGGCGAATGGACTCAGGCGTTCACGCCGCAGCAGGCCCTGCGGCTCCTACAGGCCGGGGGCGTCCCAGCGGGAATCGCGATGAACGGCGAGCAGTTGTTCAACGACCTCCATCTGCGGCAACGTGGCCACCTCGTTGATGTAACCGAGCCACCGTGGGGCACGCTCACTCACCAGGGCCTTCCTGCCATCCCGGAGGTGTCTTCGGCCTCCGCGGCAGTGCGTGCCCCGTGGCTTGGCGACCACAATGATTACGTCTTCGGAGACGTGCTCGGGATGTCATCGGACGACATAAAGGCTCAAGAGGAATCAGGTGCGATCCGGTGATTTTGTCCCCGGTTTGTCGTTCTTGACCCTATGCTTGGCCCTGTGTATATTCACGCCTTGAATCGCGGCTTGAAGACCTAAGGGGGATTCCGACATACCAAGGGACTATCGCGTCAATAATCGGATCACCGCGCGCGAAGTGCTCGTCGTCCTGGACGACGGGGAGCGACTCGGGATAATGCCGGTGCGCGAAGCGGTGGAGGTTGCCTTGGAACGCGGAGTCGACCTGGTAGAGGTTGCCCCGAACGCTCAACCCCCCGTCTGTCGATTGCTCGACTACGGTCGGTTCCGGTACGAGCAGTCCAAGAAGGAGCGAGAACTCAAGAAGGGGACGAAGACCGCGGAATTGGGCGAAGTTCGGTTGCGGCCCAAGATCGGGCAGCATGACGTCGATTTCAAAACGCGACAGGTCAGAAAGCTGATCACCGGGGGAGACAAGGTCAAGGTGTCCGTGATTTTCAGAGGCCGGGAGAACACCCACCCGGAATTGGCCGTCGCGCTCCTTCGTCGCGTCGCAGAGGCCGTTCAGGACATCTGCGCCGTCGACGTCCCACCGCAGCTTGAGGGGCGGGGGATGAGCATGATCCTCGCGCCAGGCAAGGCAAAGAGGAAAGCGGCGGAAATCGTCGTCCCGACTGCAAGCGAAGACCCAACGATGGATGCGGGACCCTCGGGGTCCGAGGACGTAGTTGCGGCAGCCGAAGAAATTGTTGCCTCGGCGCCAGATACGCGACAAGAACAAGTAGCCGGGTCGACTGAAGAGACGCCTACAACCGAATCGGTCACAGAAGAGACGGAAGAGAATGCCGACCAAGACGAAGAAGTACAAGCTCAAGACGCATAAGGGCACGCAGAAGCGCATCGGGGTGACGGGCACCGGCAAGCTGACGAAGGGCAAAGGCCATCAGAGCCACCTTCGGCGCAAGAAGCCGAAGTCCGTCAAACGGCAATATGCGGATCAGCAAGCGCTGGCCGAGGCCGACGCCAAGCGCGTTAAGCGTCTCCTACCGTACGGCGTCAAGTAGCGCCGACCGGACCGGGAACAAAGGAATCACGAAATGACCCGTGTAAAGGGTGGCCCGAAGACGCGCCGCCGCCACAAGGACGTTCTCAAACAGACCAAAGGGCAGTGGCGGTCTCGTCACACCCTGTTTCGGCGCGCGCATGAAGCGCTCCTCCACTCTCTCCAGTACGCCTATGAGCATCGGCGTGAACGGAAGGGTGACATGCGCAAGCTGTGGATCGCCCGGATCAACGCCGCGGCGCGCTTGAACGGTCTCCCATACGGCAAGTTTGTCCACGGTCTCAAGCTTGCGAATATCGAGATCGACCGCAAGGTTCTCGCCGATCTCGCTGTTCGTGACCCGAACGCATTCGCCCAGGTCGCGGAGGCTGCCAAGGCCGCCTTAGCGGAGCCGGTCGCCGCGGCAAGCTGACCTTCGAACTCCAGACAAGCAAAAAGCCGGGCCTGAGCCCGGCTTTTCTATTCTTCGTTTCGCCTGAGGGTTAGGAGGCAGCATCCGTCCGGTTCAACAGCAAGCGCAGCCGTCCCTTCCGGCGCGAAGCGTTGTTCGAGTGGATCACGCCCCGTGACGCGGCGCGGTCGAGCGCCGCGGAAGCGACCCGTACCCGTTCCTCTCGATCGTCAGCGCCATCCGCCACTGATTCACGTGCGCTGCGGATCAATGTCCTGAGCGTCCGCATCCGGTGTCGGTTGCTTTCACGCCTGCGCAGCGACTGCCGGTGGGCCTTCGCTGCCGAGATTCCTTTCGTCACGCGCGATATCTCCTTTAAGACCCTTCGGTTACCCGCGGCTTAGCCCTTCGACCCGGTCGCGGTGATGCGGTGGACTGCTTCGACCTCCGGTATCTCTTCCAGCCGCGTGAGAAGGCGACTTACTTGAGAGAGGCCCGACGTCTCTACCGTTATGGATATCGTAACCGACCGGTCAGGATTGCGTCTATCGCGGATATCCGTGAT
>JASLLE010000128.1 GCA_030747175.1 Dehalococcoidia bacterium | reverse complement strand
CCGGCACCTCCAGCGTAGCGTTGAAGGCGACGACGGTCTCTTCGAACTGGAAATTACTGCTGACGCCGGCGTCAACGACCGCTCGGGCTGTCGTCGTCTGTCGCTCGGACTCAAGAGACGTCAACGAGGCCCTGTCCCCATCCATGACCAAGCTGGGATCACCCACATCGACGTCACCAACTTTCACCAGTCCGACGACTTCAGGCCGAGCCAGGAAACGCACACGCAGAGTGGCGACTGCCTTCCTGATCGATGGGAATTCAAGTCGTGAATCAGCCGGCCAAACTTCGTCGATGAAGAGTCCGACTTGATCGGCACCCGCTTCGGCGGGCAGCCTGATCGTCGCGTTCGGTATCACGCTCGTTTTGCCAACCATGCACGCTTCGTCCGGCGTGATGACACAGCTCAGCCGGACGATGGCCGGCACGGCGAACTCCCCCGACACCGGGGTCGAAATCTGCGTGTTCAGACCGGTCCTGACGCGCTGTGTGGCCGCCACGGGTTCCTGGACTGCGAGGACTTCCGCGCTCGGCTCGTCTCGCCGGCCCTCGAACTTGAGCCCGACACGGAATTGCCCTGCGTCGCTCTTGGAGAGTTCGATGAACCGGCCAACTACCTGCACGTCGATTAGCGACGAAGGGAACTCGACGGGCGAATCAACGGAACGCACGCCCGCAATCGCAAAGGACAGCTGCCTTTCAAGGGATTCCTCGCCTTCATGCGCAAACCCGTCAGCCCAGGGGAACGTGACGGTGGCGTCCTGCGCCACGACCACATTCCCGACCCTGCAGGCGTCGTCCGCGACCTCACATGACAGGCGTATGATGGCGGGGACGCGAGCTGCACCCCGCTTCGGAACCGAGATCACGCTGCTGCCCACTCGCAGACGACGGACGCCGAGCTCGGGCGAGCGCACCGCCAGGACTTCGGCGAATAGCTCGTCTTCACTGCGTCCTAATCTCAGACCTGGCTGTATCGACGGCACGTCGTCCACGGGAAGGGCGAAGTCTCCGACAGCCTGCAGTTCGACGCGAGGCAGCGTGGGACGGTCCGACGGAAACTCCAGGCGCGCGTCTACCGGACGAACCTCTTCGAGCACGAACGACACCTGGCTGGGCGAGGACCGATCTTCGCCATCCTTGCCGGGCGCGGCCAGCAGCGGAAGCAACACCGTCGAGCCAGGCGCCAGGGCAACACCTTCGACGGTACAGCCATCTCCAGCGATGGCGCATCTCGCCCGAATGATGGCGGGGACGGTCACGCGACCAGGCTTCGGTGCCGCGAGTGTCTCGCTTCCGACCTTGACGTTGTACACGCTCGCTTCGGGCGAGCGCACGGCCAGCACCTCAGCGAGTGGCTCGTCTTCTTCACCGTGCCCCAATTTCAGACCTGGCCGTATCGACGGCGCCGCGTCGACGGCAAGGTCGACGAACCGGCCGACGACCTGGAACTCCGTCACTGGCAGCGGAGGTGGGAGGGGCGGCGCGACAACCGTCAACGCGCCCGGCATTCGGAGAAGCTCCTGTGCTTCGTCAAACAGCACGAGATCATAGCTCCCCGCCGCGAGATCCGGCAGCTTGATCTCCGCACGCGCCGGGCTCTGAATCAGAAACGCCTCGGCTTCGTGAGTGCCGAGTAGGGCATGCAGGAACGGACGCAAATCCTCGCCCGTGATCTGCAACGTCGCGGGTTGATGTTCGAGGACCTCCGTTGGCGTGATCGATGTAATCTTCGGAGCCGGCACGCGAAACAACAGAAACGCCCCATACACCAGAGGAATCAGTCCGAACACCAGAAGGCCGACAAGGACATCGATGACATTCACCTTCCCGAATAGCCGTCCGCGATCGTCGATTAGAGGCATGCTGGCTTCTTAGTTATCGGTTGTTTCAGGAGACCCCTACATGCTGCGATCAGCTCGGTCTCTCCAGGCCAATGCCAGGGCTGCCGGCCACCACGCAACGACCAAGCCGCCAGCCACGAAGGCTAGCTGAATGCCCCAGCCGACAACCTGCACGGACACGCCAAGCAACGCCAGTATCGCGGCGTGCGTGAGCGCGGCGGCGATCGTGAGGCAGCCCACCATGCGGACCCGCGTAGGCAGATCCACAGTGAGAAATGCATCCAAGAGACGGCGCGCTCCGGCCTCGCGCCAAGCGGCTGACGGCGCCGTGATCGATGACCGCACAGTCGTCACCAGCCGGCTGTCCGCGGCAAGGGCGCCAAGTTGCTCGGCGGTGCGGACCTCGTGTTCATCTGACCAGTCACCTCCCAAGCCTACAACGATCTTCTCCCGAAATCGGCGGACCCACCGGCAGGAGGCGACAACCGCCACACACACCACGCTGCCTTGGGCAACCCGTCGAACGGCACGAACGACAATGCTCGAGTTGACTGCCCGCCTGATGACAGACCCGGGCATCTCGTTCATGGCAACCCTATTCGCGTCGCAGCGGTCCCAACCCGCGGACGAACCGCGCGATACGAACCTGGATACGGTCGCCACGACACCAAGAGCGCTCAACCACACGACGAACGGTACAACCGTATCGCGGTGCCGAACCAACGTGCCAATGTTGCCGCTGTTGAGGGCAATCACTGCCGCACCGGCTGTCGCGACCCCGGCGAGTAGACACGTGACGAGCGCGTCGCGCCTCAGTCCGGTAATCAGGCCTACGCCTGCGAACGCCACCAGCGCATACCAGATCACCTGCTGCGGAAGAAAGACTATCTCTGACGCAGATTGCACCTGCCACGGCAGTGGAACGACAACGAAACCCACGAGCGCTCGCACGACGAACCGGGCGGCCTCCGGGGGCGTCATGATCCCAGCCTGTGGGGTGGCCGCATCCGATCTATCCACGGAATACACGCGCTGATCCAGCAGTTTGTAGGCGTGACCTGTCGTCCGAACGTTGCCGGTATGCCGCCCCGCTGCCTCTTGGAGCCGAGACATCGTCTGGGCCTGAACTCCGGGATCCTGCCACGCGCGATGGGCCGCAAACGGCAACAGCAAGAGGACCAGCAGCACGATCGATACGCGCCGCACAACGACGCTCCCAACCAGCCCGGCGCCGAGACCCCCCACCGCGATGAGCTGCGCACCTTCCCTGATGCCATCAATCGCGAGCATTGAAACGGCCAATACGGCCGCCGCGAACGCGCGCGGGAGAAACCGGCCGCGTACGACCCTCACGGTGGCCACCAGGCCGAGCACCAGAAGGAAGATGTAGATCGACTCCTTCAACGCCGACACGGACCAGAGGAACGGGGTTGGCAGAAAGAGCAGAATGACCAAACCCAGCAGTGCCGACGTGCGTCCGTATGAGGACCGAACGAGGCGGTACAAGGCCACGGCACTTGCCAGGAACAGGACGACATTGAACAGATGTACGGCGTACGGCGCCGGACCCAGCCAATACTGAACATACGCGAGCACGTACAGGTAGGTTGTCCATCCATAGAACCGGTCGAATGCCACCGAGAAGAAGTGTGGTGCGATAGGAATATCCAGCCACACGTTTCGGATCCACACCGAGCGGAGCTTTAGCGCGAGGCCGTCGCCGTCCCAAAAGAAACTGACGAACTGGTTGTGATCGCTAGTCAGAAACAACCCCGCGATCGCCATCACCCTGAGCACGACCGCGACCGCGAGGACGCCCAGCACCCAGCGCCGCTCTCGTTCGGTCAGTCCTCGGCCGGCCCACGCGAAGAGACCGATCATGGCGGCGAGAAACCAGACACTGAGCGGCGAGGCCGCGTACGCGACGCCGAGGGCAATCCCCGCGGCCGTACCCCAGACCAGAACCGACCGTGAGACACCCACGAATGGCGGCGCACCACGAAAGAGCCAGCGTCGGGACCTACGCTCTCTCAACGCTAATCTCCTCGATATCCCGGCTCGCGTCGCTCGGCGAACTGCGCTTGATTCCGCAGCCGCGCCATCCATACAGTCCCGTGGGCGCGACGGATATGTCCGAGAGCTCAGCATCCTGCAGGAGCTGCGCGACCTCAGGGCCGTCGTAATAGAAGCGGATGGGGGCGGCCAGTCTGTCGAACCAATCGGCGTGAAGCACCTGGAAGGGATAAAGGCTGTACAGCTTGATGCGCGGCGGAGTGATCCGCTCGATCAAGGCGCCCAGGCCAGGCAAGGCCCTCAGCGCTCGATACGGCAGCACGAACCCCGCGTCAACCAGCGCGCCCACGAGGGACATGCCCTTGACGAGCCCGTACGGCAGGCGCGTCGTCACGGACCGGATGCACTCGAGCCCGAAATTGAGAAACCGGCGCCTCGTGCTGTAGAGCCACACAAACATCGAACCGTCGGGCTTGACGAGCGGCACGAGCGACCGCACGCCGCGTTTGGGATCGGGCAGATGATGCAGCACACCCACGCTATACACGAAATCGAACACCCCGGGCGCAAACGGTGGCGCATGGATGTCGCCCTGTACCAGATGTACGTTCGGAAACCGTCTTGTGTTTTGGTACGACGCCTCGATGGCCTGGCTCAGGTCCATCCCGACGATCTCGGCCCCGCAGCTCGCGGCGTGGTAGAGGTGACGGCCGAACCCGCATCCCGCGTCGAGCCCCAGCCGGCCCCGAAAGAACTCAGGAGTCGCCGGGTGAAGATAGTTCCAGAAGTTCTCCTGAAAATCGCACGCCATCTCGGAGAACGTCGTCCACTGATACCCGAAGCTCCGCTGTGTCTCGGTTACGACGGACGCCGGGGCCGCCGCTGCGCTCGTCTGTGCCGCGGCCGCGCTGCCGACCTCCGCGCGACTGCCGTACTGAGCGACGAACGACGGAAACAGCGCATAGGCATTCCCCAGCATCCGCGGAATCGTGTTGATGATCGGATAGCTCGCGCCGCACCCACACACAAGCACGCCTTCCGCGACTTCGTTGTCGGCGCCGGACCGCACGAGCGGCACCAGTTCCAGCGTCCCCAGACACGCCGGGCACCGAAGGAGGTTCAGCAGTCTCGCTCGCACGTTCGAAGTCTCCGTCTCAGCCGAGCCCGAGCACGTTCCGCAGTCGCGCGTGGTAGCGGGTGCTCCAGACGAGCGGCCACGTACACCGAAGACGGATAAGCGCATTGATCACCAGGAATGCCGCGTGCTGAAGCGACCCGGTCCGATACGACCTCAGTTGCATCAGCGCCTCCTGAAACTCCTCAGGCCCCAATCGATATCCCAACATCTCGAAGAGCGTGGCGGATCCGTCGCCCGGGTCGGTGCCCCGCTTCGCCGCGCCTGCCGTTTCTGGCCCTGAGCCCTTTGTCCGAAAATACAGCCCGGTTTCGTACGCGAGCGCCCAGAACAGGTACCGCGTGATGCTGGATCGCCAGCGCGCCACCAGCTCACCGTGCTCAGGCCAGCGTTTCAGATGCGCGTCGCAGTATCGGGTGAGGTTCTCGTGGTAATCGGGAGTCATCGACGTGATGGTGCGCGCGCTCTGGGACCGTGGGCTCTGCGTCCAGCGCCAGAGCCGTCGGCGCACATGCCCCACGTTCCATGTCTCCGCCACCTCGAACCAGACCGGAAAATCCCCAAACCCCACCGGCGCCTCACTCACGAATCGGATCGAGCCGAGGGCCGAGCGGCGAATCATCGTGCCCGGTATGCCAATCGACGACCGGCCCGATCGGATCGTGCGCTCGATGTACTCCAGGCCCGGCATCACCGGCTCGACGTCATGATCCCGTACGCCGACGCGGCTGCCGGCCTCATCGATCAACTCCCAATCAGAGCACACGAGGCCGACGTCGGGATGATCGAGTAGAAACGCCACGTAGGTCGACACGATGGCCAGGTCGTGGTCGTCGTGATCGTGGAACAGACAGAGAAACTCGCCGTGGCCTGCGCCCAGACAGAAGTTGAGGTTACCGTGCAGACCAATGTTCCGCGGCTGCCGGATGTACCGCACGCGATGGTCCAAGCGCTCCAGCTCCCGGCAGAATACCTCGGTGCCATCGTTCGAGTCGTTGTCGCTGATGATGATCTCGACGGACGCGTAGTCCTGGTTGAGGATGGGCTTCACACTCTTTCGGAGCGCCCCCACCCGGTTGCGGGTTGGGATACAGATGGTCACCAGGGGTTTCGCCATATGTGTAGCTCGAGCCCGGAGGTAGGCGA
This sequence comes from Dehalococcoidia bacterium, assembly GCA_030747175.1. Lineage (GTDB taxonomy): Bacteria > Chloroflexota > Dehalococcoidia > Lucifugimonadales > Lucifugimonadaceae. Next base: position 507 of record JASLLE010000128.1, on the reverse strand, counting down.
CCTGCGGTTTACCGGTGAACCAATCTCCAGTCGTATGGGATCGTCGGTGTGAAGGGATCGATGCGAGTGATCTCAGCTGGGTCGTGCGGCATACTCGCGCAGTTGGCAACGACGGCTCGCTGGCCGCCGACGGCGGTGAAGCCATTGACCACACCGGGCGGGATTCGGACCAGCTGGTAGTTGATCTGGCCGAAAATGATCTCCTGCACCTCCCCGTGGGTCTTCGAATCAGCACGCTGATCGAAGAGCGCTAGTTTGATGTTCCCGTCCACCACCGCGTAGTTGATGATCATCTTCGAGTGCAGATGCCAGCCTTTGATGACCCCAGGATAGATGACGGAGAAATAAATCTCGCCAAAGTTCTGGAAGTGAGGATCATCCGCCCTCAACATGTGCATCACCATCCCGCGCTCATCCGGGATGCGACGGAGCGGGAAGATCTCAACTCCATCAATCATGCGCGTTCTCCTTCACCCCGTATCGAGTCGCCGTCATGTCACGGCTGCT
>JASLLE010000127.1 GCA_030747175.1 Dehalococcoidia bacterium | reverse complement strand
GCCATGCGCGTCCCAGAGGGTTCACTGGACGGCGCGGCTCAGATAATCAACCGGCACCCCGGCGTCAGCCACAATTACGCCCGGGACGGTCAGTTCAATCTCTGGTTCACCCTCGCCGTCTCTCCCTTTGAAGACCTCGACGAAACCCTGGACAAGATGGCGAAAGAGACGAAAGCAAAAGCGACCCGGAAGATGCCGACGATCAGGTTCTTCAAGATCGGCGTCAACTTTGACATGCTGAGGCAAGAGTCGGACGCCACCACCTATTTCAAGCCGGACGAACCAACAGAATCGGTAAAAGACGCCCCGAAAATCGACGCCGACTGGAACACGGCCCAGGCCCTTACCGATTTCGACATCGCCTTCATCCGGGAGATGCAAGAAGACCTGCAGATCATCCCCGAGCCGTTCAAAGAAACATCCGAGAACCTCGGGGTGGACACCGCCGGACTGTTCGCCCACGCCGAGGACATGGTGAACCGGAAGCTCATGCGCCGGTTTTCCGCGGTCCTCCATCACCGCCGTGCCGGTTTTGGCGCCAACGCCATGGGCGTGTGGAACGTGCCGGAAGAACGGTCGGAAGAGGTCGGCAATCTGATGGCACAGTCCCGGTCCGTGACCCACTGCTATGAGCGGCCCCGTTTCCCGGACTGGAACTACTCCCACTTCACCATGCTCCACGCAACGTCCAGAGAAGGATGCGAGGAACTGGCAAAAGAGATTTCCGACAACACGGGAATCACCGATTACAAGCTCCTCTACTCCACCCGTGAGTACAAGAAAACCCGCGTCCGCTACTTCGTGGACGAATAAACCCCGATCTCGAAACTCCTTCCTTCCGGGGCCCGGGCAGGCAATCCTCCCCCCGACCCCCGGTAGTCGACCGACCACTTCCCGCCGTTCCAACCAACAAGGAGAAATCTGTGCCCGCGTACTACCCCGTGTTTGTAGACATACGCAACCGCAAATGCCTCGTCTTCGGTGGCCACCACGAGGGCGAACGCAAGGTCCGATATCTTCTGGACTGCGGAGGTGAAGTAACGCTGTTCAGCCCGGACGACGACACCTCCCCGGGGCTCGTAGATCTCGCTTCTGAAGGAAAGATCACCTGGGAGCGGCGGAAGTACGAGCCCGGCGACATAGCCGGCGCCTGGATCGTGATAGTGGCGGACACCTCGTCCCAAGAGACCAATGAGGCCATCGAAGCGGAGTCGAAGGAACGAAACGTCCTGTGCAACGTGATGGACGTGACACCGCTTTGCAACTTCATCGCGCCGGCGATCATCCACCGGCAAGACGTCACCGTAGCGGTATCGACCGCCGGATCGAGCCCGGCTCTTGCACGCCGGCTCCGGGAGCGCATGACCGATCACGACTACTGCCAGTGCCTGCGCTGGGCCGATATCGGACCGATGCTCGCCGATGTGCGTGTTGAGGTCCGGGGCCGCAAGCTCCCGGTAACGCCGGACGACTGGGCGGAATCCATAACAAACCAGATCCTTGAACAGTTCGAATCCGGAGACAAAGACGGAGCGCGGGCTATGCTGGTTTCTGCGCTCGAAGAGCGCGCTTCCAGCTAACCGGTGAAAGTCTTTACGGAAACAACCGATGACCGGCAGTAAACCGTCGCACATCCGGGTCGGAACCCGCGCCAGCGATCTTGCGGTCATCCAGACCGGGCTGGTTGTAACGTCGCTACGCGAGGCGCATCCAGAGATCGAGTTCGAACTTGTCCGCATCAGCACGGCAGGCGACCGCGACAAGCGGTCCGCACTCGAGTCGGTTGGCGTCTCCATCTTCGTGAGGGAACTCGAGGCAGCACTGGAGGACGGGCGCGCCGATATCGCGGTCCACAGCCTGAAAGACATGCCATCGGAGTTGCCGGAGAGATTCGCGCTGGCGGCGCTCCCCGAACGGGGCGACCCGCGGGACGTTCTGGTCAGCCGGTTTAAAGGCGGTGTGGCAGACCTTCCGGCCGGCGCGCGAATCGGCACCAGCAGCCCTCGCCGCGTCGCGCAACTGCGCACAGCGCGAAATGACATCGATATCCTGAGGATTCGCGGGAACGTCGATACCCGTATGACGAAGGCTCTCGGCGGCGACGAGACCGGTTACGACGGCGCAATTCTTGCCGCCGCGGGACTCGACCGGATGGGACGCATGGACGAGGTGTCTGAAATCCTTGATCCAGACGATTTCATCCCGGCAGCGGGCCAGGGGACGCTTGCCGTCGAGACTTTGGCGGCAAATACGGAACTGCGAGAACTCATCGCCGACGTAGACCATGCCCCGACACGGGCCGCTTCTTTCGCCGAGAGGGCCTTCCTGGCCCGGTTGGGAGCCGGATGCGCTACGGCGGCGGCGGCGTACGCAACGCTGGAAGGCGATCAGATGACGCTACGCGGGTTCGCCGCTTCGCCAACCGGCCACCGTTCGATGTCACAGACCCATTCCGGTGATATTTCGGAAGCCGCCGGTATCGGATCAGCGCTCGCGAACGACATGATCGGAAACGGTGCTCTGGAGCTGATTCTTGGCTAAGAATCCACCCGAGGCAGGACTCGTATCGCTGGTCGGCGCCGGACCGGGTGACCCCGGGCTCATCACGGTCAAGGCCATGAGCCGTCTCCAGAGCGCGGACGCCGTTGTCTACGACCGGTTGTCCGATCCCGGCTTGCTGGCTCAGGCGCGCCCGGACGCCGGGATGTTCGACGCCGGAAAGGGTCCCGGCGATGTCCGCATGACTCAGGAGCAGATCAACGCCCTGCTCGTGGAGCTATCCTCGGCAGGCAAGTCCGTTTGCCGGCTCAAGGGCGGCGACCCGTTCGTCTTCGGTCGCGGCGGCGAGGAAGCCCTGGCACTTGCGGCCGAAGGACTACCCTTTGAGATCATTCCCGGCGTCACGTCCTCCATCGCAGCCGCGGCATACGCCGGCATCCCCGTCACGCACCGGGGCGTCGCGACATCGTTCACCGTAATCACCGGCAGCGAAGATCCCTCCAAACCGGACTCACAGCTCAACTGGAGCGCGCTCGCCGCACTTCCTGGAACGCTGGTATTTCTCATGGGCTGGAGGGCGCTCCCGGAGATCGCCAACGAGCTGATCTCACGCGGCGCACCACCTGACCGTCCTGCCGCGCTCGTACAGTGGGGTACCACGCCGAAACAGCGTTCAGTCACCGGAACCCTGGACAATATCGCCGAGACCGGTACGGCCGCCGGATTCGGATCGCCCGTGGCCGTGATCGTCGGCGAAGTGGTCGGGTTGCGCGAAACCATCGCATGGTTCGACAACAAGCCTTTATTTGGCAAGCGTGTACTCATCACGCGGACCCGCTCCCAGGCGTCCCGGCTCCGGACCGAACTGGAATCCGCAGGCGCATGGTGCGTGGAGTTCCCGGCAATCAGCATCGTCCCCGTGGCCGATCCGTCGGCGCTGGACGCCGCGTTGAATCACATATCTGAATACGACTGGATGACCATTTCTAGCAGTAACGGCGCGCGCGGGCTGCGCGCCCGGATGGACGTACTGGGACTGGACGGACGCGCCTTTGCCGATGTGAAGATCGCCGCGGTCGGCCCGGCAACGGGCGTCAGGGTTCGCGAAGAAATGGGCATCACGCCGGACCTCGTCCCCGACGAGTACGTCTCCGACGCCGTGCTCCGAGACATGAAAGCGCTCGGGATGGACGGTAAACGCGTCCTCGTCGTGGGATCAGACATCGGCCGTGACGTCCTTCCGGACGGCCTTGAGGCGCTGGGCGCGACGGTCGATCGCGTAGTCGGATACGAAACGCATAGACCCGAAAATACGGGCGAACAGGTGGCCGCAGCCTTCGCCGATCCCGGCATCGATGTCACCACCTTCACCAGTTCGTCCGGCGTGGACAATCTTGTCGATCTGGCCGGTGGACCGGACCCCATCAACGGCACTATCACGGCCGCAATGGGCCCGATCACTGCCGAGCGCGCTCGCGAACGAGGGCTTAGAGTGGACATCGTGGCCCCGGAGCGGACTATGCAATCGCTGGCCGGGGCGATCGTGAAGCATTTCGAAAACGGAGATTCCGATGCCCGATAACGGCATACCCCCCTTTGCTCGTTACCGACGGTTACGCTCATCAGCTGGCCTTCGCCGGCTCGTCGGCGAAACCCGGGTTGGCGTTGATGATTTCATCTACCCGCTTTTCATCACCGCGGGCGAAAACATCAGGGCCGAAATCCCACCGATGCCCGGCTGCTACCACCTGTCGGTAGACCGCCTCGGGGAAGAGCTGGATGAGATCGAGGCGCTCGGCATCCCGGGCGTCCTGCTGTTCGGTCTCCCCGCCGAAAAAGACGCCGTCGGCTCCGACGCGTACGCCGATAACGGAATCATCCAGCAGGCCGTGCGGGAAGCGAAGCGAAGCCATCCAGATCTGCTCGTGATAACGGACGTGTGTTTGTGCGAGTACACGGACCACGGCCACTGCGGCATCGTCCTTGAGGACGGGACAATAGATAACGACGCCACGCTTGAATTACTGGCAAGAGAGGCCGTCTCCCATGCGCGTGCGGGAGCGGACCTGGTCGCTCCATCGTCGATGATGGACGGCCAGATCGCCGCCCTCCGCAGCGGCCTGGACGGCGCCGGATTCCTGAACACCCCGATCATGGCCTACGCCGCAAAGTACTCCTCCGCTTTGTTCGGGCCGTTCCGTGTGGCCGCCGATTCCGCGCCGGAGTTCGGTGATCGACGGAGCTACCAGATGGACCCGGGCAACGGCCGCGAGGCGCTGCTCGAGGTGCGGTCTGACATCGACCAGGGCGCGGACATCGTGATGGTGAAGCCGGCGCTCGCATACCTGGACGTGATCCGGGAAGCCCGGCGCATCACGGACCTGCCGGTCGCCGCGTACAACGTGAGCGGCGAGTACGCGATGGTGAAGGCGGCCGCCGGAAACGAGTGGCTGGACGGGGCGCGCGTGGCGATGGAGGTCCTCGGCTCGATCAAGCGGGCCGGCGCAGACATCATCATCACCTACCACGCAAAAGAGGCAGCGCGCTGGCTGGCGTGAGATGGCGCGTGTGAACGCGCCCCGCCCGTAGTACATTCACAACGCCGCCACATTTCCCAATATGTCTGAAAAGGATTTCGCCCGTATGCCAGCGGAAAAGATCATCACGATTCTCGGCGGCGGCGTCGGCGGTCTTGTGACCGCCCGAGAATTGCGAAAGCGCCTCGGAAAAGAGCACAGGATCGTGCTGGTGGACCGGGAAGCCCGCCACGTCTTCTCCCCGTCCTTCCTCTGGCTCATGGTCGGCAGCCGGCGGCCGGAACAGGTCTGGCGCGACCTTTCCCGAGTCTCCCGCAAAGGTATCGAGGTGGTCAGCGGCGACATTACCGCCATTGATCCCGAATCCCGCAACGTGACGGTCGAAGGCCGCACTATTGAGAGCGACTACCTTGTCGTATCGCTGGGCGCTGACCTGAGACCGGAGGCCGTCCCCGGGCTGGCGGACGCCGGCCACAACCTGTACACGCTGGAAGGCGCTACCGATATCCGCGACACCCGGGAAGGGGTGACTCGCGGGCGGCTTGTCGTGCTGGTCGCCTCGATGCCGTTCAAGTGCCCGGCCGCGCCCTACGAGGCGGCGATGCTGCTGGAGGACGACCTCCAGAAGCGCGGCGTTAGAAACAACGTATCGGTAACCCTGTTCAGCCCGGAGCCGGGACCGATGGGCGTTACGGGCCCTGAAAATTCCGCCGCCGTAAAGGCGATGGTCGAGAGCCGTGGCATCGAGTATCGGCCGCAGCACAAAATCGAATCGGTGGACCCTGACTCCCGGACGCTGCGATTTGAGGATGGAACCGAAGAACCGTTCGACTACCTCGCCTACATCCCGCCCCACGCGGCGCCGGAGGTTGTCGTCGACGCCGGGCTGACCGGCGATTCCGGATGGGTTCCCGTGGACCGCAACTCCCTCGAAACAAAGTTTAAGGGCGTCTACGCCATCGGCGATGTGACAGGTATTCCGCTGGCGGTCGGGCTGCCGTTGCCGAAAGCAGGAACCTTCGCACTTGGGCAGGCGCGCGCCGTGGCGAGGACCATTGCAGCAGACGTTTCAGGAAAAGGCGAACCCGGCGTGTTCAACGGCCACGGCGAATGTTTCATCGAGATCGGCCAGGGCAAAGCGGGAATCGGCATGGGCAACTTCTACGCCGAGCCTCGCCCGACGGTGAAGATACGAAAACCCCGCTGCATCTGGCACTGGGCAAAGGTCTGGTTCGAAAAACGCTGGTTCCCAAAATGGGCCTGAAATAACCCCGGAACCGGCCATACCCGAGTAGTCGGAAATCCAGAGCCGGTGTCTGTTTTCAAGATGCGACTAAACCGTGGTGGTCAGCGTTGCCTCGCAATTATTCGGTCGAATCGCTCGCCGATGACCGCTGGTCACGTGCAGTTTCGGACCGTCCGGATGTGTTGTGTTGCATTTTCGTCGGAATCTAGTTCGGGATTCTGACGGGCACATCGACTTCGCTTACCATGCCGAAACCATGCTTCCAATCATGTACCTCGCATGATCCGTCGAGGCCGCACGACTCATCAAGGCGGTGCAATGTGACTCGATCAGTTACGCCAACCCGGGTTAGATCTCAACGGTCTGCAGTCGAGTCTCGCGTAACACCCGGTTGGCAGCTACCGGCGTAC
>JASLLE010000126.1 GCA_030747175.1 Dehalococcoidia bacterium | reverse complement strand
ACGGTAAGCACCGCCAGCACAACCACAATGAGCGCGCGCATCGCGTACGCCCACATCAGTGTCGGGATCCCGGCAACACACTTGTCACCATTATTCGATGTCCTTCAGAACGCCGTCGCGGTTGGATCGATACAACTCCAGGACGGTGGTCGAGATGCGTCCAGACACGATGCGACATGGTAGAATCGGACACCTTATGGCGATGGTCTGCCAATCGCAAGGTCGCTCGTGGCCCAAACGTAGAAGGGTCAGGGCGGCGAACCACATCCCTTCAGGAGGGCCCCTTGGCCCAGACAGATCAAGGTTATTCGTTTTCCAAGTTTGCCAGCCTGGACTTCTACACAGAGGTTAACGCTGCCACGCTGGACCTCGCGGAAATCGGCAAACACCACAACATCGTCGATCTTAGCTGCGGAAACGGCGGTATCTCCAAACAGATTCTTGACAGGCTTGAGGACGCGAAACACACGGTCATATACGCCATCGACCACTCCGCATCCGCACTGCGCGACGCAAGAGAGAACATCGGTGAGCGGAAAGGTGCTGCCGTCAAGTACGTGCAAGGCGAGGTCCAGAATCTCTCGGAGTTGCTGGGCGAGAAGGTCGACTCCATCGTCTATTTCAACGCCATCCACTACGTCCCGGACAAGGCAGCTCTCCTGAAAATGATCAGGGAGGCGATCAAGCCCGGCGGCACATTTGTCTTTAACAGCTCTTTCTTCAAAGGCGCCCACCCGGAAGAAACGGACCTGTTCGCCCGCAAGTGGATGATGAAGTCCCTTCGCATGTTGAAACGCGAACACGGATTGAGACCGGTCAGGTCCGATAAAACCGAGGCACGCCAGCAATTAACCCCGGAAGAGTATTACGAGCTCCTCCGCGAGGGCGGGTTCCAGATATCCGCCGAAGAGATTCGACGGATCGAAGTCCCGATCGACGGCTGGTATGACATAAGCGGTTTCCAGGATTTCATCGAGGGCGTGATGCCCGGAGTTCCACTCGATATCGCGAGGGAATGCCTGCAAAAGGCCTGCAAAGAGACCTGGGACGAGATGGAGCTGGACACCGTGCCACGCAACTGGATGATGGTGGTCGCTTCCCGGGCGTAATCGTGACACGCCAGATTCGCTGTATAGAACGCCCCGGTCGACTGACCGGGGCGTTTTTATGGCTCATGTCATGGATCGTGTGAGAGCGTGGCTCGCCCGCCCGTGGGCGTATTGCCATACGCCCCTGCAAGCGTGTGTCGACAATTCCCCCGCCCAACCGTGTCTTGAGATGCTCTCAAAGGGCCGGGTTCAGGCAGCAACGCGCCTCGTTTCAGGCCAGGATTGTGCTCGGCGGGCAAGTTGCCCGCGACCGCGTGCTTGTGCGACTCGGCCCTTCGAGAACCTCAGGGCGTTTCTGTCTCCGACCATACACACCGTGCGTCGAGAGGAAAGTAGGCGGAGAGAACCCACCCCTTGCGAGCACTCCATCGTTCCGCCCCCTCACCCAGCGGGAGAAGGCAGAGTGAAGGAGAAGTCCCGACAGCCATTCACGCCAGTTAGCGCCTACACTCTGTAATCCAGGTATTCGTCAAGCCTCATGACGTTGTACGCCTGCTCGCCCGCCGCCAGACTCTCGACCGCGGCCCGCGCCGTGTCGATGGACGTGAAGATGGGCACACGCCGCTCGGCCGCCGCCCGGCGGATGTGGAAGCCGTCCTGCATGATCGACCGGTCCCCGGTCACCGTGTTCACCACGGCCCCGACCGATCCGTCTTCGATGATATCGACCACGTTCGGATGGCCCTCGGACAACCGTTTCTCGATGGCTTCTACCGGCAATCCGGCTGACTCGATCAGCGCCGCCGTCCCCGCGGTCGCGTAGAGCGGGTGACCGCTTTCAACAAGCGACCTCACAAACGGCAGCGCCGTTGCTTTATCGGCGTCAGCGATACTCAGGAGAACGCTGGTCCCCTCGGGGATCGCCAGGCCGCCCGCGATAAGCGCCTTCGCCACCGCTCCCCGATACTCCGTGTCGATGCCCATGACCTCGCCCGTGGACTTCATCTCGGGGCCGAGGAAGGTATCAACACCAACCAGTTTGGACATGGAGAACACCGGCGCTTTCACGGCCACCAGTTCCCGTCTGGGGGCCAACCCGGGTTCGTAGCCCTGCTCAGTGATCGATTGTCCTCGCATCACGTTGACGCCGATCTCGATCATCGGGACACGCGTGACCTTGGATATGAACGGAATCGTCCGGCTGGAGCGCGGGTTTACCTCGATGATGTAGACATCGGACTCGCCGGTGTTTCCCGGCCCGCCCTGCTCCCCGAGCGACCGGTAAGCGCCGCGTCCGGTTATCACGAACTGGATGTTCATCAGGCCGCGGATGCCGAGCGCCGCGCCGATCCGTCTGGTGTAGTCGACAATCGTGTCGACCTCGGCCTCGGTCAGGCTCAGCGCCGGATAGACCGCCATCGAGTCACCCGAGTGGACGCCTGCACGCTCGATGTGCTGCATGATTCCCGGGATCAGAACGTTCTCGCCGTCGCACACGGCGTCGACTTCTACCTCGATCCCCTCAAGGTAACGATCGACGAGGATCGCCTGCCCGGGCGTCGCCCCCAGCGCGAGCAGGTTGCTGAAGTAGCGCACCAGTTCCGATGCGTTCTGGATAATCTCCATCGCCCGCCCGCCGAGCACGTAGCTCGGGCGGACAAGAACCGGGTAGCCGATGTTGTCTGCGATCTGTAGCGCGTCTTCCGCCGTGATCGCCGTTCCCGCCGGCGGCAACGGAATCCCGACCTCCGCGGCAAGGTCTTCAAACCGGCCCCGATCGGATGCCTGGTCGATAGTCGATGCCGACGAGCCAAGTATGGGCATCCCCGCAACGTCCAGCCCCTGCGACAGGTTGATGGCGGTCTGGCCGCCGAACTGGACGATGGTGGAGGTGGGGCCTCCGTCCGGGACGTCTTCAACGTCTTCGTGTCCCGCTCCCAACCCCGATTCGTTCTCGATGATGTCGCGCACCGACTCATCGTCCAGCGGCTCGAAATACAGGCGGTCCGACGTGTCGAAATCCGTCGAAACCGTCTCCGGATTCGAGTTCACCATCACGGCGCCGAGGCCGCCCCTTTGCAACGCCCAGGCAGCGTGCACAGAGCAGTAGTCGAACTCGATACCCTGCCCTATCCGTATCGGTCCGCTGCCCAGGACGATCGCCTTGTCGCCGCCCATGGGCAGTGCTTCATTCTCCTGCTCGTAGGTTGAGTAGAAATAGGGCGTCTCCGCCTCGAACTCCCCGGCGCAGGTATCGACCATCTTGTATACGGGCCGCAACCCCCACTCAAGGCGCTGCGCCCGGACCTGCTCCGGCAACAGATCGGACAGCGTCCCAATCTGGGCGTCCGAGAATCCCAGTCGCTTGGCTTCCCAGAGCAGGCCCCGGGTCAGATCCTCTGCAAGCAGTCGGCGTTCCATCGACGTGATCCGGTGCAACGCACGGGTGAACCACGGGTCTACGCCGGTCAGCTCGGATACCTCTTTCGCAGACCACCCACGGCGCAGAGCCGCCGCCAGTTTCCAGATTCGGTTGTCGTCCGGGTGGAGATCGAAGTTGCCGTTCTCCCATTCAGGATCCTGCCAGAGCAGCGACCGGCCACCGACCTCAAGACACCGCACCGCCTTCTGCAGCGCCGCCTCAAACGACCGGTCGATCGCCATCACCTCACCGGTCGCCTTCATCTGCGTGCCCAGGCTGCGGTCCCCGGTCGGGAACTTGTCGAAGGGCCAGCGCGGGATCTTGACAACACAGTAGTCGAGCGCCGGTTCAAAAGCTGCGGACGTCCGGGTGGTCACCTCGTTCGGAATCTCGTGAAGTGTCTTGCCGAGCGCTATCTTTGCCGCCACGCGCGCTATCGGGTAGCCCGTCGCCTTCGACGCCAGTGCAGACGAGCGGCTTACCCGGGGGTTGACCTCGATCACGTAGTAGTGCGGTGAGTCTGCGGAGATTGCCGGTAACGTGGCTTCGACATCGGCGCCCGGACGCATCGCAAGCTGAACGTTGCAACCGCCTTCGATACCCAGTCCGCGGATGATGTTCAGCGAGGCAGTGCGGAGTAACTGATACTCCTTATCGGACAGCGTCTGGCTCGGCGCGACAACTATCGAATCACCGGTGTGGACACCCATCGGATCCAGGTTTTCCATGTTGCAGATCGTGACGGTGTTGTCCTCACCGTCCCGCATCACCTCGTACTCGACCTCTTTCCAGCCGACCAGCGACTTCTCGATCAAGACCTGCCCGACAAGGCTGGCCGACAGCCCGCCCTGGGCGATCTCTCGCAGCTGGGCCTCGTCACCAGCAACGCCGCCACCCGTTCCACCCAGCGTGTAGGCCGGGCGCACCACAACGGGATAGCCGATTTGATCGGCCGCTTCCACCGCGTCATCAAGCGTCTCCACGGCAACAGACGGCGGAACGGGTTCGCCAAGCCGGTTCATCAGATCACGAAACTTCTCCCGGTCCTCCGCCATCTCGATCGAAGCGATCTGCGTGCCGAGGACCTTGACGTTGTACTTCTCAAGCACCCCGGCTTCAGCCAGTTCAACGGCCAGGTTAAGACCCGTCTGGCCGCCAAGCGTCGGCAGCACGCCATCCGGCCTCTCTCGCTCGATAATACGTGCCACCACAGGCACCGTCAGCGGTTCGATGTAGATCCGGTCGGCCACGTCTTCGTCGGTCATGATCGTCGCCGGGTTGGAGTTGACGAGAACGACCTCGACACCTTCCTCACGCAGCGACTTGCAGGCCTGTGTGCCGGCGTAGTCGAACTCAGCAGCCTGGCCGATAACAATCGGGCCAGAGCCGATGACAAGAACCTTCCTGGGAGCGGAGTCGCTCAAGTTGCCGCCTCTTCAGAAATCCCCCTCTCCCGATAGGAGAGGGCTGGGGTGAGGGAGGTTAGAGAAGCACCAATACGCGTCTCACTCATTCAGTCGGTGCTCCCAACCGCTTCAATATCACTTCCGCAACACCATCGATATTCGTCAGCACATCGTTGTTCCAGGAACGCAGAACGCTATACCCCTCCTGCTCAAAGAACGCCGTACGTTCTTGATCAGCTTCCACGGACTCCGCATGCTGACCGCCATCAACCTCAACAATCAGTCTGGCGGCTTCACAACAGAAGTCGGCAACATACGGAGGCAACGGGAACTGTCTTCGGAATTTCGCGCAGCCTAACTGGCCAGCGCGCAGCTTTGACCACAACATCCGTTCGGCATCTGTCTGGTCGCGACGCAACTTGCGGGCAATAGAGGCAGTCACAGGGTCGCGTTCAGACACGGTTTGTCCTCCCTCACCCCGGCCCTCTCCCACCGGGAGAGGGGGCAAACAAATACCGACGATTTGTCCGAAATCAGGTCCTGTATTGACGAATTCGCGTTCCCACAGATCACCCTCTCCCGGTGGGAGAGGGCCGGGGTGAGGGAGGTTAGAGGTCCAACGAGAACACTCATTCCGCGCCACCACCCATCAACCCCATAAACCGGTCAAACAGATATTCGGCGTCCTGTGGTCCCGGCGAGGCTTCCGAGTGGTACTGGATCGTCATGATCGGCAGGCTCTTGTGCCGCAACCCCTCGACCGTGTCGTCGCTAAGGTCCCGGTGCGTCACCATCACGTCGTCTGACAGTCCCTCGCGAGACACGGCGTACCCGTGGTTCTGGGCGGTCACGTAAACCCGGCCCGACTCCTCGTCCATCACGGAGTGATTGCCGCCCCGGTGGCCGAACTTCAGCTTGAAGGTCTCGGCTCCGAACGCCTTTGCGATCACCTGGTGCCCGAGGCAGATTCCAAACATCGGCACACGGTCCGAAAGCGATTTCGCTACATCGACCACCGACTCCAGGAACACCGGATCACCGGGTCCGGGCGATAGCAGCACACCGTCGGGCTCAAGCGCCATCACCTGCTCGGCGGTTACGTCCATCGGCACAACCGTGACGCGCACCCCGCGCTTCTCAAGGTTGCGGAGGATGTTGTGCTTCACGCCGAGATCGACCACGACCACGTGCGGCCCCCCGTCTCGTGCCGATCCCCCGTCCCACGCGTAGGTCTCCGCCGTAGAAACGTCCGCCACCACATCGAACTCCCCGTAACGAGGCGCCGCGCCGAGCTGCTTCAGTCCGTACTCGATATCGTCCCGCGCCGTCACCAGCCCCATCATCACGCCGCGCGACCGCAGCTTCCGGGTTATCGCCCGCGTGTCCACACCGGACACGCCCGGGATACCGTTCTGCGCCAGGTACTCATGGATCGTCGACTTGCTATCCCGATGACTCGGCAGATCGCAGTCCTGACGCACAACGAAACCGCGCACCTGGACCCGGCGTGACTCCCAGTCGTCGTCGTTCACGCCGTAGTTGCCGATCAACGGGTAAGTCGGAACGAGTATCTGGCCGCCGTACGAGGGGTCGGTCAACATCTCCTGGTAACCGGTCATCGAAGTGTTGAAGACAACCTCCCCGGTGGCCTCGGCGTCCGCGCCAAAGCGAATCCCCGGATACACCGACCCGTCTTCGAGGACGAGGTAGGCGGGTAGCCGCTCTTGACCGGAGCTAGTCAACGTTTGCACCCGCCTCGTGGACGACTTCACCGGCGTACAGCGTTTTCAATACCAGGCCTTTCAATGTCGTTCCGGCAAGCGGAGTGTTCTTGCCTTTAGAGAAAAAAACAGACGGTTCAACGGTCCACTCGGCGGACGGATCCAACACAACGACATCGGCCGGAAATCCTGCCCTTAACGACCCGATATCCATGTCAAGAAAACGTGCAGGCGCGGCGGTCATGCGCTCGATCAGGTCTTCCAGCGACAGGGCGCCGGCGTGGACTGGAACCATGCAGGACCCGAACGCCGTCTCGATGTTGCTGATCCCGTGCGCCGCTTCCTGGTAAGTACATTCCTTGTCGGTCGCCGCGTGTGGTGCGTGGTCCGTGGCAATCATGTCGATCGTTCCATCAACCAGCCCCTCGACCACCGCGTCCACGTCATCGTCCGTCCGCAGCGGTGGGTTCACCTTGGTGTTGGTGTCGTAAGCAACCGTGCTGAGCGCGCCATCTCCGGGAGTTGCCCCCCCGAGCCCGTATACCCATGACTCGGTAATACTCACGTGATGTGGCGTCGCCTCCGCCGTCACC
>JASLLE010000125.1 GCA_030747175.1 Dehalococcoidia bacterium | reverse complement strand
ATGACCGTCCACAACACCCAGCCCATCATCTCGACCGCGGCGCACCTGCACTGGATAGCAACGCGTAACGATGTCCCCTACGCTCAGGAGTACAACATCGAGCCGGTTTCGATTCGGGATGAACGGCCTATCCTCAAATCCCCTTTCGGCGTCGTGGACGGCCATATCACGGTTCCGACCGGCCCCGGACTCGGGCTGGAGTTTGATGAGGACGAGATCCGGCGTTGGGCCGGAAGATCAGGCCGAACATCCCTGTAAGCGCGTTGCTACCGGTCCCGGAGAGGCGGGTCCCGGTCTTCCCATTCCCCGCCCGCCCCGTCTTCGGGCGCATATCCCAGGACCTCCCGGGCGCGGTCGATCGAAAAGATCTTCCATTGATTGTCCGAGGTCACGTAAGTCACCGCGTATCTCAATGAATCGGGGGCGTCGATCGCTTTTGAAACCGCCTGGGCCGTGTCGCGATGACTCAGCCAGAGCGATAAAGCGAACGGGGAAAAGGAAGGATCGTCGTCGGAGATCACCCAGCCGATCCGAAGGTGAATCGAGCTCACTCCGTGGTAGTCGTCGTAATAACTGCCCAGCGCCTCGCCGAACGCCTTCGACACGCCGTAATAGCCGTCCGGGCGAATCCGGTCGCTTTCGTTCACCAACCGGTATCCCGGTTCCAGCTGATCGAAGTTTCCTTCGGCGACATGCTTCCACGGCGCGTCCAGGTAAAAGCCGCCCTAGGGAATGGTTTGAGCTGGCAAACACCACTCGTCTCACGCCGGCCCGTTTCGCCGCCTCAAAGACGTTATAGGTCGCCACGATGTTGTTTTCGAGCGTAGATGTCCAGTCGCCGTAAGCCCGTCGATCCGCTGCCAGGTGGACGACCGTGTGCTGGCCCTCGAAGGCCGGCGTAATGGCGTCCAGGTCCGAGAGGTCTGCCACGAAAGACGGGACGCCCGCCGCCTCTTTGAGGTCGAGCGAAGATAAGCTGTATCTATCCGATAGACGCTCCCGAAGTACTTCTCCTATGAGACCGGCGCCGCCGGTTATGAGGACCTTTCTCGGTTCGGCCATGCGGTCTCCTTTTATGAATCACCCGGATGATCGACATGCCGCCCGCCCGGCCACGAAAAGGCGGAGCGCGCGACTACAGTCAGCGCACAAATGTAGCACCGGGACACGCCGGTGATTCGATTTCTGATGCTTGCCGTGTTGACCGTTGCGGCTTGCTCAAGCGGAGGAATATCCGGTTTCGTCAACACGCCGGAATGCGAGGCCATCGCCGATCGGATGACCGAGGAACCGCTCCGGGAGGCAAGAGTCGGGCTCGTCACGGGCGGGATCGCCACCTTGATAACCGTTGAGGTGGCCGATGATCCTGGATCACGATCGCGCGGCCTGATGTGCCGGTCTGATGTACCCGGCGATACCGGCATGCTCTTCGAATTTGGCGGGTTGACGTCGGGGCCGTTCTGGATGTTCAACACCTACGTCCCGCTCGACATCATCTATTTCGATCAGTCGGGCAGCGTCGCCGGGGCTGCGGCCATGTCCCCCTGCCCGCTCGATGGCGGTGAATCCGAAAGCGAGTGGCGCGATCGCTGCCTTGAGGAGTCCCAGGATTACGGGCCGGAGGGCAACTACGCCCGGGCGCTGGAACTTCCCGCCGGCTGGCTCCTCGCACAGGGGTTATCACTGGATGCTCTGCCGGAAGATCTGCGGTTGAACGTATTCGGGACGATCAGCCCGTGAGGCGCTCCCCCAGCCAGCCTTCGGTGTGCAGGTGATCTGAGTACCCTCGCCCGGTATTCAAATACAACTCTCCGTTCCCGTCGAAACTGGAGACGAGAGCCGAGGCGATGTCCCTGTCCCATTCGGGGCACGCGACCAGCACGTCCCCGCCGTAGCCGGGAGCAAACCGGACCGGGTCGAAGTACGCAAGCGTGTGCGAAACGTCCGTGACGCTCTCTGGATGGGAGCCGACAAAGTCGTTCAACTCTTCCAGTGGATAATGGGCCTCCCAGGAGTTTCTTCCTGACGCTCCGCGCAGAATCAACGGGCCGGACAGCAACACAGCCCTCACGGCGTCGGATCGCATCGATGCGGCCATCAGTCCGGCCTCACTCCCGGCGACGCCAAGTTTGCCGGCATCGACCTCGGGCCGGCCGGTGAGCCAGTCAAGCCCTGCCAGAACGTCGGCGACGATGTCCCTGTACCGGTAATCGTTTTCGCTTTCAATTCCGTCTGTGAGCAGTCCGGGGTACGCCGCCGCGTACTCCTCGTCGGCCAAACGCTGCCCGCGATGCACGAGGGTGAGGATCGCGTAATGCTGCCTGCGTTCATACGGCGATATGTGCACAACGCTTCCGTAACCCGGCGCTTCCAGCAGTCCCGGGAACGGACCGTCACCGGTTGGCACCGAAAAATAACCGAAAATCTCACCATCGCCGATCGACGGAAGGCGAACGGTATACGTCGTCGACCCTTCCGTAGACCGCAGGGGCAACGGTGCGAGAGCCGTTCCATCAAAGACCAGGCCCCTGACCTCGCCATCCACGGCGTCCCAGAATTCTTCGAATTCCTCGTCTGCGACCTTCGAGGTAGTGGAGACGTTCTCCCGGGGATCTTCCGCCACGGGCGCGGGTTTCAACCGCAACGAGAGAAAGTCGCGGACAATCTCCTCGTGTCCCGCGGATGAGCCTGCGTCGTGGCCGCAATTGTCGTACGGATAAAGCTTTTTGTCGGCGCTTCCAATCTCTCCAAATACGGCGAACCCGGTTTCGGGAGGACAGACGTCGTCCTGAAGTCCGATATTTACGATTATGGGCGCCTTGATAGCCGGGGCAAAATGATGGATGTCGTAATAATCGAATACGTCTCGGATCTCGGTTTCCCGTTCCGGGTGAATCCGCAGGTATTCGTTGATCTCTTCGTACGGGTACGAATGGGTGAGAGAAGCCGAATCCATGTATGAACACAGGTAAGGCGCGCCTGCAGCAGCGGCAGCAACGGAATCCGCTCGCAATGCCGACACCAGTAACGTTAACGCTCCGCCCTGGCTGGATCCGGTGACACCCACCCGGCGCTTGTCGACCTCCGGTAATCCCGCAAGGATATCGAAGGCCCTCAAAGCGTCCATGTAAAAACCGCGATAAGCGTAATTATCCCTGTCGGTCACGTTGTGTGTCAGCAAGCCGGGATAGCCCGGATTAAACTCGGAGTTCGATCGCAATTTGCCTCGGGGAGCCGCGCTGAACGCCGCATACCCGAGCCGGGCCCAGTCTTTCGGAACTTTCGGCTCACTGACGTAGCCGGGAACGATCAGCAACCCCGGCAGACTCGCTGTCCGGCCGGCCGGGCGCGCGTACCAACCGGCGATGCGCAAGCCGCCGTAACTGTCATATCGGACATCAAATACCTCGACCGCGTCGTCGGACCGCAGATCATCCCTGGTAAACACGACGTTGGGCCGGACCGTCGCCAGAGAAGCAAGGGTGTTGGACCAGAAGCTGTCGAAATCCACAGGACGTGTCGCACTACTGGTGAACGCACTTGGATCGCGTCGAGGCATCATGTCTCCTCACTACGGCGACTGGCCGCATGACTCGCGAATTAATCATTCGCGTGGCCGCTATTATGAGTGGTCTGGCCGCACCGGGGTCTGGTTACGGTTTCCGGCGGCCCGAATTGTCCCGGTCGGTCATGGCCTTTAATGACTCATGACCGGGCCTCACACGGATATTTCTCCAGATTTCACACAGAACCGCCCCAACCATTCGGGGAACACCGGGAGTCCCGTTTGCCTGAACGTCGCGTGCTACTTATCGTCCTGGATGGCCTGGGATACAACCGGGAACGCCTGGCCACGTTGAAAGAAGAGGCGTGGGCGAATCTGCCTGCGAACCTCTCGTCGTTACTGCTTACGCAGGCGGAATCCGTGGTAACCCGCGATTCAGGCGCCGTCGATCTGGATCCGGAAAAACTTGCGGCGGATGCCCTGCTCCCGGTAGCCGCCGAAAATCTGCCGGAGAATTCCGGCTTTGATGACGCGACAGCCAGGTTGAGATCCCTTGAGGCCCTGACCGCCGCTTCGGCCGGGACCGACGTCCTGGAGAACGTGGCCGGGGTGGTTCAGGCACAGGCCGTCCGCCTGCGATACGTCCCGATCGCAGCGAACGCCGGACATCTTGCCGATATTCGAAACTCGAACCTTACGATTCCCACACACGCGTCCGGGAGATGGGCCGGATTTGAAGATGTTGATCCGCCCGTCCAGGGCAATTCAGATACGGGCCACCAGCAGATAAGCAACCTGAGACTGGCGCCCCAACTGCCATTGGAGATCACGCAGTCCATAGATGACGGCAGCTTCTTCAGGAACCCGGAGTTGGCCGGGGTCGTGTCACGGGCGGTGGCGGACCGAAGGCCTCTGAACTTTTCCTACCTTCTGTCCGGCGTGGGGGGGGCCGACGGACGCGTCCATTCGGCCTGGAATCATCTTGAAGCGTTCTTGCGACTCGTCTTTGAAGTCCACAACGCCGATCCCCGACTGGTCCATATGCAGGCGATCCTCGATGGCCGCGACTCGCCGGACACGTCATCCATGACGACACAATCCGGGAGGGGGGGCGGTTATATCGATCGTCTCGAGGAGTTGCTCGCCAGGTACGGTGCCGAGCGCTCCCTTGCGTGGGTGATTGGACGCAACCAGGCGATGGATCGCGACTATCGTGAGCCCAACGTCCGCGCGGATTACGTTTCCCTCACCGGCGGGGAGAACGCCACGGTGCGTGGTTTCAGCGAGCTCAAACGTACCTTGACCAGGCTCCACAGAAACGGTGTCGTCGATGGCGATGTTCCCGCCACGGCGGTACTTCACGGCGCCACCTACCCCGCCCGGATCGGCCCCGGAGATGCTTTCGTAGACCTGAACTTCCGCGCCGATCGTCAACGCGCCAAGATCGCATCTCTGGCCGGCGCCCGGAATTTCCTTGAACGTGAATCGAACTCACGCGGCCGCAACTGGACGTTTGAGTGGATGCGCACCGATCTCAACCTGGACATCTGCGGCCTGGCCGACTACCACCCGGAATTGGGTGCCCGATACGGGGTCAATGCCGCGTTTCCCAACCGGCCTCACCGGGACAACCTGCTTTCACTGTTTCCCTTGTTTGCTCCCAACGACCAGTACTTGCTCGTCGGGGAATCGGTCAAAGAGTTACACATGGGGTACTTCATTCGCGGGCGCAGGGAAGAGCCCGCAACCTCCAATTGCGAAGTGCGGAACATCGTGCCGTCTTTCGGTGAGCAGGAAGGCGTAGTCAATGATTCGGATGTCTACAAAGTCCCGCCCATGCGAAGCGCAGAGATCACCGGCGCGCTGGTGGAGGCGATGTCGGCCCGCCGGTACCCGTTGATCTGCGCAAACCTGGCTGGCGCGGACATGCTCGGGCACTTACTCCCCCGCCATTTCGACGCCGCCGTCGCTGCGTACGAAGCTGTGGACGTTGCTCTCGCCCGCATCGTGACCGTCGCCCGGGATTTTGGATACCACGTCGTCGTCACGTCGGACCACGGAAACGTCGAGGATGACACCTCGAGTCACTCCGTTAATGATGTGCTGACGACGGTGATCGCGCCGCGCGGCCGGCTGATCCCGGCACGGCGTGAGGTTTACCAGGCGAAACTGTTTGATGTCTCCTGGACCATCGGGAGAATTCTCGGCGTCGAGGAAGACCTGAAACGCCATATCGCGAGCGCCGGCGATACCAGTATCGGAGGTCCGGACGTCGGCCGCCCCATCGTGGAACCGATCTGATCAGTTACCGGGGAACAGCGCCGTCAATCCACGGGATGAGTGCTTACCCACACGCGCTACCCGCGCAGCACTCACTTGACCCCCATGCAGGGGCTTACGTACGGTGAACAGAGCAAGACGCCGGTGAACCGACCGGGTGTTAATTGGTATTCCCCTACTTGACTGGGGTTCGAAGCGACGGCGGCCGTGCATGGACCGGAGTGCAATTGCAAACCATTGAAAAGGCAGGTCGTGAAATCGTCAGCAGCGGTCATGTTTCGTCAGGTGATGAAGCGGTGACCGTGAACGCGCGCATGGAACTTGTCGGCCGGGTGGCGGCGGGACTGGCGCACGATCTAAATGGACCTATCGGCGTGATGCTCGGTTTCACTCAACTCGCAAAAGAAAAACTGGAATCCGACGGCGCGCCCGGTACGGACGGTCTCGTTGAATACTTGAAGATGATCGAAAGCGCTGGCGAGAACGCCCGCAGTCTCGCCCGGGACATGTGGGATTTCGCCAAAGCGGAATCAGGCGAATCCGTTGAATTCGATTTCGCCAACTTGCTCGAGACATCACTCCGGTTGGTGGCCCCATCGCTGCGTGTCGCGGCGATCGAGCCGCCCGAGGCCGGGGAGCTTCCGCAACAAATAGTGACGGGCGACAGAGCGCTGTGGGCCCAGGCAATGGTGGGAGTGATGATCAACGCTCCGGCCGCGCTACCGGGCGGCGGAAGCTTGACATGGAAAATGCAGAAGGGCGCCGACGGGACATCTCTGGCGGTTGAGTTCATCGCATCGCCGAACGATCCGAAGACATCGGCGACACCCCCGGCGGCAACCAGGGACTGGGGAGATCTGGAACCTTCGATGGCGATAATTCGCAGCCTTGGCGGAATACTTGGACCGTTGTCCGGACTGGATGACGAACGACGCGGGATCGAAATATCGGTCCCAATTGAGGTCTGCCGAGGTTAACGTCCGGCGGAAGGGTTTAAAGTTGGTAACTACTCGAAGTCGAAATCATTCCGAAACCGACCTCAGTGAAGGGGATTCCACAGTGGAAGGCGAGCCCATCCACGTCCTTATGGTTGACGATCATGAATTGATGCGTCAGGCGTACGGGACGCTTCTCGGCGAAGATCCAGATATCGAAGTCGTCGGGCTGGCCGGAGATGGCCAACAGGGCGTATCGATGGCGGCCAAGCTACAGCCCGATGTCGTCATCATGGACGGTCGAATGCCGCGCATGAACGGCGTCGATGCCGCGAGAATCATCCGGGAGACACAGCCGGACATCGGTATCGTGTTGCTCTCCGCTTTTGACGACGATGAGTTCGTACGCGATTTTCTTGCGGGTGACCCCAAGGGCAAGGCGTACATGCTCAAGCAGTCCCTTACCACCCTT
>JASLLE010000124.1 GCA_030747175.1 Dehalococcoidia bacterium | reverse complement strand
ATTGAGCCTATGCCCGCTCCCACCATCAATGACCACAAGATAGAAAGGCCGAGTGCCGCGCCCCACACTGCACCGACGCCAGCGAATGCACCGCCAATCCTCGGATTCCCTTCAATACCCGACTAGGCACCCTCTGGAACGCGTCCTATCGGCCGTACCAGTCCCGAACTGCCTTCGCCAGCATGTCGAACGGGTCATCGGCCTGTGAGCAGTGGCAGCAGAGCCGTACCGTGCCGTTATGTACGGAGCACGCCAAAACGACCCTCGCACCTGATCTGCGGCAACCCCCCGGTGTTCTACTTCGTACAGACGTAGATGCTGTTGAACGGGTTGGACGAGTCCAAGACCCGTACGTTCGGCAATCCGGCGTCGTGGAGCATCTTCACCGCCAGTTGCTCGCCCCACACGGTGCCAAGTCCGGCGCCGCCTTCGGCAAGTGAAACGGTCATGCAATGAAGTGTGCTCACTGCGTAAAAGAACGGGGCTACCGGGTGCTCGATATTGTCCTCCAGATTTGAAGACGCCTTGATGTCAATCATCATGAATGCGCCGCCCGGGGCGAGGTGACTGCTCGCCTCATTCAACGCCCCCTGCGGGTTAACCTGGTCGTGAATCGAGTCAAACGCCGTGATCAAGTCAAACGAGACGTCGCCGGGCACATTGGTGACGTCCTGGACCTCGAAGGTCACATTCGTCAACCCCATCTCACCAGCTTCCAATGTGGCTGAGGCGACGGCGTCTTCTGCGATGTCGTAGCCCTTGAACGTTGACTTCGGATATGTCTGCGCCATCAGGTTCATGTTGTGGCCGGTACCGCAACCGAAGTCGCACACACTGATGCCGCCCTCAAGCCGTTCCACCAGTCCGGGAACCACGCCGATGTAGCCGTCGAACAACGACGAGTTGTAGTCACGCCGGAAGAAATCGTCCATGATTTCAGTGAACTCGGGACGGTATTCCGAGTACGGGACACCGCCGCCGTTCCGAAATGCCTCCAACACGCCGCTTACGTGCCCGCCCAGGAAAGTGATCATGGGGGAGAGCGACGAAAGGTTGGCGCCGGTTTCGCCAGTCAGGCTGGCGGCATGCTCAGCGGGGAGTGTGTGGCTTTTCGTCGGTGGGTCGTAGTCAACGTATCCGCTGACCGTTGCCCCACCCAACCACTCACGCACGTAGCGCTCGTTGAGTCCCGACCGCTCCGCCAGTTCGACACTGGTCGCCGGTCCTTGCGCCAGCGACTCCCAAAGGCCGGACCTGTGCCCCAGGTCTACGATCAACGTTCTGCACGCGCCCATGTACGTGCCGACAAGCTGATTGCCGAACTCCTCCGCCCTTGCCTCGTCGAACGCCTGAGATGTTTTCTGAGTCATAACGATAGCCCTGCCTCATGTGGGTATGCGCGCCTGATTCGCTGGAATATACCGCATAGATCAAGACCTACGGCGCCATATCAGCTGAATAAATGACGGATTTAGTTGAAGTATTTGCCAAAATATACTGACTTCGTACCCCTAATCTCCATTGCTGATTACACAAATTATTTAGCTTTTGTCGTCTTGTGGAATCAGCGTACTGGAATTCTGGATTGCGAGTCTTGACGAGTATTCGGCTACCTTTGACTTCCTGCTCCAGTAACGACTACTCCCACCCCCTACCTCTGCTTCCACACATCGCTACCGTGACTGACACATCGGCCTGTGAGCAGTGGAAGCCCAGGCTTACCGTGCCGTTATGTACGGAGCACGCCAGCGAACCTCGCACCTGATTTGCGGCCTCTGCCCGTCCATCACTGACACGAGCATCGCCCTGCGCTTCCCGCACATGCTGATCATTCACGCCGTCCTGGATCATGACGTGAGCCTGGCGGATGTGGCGCGTTCGCGACGCTTTGACGCTCCGTCCGGGAGTGTGGGCTGGCGACTGCCGGACCAGCGTGAGCTAGCAGTGCTGTGGCAGACGACGGACTACCGGGCTGAGGCGTGACTTCTGGCCTATAACCAGGGTTTGACAGCCGATTTGACAGCCAGCCCGGTGGACTGACAGCCACTTGCATGTACGACGGTGGACATTCATCATCTGATTCAAACGCAGAGCGGACCGCCCGGGACGACCACGGACGGCGTGCATCAGATTTTAAGTCCGCCGCGTCTGCCATTTCGCCACCCCGGCACAAGGTCAGCGCGTCGATACAGACCGATGCGCGCATCACTCGCGTCAATATTAAGCGCCCGGCCCGGTGAACCGCGTGCCTTATCGCCCGTCCGGATTGCGGTCATCCCGGGATGAACAGACTTGAGCACATCGTCCAAACATCGCAAGATGCACCGCGAATTATGATCTCCTTCGAGCTCCGCTCCGAAACCCCAACCGACCACACTCAGATCGACCACGTCGTGGCCGCCGCATTCGGCAGGGACGACGAGGCCGAGCTTGTCCGGCTTTTGCGCGGGTCACAGCCGGGATACGATCCCAACTTATCCATCGTCGCAGTTGCCGGGGAGCGGGTCATCGGCCACGTCTTGATGACGTCGTGTGACATCCGGCTCATGCGTGAGACGATCCGGGCTGTCTGCGTTGCTCCGGTCGCGGTCGCTCCCGGACAACAGGGGCTGGGTGTTGGGACGGCAATGATGGAATACGGCCATCAAGTCGCCTCCCGGGCTGGATTCGCGATCGCGTTTCTGCACGGGCATCCCGGGTACTACCCGCGCCTGGGATACCGCCCCGCGATGGGTTTCGCAGAGATTGCCGTCGATCTTGACCGGCTGGGACCAACGTCAGGTGATCTGCACAGGCGGCAAGTTGTCGAGGCCGACGTTGAGTGGCTCACCGAACTGTACGAACGTGAACTGGCGCACGTCGATTTCGGTTGGCTGTGGGGGGCCGATATCCGATCCTGGCAGTTGGATGGCCTCAAGGAATCAGTCTGGTGCGACTCTGACGGTTCCTCAGTTGGTTACACGATCGTGAAACCGGGCGCTGAGAATCCGGCGCTCCTGCTCGCCAGAGATCCAGAATCGGCTCGCGAAATCGTCAGAACCATTCGGCCGGCGTCCATTTCCGCCCACCCGTCCGGCTGGCTGGCGAGTGCAGGGCTGAACGTCGACTGGGCGAATGCCACGGTGAAACCGAGCAACGCGGCCATGGCGTTCGAACTACAGACGGGCGTGCTCGGCGCTTATTACGATGCCGTTAAGTCCGGGGAGCGCCCGGTCGGCACGGTAAATCATCCGCTGCCATTCATGTTGGTCGATTGAGTTCAATCCCAGGGCGCTAACGACTCGTCCCGGTCCATCCATGCCAGGCGATCCAGCCTCATTCCGGTCACTTCGCCCCCGACGTCCGTGACCAGTGCGATCTTCGGTTTCTGGACCGCCGATGTGTCCAGCGCCAGGAAGAACGGATCGTTCTCGTCCGCTGGCAACAGCCGGACGCCGTTCCGCCATGCTCCTCGGCGGGACCGAAGGATCAACTCGCCGGCTTCTTCGGTGATCTGGAGACGTCCGTGCGTGCGAATCGGTCGTGAATTCGTGAGCTTTCCCGGCGGCATCGAGTAGACGCCGGGAGCTGCTGCAAGGACTTTCGGGTCCAGCGTCACGTCGGGCAACATCGGATCCGGCGCTCCAAGCACGGCCTGAAGCAACTGGCTGTACACCTCGCCCGAGACATCAAGCGACGCGTTGATATGGACCATCATCGCCAGGTTGCGCCCCGGGATCACGGCCAGGTCGGTATTCCAGCCACCAGCGACCCCGCCTCCATGTCCGAAGACGAACTCGCCGAACTGTTGGGAGCGGAAAAAGGAGTAGCCGATGTTGAGCAGTCGATCATCAGGACACCACTGCGGCCTGAGCATTTCGGTAAATGTTTCAGGCCGCACGATGCCGGCCCCACGGTTGAGGAGGGCCGACGCGTATCGGGCCATGTCCGTGATGTTGGACTGCACAGCGCCGGCGGCTCGCCCGTTCACGTAGACCCATTCGCCCTTGATGTTATGACCGTCAAGGGGTTCGCCGGTGACCTGTTGCCCGAGGAACTCGAGTTGATCGAGAGCCTCGTGCGACGGCGCATGCATGTATCCCGTTGTCAGGCGATCTCCCGGCAAGTCATAGTTGTCCGTGACAGACATGCCGAGCGGCGCAAATATCCGGCGTTCAAGCACTTCCTCGATGATGGCGCCTTCCGTCCGGGCGACGATGTCGCCGACGAGCATCCAGCCGTGGTTGGCGTAGTGCCATTTCGTACCCGGCTCGATGTCTATCGTCATGCCGTCGGGATACTTTTCCGGCAACGGCGGGGTGTTCGTGTTGTCCGCCCACAGAATGCGCAGGGGATCGGCGATATCTTTCTCCGTGGGCGCCTCGCCGATGCCGCCGGTGTGGGTGAGCAGGTGCCTCAGTTTCAGGGCATCGCCGTGGCCGTTCAATTGCAGGTCAGGCAGCAGATCGGCGACCCGGTCATCCAACGACAGCCGGCCTTCATCCACGAGCGCCATCGTGCACAGACATACCATCGTCTTGGTGATCGAGCCGATGCGCTGATGCAGCCCGGGGTCCTGCGCCCGGCGTGACGCTATATCCGCCCAGCCAAACCCTTCTGCGTACACCAGGTCATCGCCGGAGACGACGCCGATCGAAAGGCCCGGCAGATGGAACTCTTCCAGGAGCCGCTCGGCCGTCCCGGAGATTCGCGTCGCGTCGATGGGTGGCCGGGATGACATTGCAACCTCACTCGAAATACCTTCGGCGAACATTCGCCGTTAAGGATCGGAGTGTAGCCGTTATGCCGGAATCGCGGCGGCCTTACGGCGACCGGTCAGATAGCCGGTCGCGGCGGCAGGCGCATGGAGCGGGGGACGAGACTCGAACTCGCGGCCTCAACCTTGGGAAGGTCGTGCTCTACCAACTGAGCTACCCCCGCAGCGATTTAACTTTGTTTACAGCGCAATCCTGTACAATGGTTATCCGCCTAGCGCACCTACAGCACAAAACTTATACAGCATAAACCTGTTATTAACACAAGCCAGAGGTACCGGCATGACAACGCTCCGACCCCTCGACATCCGCCGTGCACTCGTCTCGTTCGATCTAGCCCTGCGCGCTGAAAACAAGAGCCCCGGGACGGTCGGATTATACAGCCTGGCCGTCCGTCAACTGATCGCGTATCTGGAGGGGGAAGGGGGCTCATCCCAGGTCGGCGACATCACCCGGGACGAGATCAACGGGTACCTGTCCGGCCTGCATGAGCAGTTCAAGCCAAGCACGGTGCACACGCGGTATCGAGGATTACAGGCCTTCTTCAAGTTCCTCAAGCAAGAAGGGGAGATCCAGGAGAGCCCGATGCGGAACATGCGGCCGCCTCGTCTGCCCGAGGTCCTCGTACCCGTTCTTTCGGAAGACGACATTAAGTCACTCCTCAACAGTTGCGTCGGGAGCAGCTTTGAGGAGCGCCGAGATCTCGCACTTATCCGTCTCTTCGTCTCCACGGGGGCACGCCGGGGTGAATTAATCAACCTTCGCTACAAGCCCGAAGTTCCCGAGGAGAACGATATCTCTCTCGATCCGCCGTCGGTAAGGGTGATCGGTAAGGGGAACAGGGAGCGTATCGTGCCCTTCGATACAAGGACGGCACAGGCGATCGATCGCTACCTCCGGCTCCGAGAGGTGCACAACCACGCCTACATGCCCTGGCTGTGGCTGGCGCGTAAAGGCCGGCTGTCTCCCACCGGCGTGCTCCAGATGATCCGCCGCCGCGCTCGGTTAGCTGGACTCGGCAGGGTAAATGTCCACCAACTCCGCCACACATTTGCCCACCACTGGCTTTCTGATGGCGGTAACGAGTCCGATCTTATGCAGCTCGCCGGTTGGAGAAGCCGGACCATGATCGACCGTTACGCCCGGTCTGCGGCAGGAGAACGCGCCGCCGCCGCCACGAAGAGGTACGGCCTTGGGAACCGGATCTAGCAAGAATCGTACGATCCCATACGTTGACTCCGAGAGGTGAACGGGGTAAAACCCACTTACACCTCACGAGGTGGACCGGGTACCGCGAAACAACGTAGGTGCGGAAGTCGAATTCTTCCGTGTCGACGGCTCTTTCGAAGCACAAAGCGGGGAGCCCCCGGTGGATGTTCCGGGTAGCAGGTAAATCCGGGGCGCGTGATTAAGCGCGTCTCGGATTTTTGTGTCCGCGGCGCTGGGAGAAGACTCCCTGGCAACCCCGGAACAACGTCGGCTCGCCGCCAGAATTGGTGGCATTTCGCTTCACCTTTACGGCGACTCGGATGAGATCGCTGCGCGGGCGCGGCACGGGCTGGACGAGAAGTTCCGACGCGAGATCGACCCCGAGGGTGTCCTGACGCCCGCCCAACTTGACAAGAAACTGAAACTTGCGCGGCGACTTCATTTCACGCGCCTCGCCAAGAAGTCGGCGGACGCCCGCAGGAAACCACCCTCGGACTCCCGGAAGAACCCGCCTTGATGCCGTGCCACATGTGCTGGTGTCGGCGCGGTTCGTCCCTAGGTGTACGAACCTCAATCCACCGCGTCTCCGGGCGGCAGGTCCGCGCACCTCCTCGTTTCCGATTTGCCGGATCGCGATACACCCCACTCAAATCCGGCGCAGGACATGCGCGGGGCTCGTGCGCGACTCGCGCAGGGTTCGTGCACGTGCCGTGCAGGGAAGTTTCGACAGGTCCCGAGTACGAAACACGTACGAATTGAACACGTCTGGAGATCATTTATGAGACGGAAACCAGTGAAAAAACGACAACCCCCGACCATCAAACGATCGCGGAGAGCTGTAAGACCACCGGAAAAACCTGCACAAAGGACGCGGAGGGCCATGCCGAGCGTTGAGTCCCCGCCAGCACCCCTTACGGCTGGGCTCCGTCAGTTTGAGCATTACATAATCGAGGTCGCTGACGATCTCCCGTGGTTCGGAGAAGAGCCGTTCAAGGCGAGCGGAAGACGACGCCCTCCGCTGCCCGTGTTTTCGTCATTGAGTTACTTGCGACGCGTCTTGCTGGCGTTTTTGGCGGGACGGCCGATGGCAGAGATCGCGGCACGGGCGGGCTGTGGAATCCGGACCGTGTACAAGGTGATCGGTGGGGTCGTCTACATCCTTCCCGAAGACGATGAGATTCCGATCTGGTTTGAACTCGGATTATTTGGGGTGGTTGCACCCCGACCGGACCAGCCTCCGCTCCCTTTGGTCGAGGTAGGATTGATGCAGGAATCGGTAGGGAAAAACGACGTCCTCTTGTTCTGCCTTCTGTGCCACGGATTCATGGGTGGGCTCGACAACTCCGGGTTCGCATGGCGGCCTGATCCTGATTTCGGCGTGGATTTGCTGGGGCCTTCGGTGATCAGGGATCGGGGGGTGCCGGATAAGCT
>JASLLE010000123.1 GCA_030747175.1 Dehalococcoidia bacterium | reverse complement strand
CCGGATGCTCCGGGCTTCGGTATCGAACTCGACGAAGAGGCTGCGAAGGATCACCCGTACAGTCCTTCCAACTTCTTGAGGCTATTCCAGCCCGGATGGGAGCGGCGCACGGTAGCGCAGGAAGCACGGCCTGAGTCCTAACGAGGACCAGAAGAAGAGGGAGGGAACCGATGACTACGTTTGAGTCACGGCAGATTTCCGAGGAGCCGGACATCATTGCGCCGGATGGATCGGAAATCCGGCTGGTGAGTGTGGCTATGACCTCGGCGAGCATGGTGCATTGCACGCTGAAACCGGGCGGCACCACGAGGGCTGTCCACCACGCGACGGTCGCTGAAACCTGGCTCTGTATCTCCGGCGAGGGCAGACTCTGGCGCTCGCGAAACGGGGTCGAGGAGACGGTCGACCTGGTTCCCGGCACCGGGGCGAGTATTTCCGCAGGGACTCGATTCCAGTTCACCAATGACGGCCACACTCCACTTGAAATCGTGATCGCGACGATCCCGGCGTGGCCCGGAGAGGATGAGGCGATCGATTGCGAAGGCGCTTGGTATCCAAACGTGTGAGTGGGACCAATGCTGCCCGCAATCCCCGTAGCCGGTAAAGTGGGCGCCATGGCTAACAAGACACAACGGCTTCAACAATGGTTCGAGGAGCGATCGCGCCCGGACGCAGAACCGTACGGCGAGTTCCAACACGTTGGAGCCAACCAGACCCTGGTTCGGATTCTTCTCCAGGGAGTCGAGATGGCGCCGGAGATGACGGTGCTCGACGCCGCCTGTGGCATCGGCGGCAACGCCCGATGGCTCGCCTCCCTTTACGGTTGCACGGTCTGGGGATACGACATCGATGAGGCGGCGCTCGAGACAGCGGAGGAACTGGCTGAGATAGAGGGGATTTCAGATCTGTGCCGTTTCGTCCCGGACCGGGACACGGCGCTCAGCTTCGATGACGATCAGTTCGACGCAGTGCTTTCCACCGAGGGTTTTTATCACCCGCCGGAGATATCGCGTGTGCTGAAACCGGGCGGGTTGTTCCTGCTGACCGATTATTTTGGATCGAGTGAAGTGACCGGAGAGTCGATCGCGGCTCAGTACGGCATGGAGCTTGAACTGGCTCACGATGTCACCGACCTGGCCCTTGGCTTCCTGAGGGCCAAAGAGATAGAGGCCAGTCTTCTCGCGGATGCCGAACTGATAGACGCGCGTCAACTTGTAGAGGTGATGAACTCCGGGAATCGGCGGTACTCCGCAAGCGGCGGCCGGCACATCCTTGCCCGCATGCGCAAACCTGGTTGACGGCCCTGTGCCCGGCATTGTGGTTTTGCCCGTGAATACAAAAAGCCAGCGACGTACTGGCGCTGACTCTTTGCTGTGACATTTTCCATCACCTTCGGGACCCGGGCATTTCCTCCCAGGGTCCCGGACGGCCGCAAATCCATTCCCGGCCGCACACCATCGTTAGCCCTCAATACCGGCGTGAACGCCGGATGGCCCTCGGGCCGTTCGAGCCCGATTCGGCTTAACTATCTCGGGTCGTGCGATGGGATCCAGGAGCCCCGCTCGTACTGGTGATCATCGGCGGTGACCACCGTTGCCGCGCGGGGCTTTCGAGGTCAACCTGCCATCTGCAATTGCGCACATGAATGAGTGGCATTGCTGGACCGCCTTTCCCCGGGCTTCCTGGCGCCCTGCCGGGCTCACTTCGTCAGCGAGCTGTGGCTGATACTCCGCCACCCGTATACGGAGATGTCCGGACGATGAAGGTAGTATAACTACTGCTGGGAGATCGTGAAATAAAGAAAACGTTACATGAAACCCGTTACGCGACGAATTACGTCTTACTGAAAAATCGAGTTCTTGAACCGAGACGAAATTCGGCCCGGCCCGCCGACACGGATTTCGTGAGGCGGTCTTATGGAGACGTTCCCGGATAGCGGTACCGTGTAACCGTTAACGTGTAAAAATCGTTCCGCGAACGTAGTCGGCGTCGTCGCTTGCCAGGAAAGCCATCACCGCCGCCACTCCGGAAGGGTCTGCCAGCGACGCCATCGTCTGCTTGAAGGAATCGGAGTCGCCGGTCTTCTCGTAGGTTTCCCGAACCTGGGCCACCTTGAGGGGCGTATCGATATTGCCAGGGGCAACGTCGTTCACGCGGATCCCGAGCGGCGCAAGCCGACCCTCCAGCACCATCGCGAGCCCGTGGACCCCGCCCTTGCTGGAGCCGTATGCGAACGACGAGCTGCCGCCTTTGACCCCGGCGCCTGATGCTGTGAGCACCATTACGCCCCGTCCGACGGGTCGCATCACCGCTGACACATGTTTGGCGACCAGGAATGATCCCTTGAGGTTGATGTCGATTACCCGGTCCCAGGTGTCCTCGGAAAACGCCTGTAGATCGACATCAGCGCCGTCCAGCACGCCCGCGATGTGCAGCAAGACATCGATCCCGCCGAGCCAGCCCGCCGTCTCAGCGATCACCGTTTCCACAGCGGCCTCATGGGCTACATCGGCGTGCCAGTACCGTGCGTGGTCACCGATTTCGGCGGCGAGCTCCTCGCCGGGGGCGTCCATCACGTCCAGCATCGCGTCGCGAGCGCCCTCGCTCGCCACGCGACGTGCCGTTGCCTTGCCGATGCCGCTGGCGGCGCCGGTCAGGACGATCCGTTTTCCGTTGAGGTTCATGAGGGAGTCCTTTTGTCGGTTCGGATGGCCGGGGTTCTGCCCGGCCAGGGGCGGATAGTCAGCCGCTCGTGCGGCGTCGTTGATTGAAGGGGGTTCTCCCTCACCCAGACCTCTCCCGCCGGGAGAGGGGCCAGAGCGCTCGAGAGGACGATCAGCTGGCTCACCCGTCGTCTCAGTTTCAGGTGGGTGGTTCGTCCCATTTAATCCCGGCCCTTGCCGCGGCCGCATTCAGGCCATCTCGCGCCGCCGGGACCGCCTCGTCCGGGAGATGTTCTATGAAGACATGTGCGTCCGGTTTTGCGGCGTGCATCCGTCTTAAGAAGGTCTCTTGATCGAGTAGTCCTTCGCCGATAATCGCTTCCTCGAAGTGGGGCAGAAGGCCCTCCACCAGCGTGAAATCCTTGGCGTGCGCGGCGATCGTCACATGCCCCAGCCGATCGAACAGGTCGTTCAGCAGGGAGATCGAGTCGTAAGCCATCTCCAGGTTAGCGATGTAGTTGACCGGATCCATGTTGTAGCCCATCGCCGGCGAATCAACGGCGTCGAAAAACTCACGGGTTCGCGCCGCCGAGAACAGGGGGCAAACCACGCCGCCTTCCACGGCGAGCATGACGCCTTCGTCTGCCGCGGCCCTCGCCGCTTCACGCGCTGACTGGATCAATCGATCAAATACGCGATCAGACCGGTTCTCCGGGTGTGGCAACCAACCTCCGCCTGGGTTCATCGATCCCGGCCTGAGGTAGGTGTTCGATCCCCCGATAATCCGGGTGAAGGCCGCCATCCGTTTCAAAGCCTCGACCGCGTCGCGCCGAACCCCATCGTCGTCACTGACCAGGCCGCCCCCGTAATCGCCAACGGTCTGGCCGAGGACAAGGCCAGCGGAATTGAAGGCATCTTTGACCCTGGAGACAATCGCCGGATCGGGGTCAAGCGGATCGGAGACCCGCAACTGCAACGCCCGAAAGCCGTGTTCCCGCACCGAGCGCGTGACATCTTCGTTGACCGTGGTCCAATCTCCGGGCGTGAGTCCGGCCACTCCGAGCAGCATGGATGTCCTTTCGGTAACTGGCTTCGGCGTCCCGGGATTGGAACCCCGTTTATCGATATCGTCCCGGCCGCCGGGCGCCGGGGAGGCGCACTCCGTTTTCACGCGCCGATTCGATGTTGGTCTTTATGGCGGCGAGCCAGGTCTGCCCGAACCGGGCCAGTGGATCGCGTAGTCGTTCCGGCATCATCTTCATCGCCGGACCTTCGTAGGACGCCTCGCTCGACAGAACGGTCTGGCGGTAGTCGCCATCAAGCCGGAACACCTGGCGGTGGCTGGAGAACATGTGCCGGGCCTCCCAGCCGATAACCAGGGGCTCGTCGTAAATACGTAGCCGGGCATTGAACCGGAACATCTTCACGCCAAACCTGAAACCACGCCGGTCCATCGGCTCGTCGTCCGTCCACTCCGCGCTCCCGATATCCGGGTGCCACCTGGACCAGAACTCGACCTGCGCGAGTCGCTCCCACACCTGCCTGGGCGGTGCGAAGACTGCTATCTCGTGCTCCAGCACGATCGGGGCGTATCTGTTGATCTCCATGTGCCTCCATGCAACCGGGGCAAGTGTAGCGGCCTCGCCTGCGCCTGAGTTCAGTTATCAGTCCCGCTCTTCAGGCCAGGAAATCGCCGATAGCGGCCAGTACTGTCCTGGAGGATGCGAATCCCGCGTCGTGCGATATTCCCGGTATCGATACGAATCGTGCGTCCGGCATTTCGTCGGCGGCCCGGCTCGCGCCCTCGTGAAACCCGGAATCACCTGTTCCTGCGTAAAGCAATGTCGGGATCGCGATATCTCCGACGCGTTCGCCAACGCCCTTCCAACCGGCCCACGCCTCACCCGCGTTAGCCAGGCCGTTCGCGCTCGCCGCAAGGAGACGGGTCCTCAGCTTCGGAACGAGCCTTCCACCGAGGTCCAGCTCCCTCGCCTCGACAAACCCAGCCATGCCTCGTTCCCGAAGTTCGGCGGTTGCATTTGTTGGCCGCGGCTCGCCAGTGGGCGAATTACCGTAAGGGTGCATTCCGCCCGCAACGAAGCGGCTCATCCGGTCCGGCGAGTGGATCGCAAGCTGAAACCCGATCGCCGCGCCCATCGAGTAGCCCCAGAAAATTACCGGCCCGGGATTTACCGCGTCGAGGACGGCGGCGACATCTGCCACGAACAGCTCAGAAGCGTAAGCGTTCGCGTCTTCGGGCGCGTCGCTTAAGCCGTGCGCGCGTGCATCGATCAGGATCAGACGAAATCGATCTTGAAACGCTGCGACGTACCCGAAGTCACGCCAGGACTCGATGTCGGACGTCCAGCCGTGGTGAAGCAACAGTGGGGGAGAGGAAGAATCCCCTTCGAGCTCGTAATGGATGGAAACGCCGTGGGAAGAAATGAAGGGCATGTGTGTATATCTTGAGATACGCCGGGGGCCGTATCCAGTTTGTGCGCCATGAATTCAGCCCGGCCAGATTAGCGACGAAACCGGGTGAAAGAAGTCTATGCAGATAAAAGCCGCCGGGATCGAGAGCGCTCGTGATTGGGACGATCTCGTACTTCGAGAGCATGAGCAGACGGAGCGGTTCCGTGATCCGCCGCCGGACGAGGATCCGTGGGCCGTCATGGCGGGGAATTTCGCCCCGCCTGACCGGGACGAGGCTGACCTGGACCCGGCGGTACCGGTGGTAGAGACCTATCTGGACAAAAGCGACACCGTAATTGATGTCGGCGCCGGTGGCGGTCGACTCGCGATCCCGCTGGCGCGCCGCTGCTCCCGGGTGATCGCCGTCGAACCATCTCCTGCGATGCGGGCACGGATGGATTCAGCCATTAACCACCTCGGGGTGGGCAACGTGGAGGTCGTGCCTGCGACGTGGCAGGACGCCGATATTCCAGTGGGCGACCACGTTGTGTGCTCGCATGTCATGTACGCCGCCAGGCCGATCCTGAGTTTCATGGAAAAAGTGCACGATCACGCCCGAAAACGGGTCACGGTCATGCTCCGGGAACGTCCACCGCAGGGCAACTTCCACGAGCTTTTTGAACGTCTCTTTGGCGAAAAACGGATCGCTCTCCCGGCCATGCCGGAGTTCCGCCGGTTACTGAAATCGCTCGATATCGAATACGACCTGCATCGGCTGGAGGACAGGCCGCACGGGGTGTTCCGGAGCGCTGAAGCTGCGCTGGCACGTTCTACGCAACGCCTTTTCCTGAACCCCGGCTCGCCTAACGCCAAGCGACTGGCCGAGCTTCTACCGACCTGTCTCGTTCCCAACCGGCCGAATGGTGAGGGCGTCAGGTTCAAATGGGCCGAGCCACAAAGAGGCTGGCTGGTCACGTGGTCTACGGAGTAGTCTTCCACGCTCGTGGGAAGGGGTGTACCCTCCGCCCGCTGGCACCGCGCCTGGTCATGCTGAGACCGCATTCGAGACATCCCTTTCAACTGGAGAGGCACCGGAATGAAGATCACTGGAATTGACACCTTCGTCGTAGACGCCGGTTGGCGCCCCTGGCAGTACATCGCCGTACGCACAGACGAGGGGATTACCGGCTATGGCGAATGTTCGGACGGCCGGAACCCGTATGGCGTCGTGGAGACGGCAAAAGAGTTCGAGGCGATCCTCCTCGGCGAAGACCCGCGGCCCGTGGAGGCTCGTTACTGGGACATGTACCGGATGGGCCGTCAGAGCCCGGGCGGCATCGCCGGCAAAGCGATCGCCGGGATCGACATGGCTCTCTGGGACATTAAGGGCAAGGCGCTGGGTGTACCCGTGTACGAACTGGCGGGCGGACCGACGCGTGAGCGCCAGCGCGTCTACTGGTCGCACTGCGGAAGTTCCCGGATGGGGAACGCCGAGTTGATCGGAGTGCCGCCGCTCAACACCTGGGGCGACGTAACGGCGCTCGGCAAAGAGGTTGTTGAACGAGGATTTACGGCCCTGAAAACGAACCCTCTAATCCCGCACGATGAGCCCAAGACATGGGAGAGACTGGGTGGCTTTGGAGGTGGGGGCGGAACGACCGACGGCAACGTAACAAACGCGTTCCTGGACGGTATCAGGACCCAGATTGGAACACTTCGAGACGCTGTCGGGCCGTACGTGGACATCGCCCTGGACCTGAACTTCAACTTCCGGGTTGAGGCTTGCAAGCGCATCGTCAAGGCTCTTGAAGAGTTCAGGATGATGTGGGTCGAGATCGACATCTACGAGCCGGAAGGGTTGCGTGAGATTCGCGACTCCACGAGCGTGCCGATCTGCTCGGGCGAGAATCTGATCACGTCGCGTGAATACCGGCGGTATTTCGAGGCCCGCTCGATGGACGTGTGCATGGTGGACCTGCCGTGGAACGGATTTACGCAGTCGAAGAAGGTCGCTGACATGGCGGAGACGTTCGACATTAACGTTGCGCCTCACAACTATTACAGCCACCTGTCCACCCTTCACTCAATGGCACTCTGCGCTTCGGTCGGCAACATCCGCATCTCCGAGATCGACATCGACGACGTGCCGTGGAAGGACGATCTGCTTACGGAACCGCTTGAGATCGAGAACGGCGAGGTGATCATCCCGAACCGGCCCGGCTGGGGAGGCGACTTGAACGAGGAGGTCGCACGGGAGCACGTCTGGGAACGCGGACGACGCCCCGGTTACGCACCGCGCAGGTAAGTCCTGGATCGGTATCTCAGGATCGGCGTTGAATACGAGTAGCAGTCC
>JASLLE010000122.1 GCA_030747175.1 Dehalococcoidia bacterium | reverse complement strand
ACGCCAGATCATCATGGTCACGGACGGCGAACCGACGGCGCACCTGGAGGGCGGGATTTCCTATTTCGATTACCCGCCAAGCCGGAGAACCGTGTCCGAGACGCTGAAGGAAGTCCGCAACTGCACCCGGGCGGACATCACGATCAATACCTTCATGCTGGAGCAGACCAGGTATCTCACGACGTTTATCGACTACGTGACGAAGGTCAACCGCGGACGGGCGTTTTTCACCGATCCCGACCGACTGGGCGACTATCTGCTGGTCGACTACCTCTCCAACCACCGGCGCCGGGTCGCTTGAAAGGGGCAGGAGCCCAGGACCGTTCAAAATCAGGCCATAAAGCTATCAACTGGATGGCCAAAGCAGCATCGTGCTTTCACCGCCATCCTGAACTCGATTCAGGATCGGACCATGCCGTTGGAACCCTGCCATATGGCCGAGAACGTCTCTGGATGGCGGTCCGAGGGTGGAGAGTGGCGGGTTCGGGATACGAACGGATCCTGGATCAAGTTCCGGATGACATTTTGAGTTCATTCAGACAGTCCCAGGTCCGGGATGAGATGCTTGAATTCAGGCAGACGTTTTCACGTTCCGGATGACAATTCATGGCGGCCGCCGGTCGATTCCGACGCACCCGACGACAATTGATCAAAGTCAGGCAGGATTTTGACGAGTAACACGTTCGAGGACACGCCTCACGCCCCAGTATCACCGATAAGAGGCCTGGGGCTTCTTGACCGGTTGCTTCCGTTATGGATCGTCATCGCTATGGCGGTCGGCGTCGCTGTCGGGAAGGCGGAGCCGGGGTTGAAGACGGACCTGGAACGCTTGCGCCTGGCGGACGTATCGCTCCCGGTCGGGATCGGGCTGATCTGGATGATGTACCCGATCCTTGCGAAGGTTCGTTACGGCTCGATGGGCGGATTTGCGGCGCGTCCAAAATTGCTCGGCACGTCGCTGGTTCTCAACTGGGTCGTCGGCCCCGTCCTGATGTTCGTCCTTGCGTGGACATTACTTCCGGACCATCCGGAATACAGGAACGGCCTGATCCTTGTGGGCCTCGCCCGCTGCATAGCGATGGTACTTGTGTGGAACATGCTGGCGCACGGCAGTGAAGACCTGGCGGCGTTACTGGTCGCCCTCAACTCCATCTTCCAGATCTTCTTCTATTCGGTGCTTGGCTACATGTTCCTCACCGTCGTTCCGGGCTGGCTGGGCGCTGAGGAGACCGCCGTGGACATTTCTATGTGGCTGATAGCCCGGAACGTGCTGCTGTTCCTGGGATTGCCATTACTGGCCGGTGCGCTGACGCGTTACTTTCTTGTACGCCGCCGCGGGGCAGTCTGGTACGACGGGACCCTGGCCCCGCGGCTGGGACCGATCGCACTGGTGGGTCTTCTGTACACCATCGTCGTGATGTTCATAAACCAGGGTGATCGCATCGTCGATTCGCCGGTCGATGTTGGGCGGATCGCCGTTCCTCTCGCCGCCTACTTCGCATTGATGTTCAGCGTCGCGTTCATCGTCACCAGGCGGCTCGGGTTTTCGTATGAGGACACAACGGCAGTCTCATTCACCGCGGCCGGGAATAACTTTGAGCTGGCGATAGCGGTGGCGATCGGGGTGTTCGGGGTTTCTTCCGGCGAGGCATTCGCCACGGTCGTCGGCCCCCTGATCGAGGTGCCGGTGCTCGTCGGGCTCGTCTATCTGTCGCTCTGGTTGGGCAAGAACCTGTTCCTCCGGACGGGGGCCGTTTTAGAGTCATGACCACGGCGCACTCATGTTTTTCGATGTCCATCCGCGTTAACCTAGGAGTGTCCGGGGATCACGTCCCGGAGACGCCCAGATTCGACCCCGGAGTGATTAATGACCAACTCCCACGCAAACCTGGATCGAATCCTCCTTCCTCTTGACGGTTCCGAAGCAGCGGCTTCTATCGTGCCGTACGTTGAGCGACTGGCTTCGATGCTCGGGGCCGATATCAACCTTCTTGGCGTCATACCGTCGCCGCCGGCCGACCTTCCGAATGACATATCCGGCGGTGCGGATGCGGGCGTAGTAACCCAGTACCTTGAAGGCATTAAACGTGGCCTCGAAGACAACGAAATTTCGGTCGATGTAGACATCCAGGAGGGACAGGCAACGGCGGAGATCCTTGCCTGCGCTGAGGGACGGCAATGCGGGCTTATCGCCCTGGCGACGCGTGGCCGTTCTGCAGTGGGACCGAACCTGCTGGGCATCACGACCGACAGGGTGATTCGTTCAAGCCCGGCGCCTGTCCTGGTCATTCCGCCGGATGAGGACGGCGGAGCGGTTTCGCCGAAGGGTACCGCCAAGACGATAATCGTCGGCCTCGATGGTTCCGAGACGGCGGCCACGTCCCTCGGGGCGGTGCGCCAGGTTGCTCGCAAACTCGACCTTGAGATCATCCTCGTGCGCGCCACCCCGCCGGTGGACCCGTTGGGGGGAGCGGCTACCTACTTCGATTCCGTGTCACACCACGCCGAGCTTTACGTGAAACGAGTTGCGGACCAGCTTGCCGCAGACGGGCTTTCGGCTCGGACGGTGGTCGGGCCTCTTTCTGCGCAGGAACAGTTGTTGCAGGTTGCGGACGAAGCGGAAGAGCCCCTGCTTATTTTGTCCACCCGGGGCTGGTCCAACCGCGCCGACTGGCAGCTTGGATCCGTTACCGACCGCGTGGTGCGAACGGCTCGTCACCCGGTTTTGATCATCCCGCCGGCTGGCCGGTCCTGAGGGGAGCATAGCGCTCCCGGAGAATCTTTCACGGGGATGACACTCACGCGCCCGGAGTTCTCACGCTGCTCTCACGACTCACCGGCGCGTGGTGGCGTCGAATGATCGTTGACGGGTGATTCTTGGAGTCGGTCACGTGCGAAGGTTGTTCGCAGGGATCTGGCGAAATAAGTTAAGAATCCTCGGAGCGCTGTTCGCCGTCGCGCTCGTTCTCCTGCTGTTGATTCAGCTGGTTCCTTACGGTCGGGATCATGACAATCCGCCGGTCCGGTTGGAACCCACATGGGATTCACAGCGAACACGGGAACTGGCGGTCCGCGCCTGCTTTGATTGTCACAGCAGTGAGGTTGAATGGCCGTGGTATTCGAACGTCGCTCCCCTGTCGTGGTACGTGCAATCTCACGTCGACGAAGGTCGCAGGGAGCTCAACTTTTCTGAATGGGATCTGGAGCAGGATGAGGCAGACGAGGCGGTTGAGACCATCCGGGACGGGAGCATGCCGCCCTGGTATTACTCGCTCCCCGGAACCGGTCGCGAGTTTTCAGATTCAGAGCTGGATGAACTTGCCCACGGACTGGAGGCGACGTTGCCGGCGTCCGGATATCCGCAGGAGGGCGGTGAAGATGGGGACGGTCACGGAGATGAAGAGGATGAAGATCACGACGAAGATGAGGAAGAGGATGAAGATGAAGAGGACGACGACGATTGAACGCCGTCGTCCGACGGGCGGAGCAATCCCCGCCCGTGCGGCCTAGTCCGCCCTCAGAACCCGTCCTGCTACCGCTCCCAGCCTCGCGACCATCTTCGGATCTCGTGCGCTCGGCGCTGTGATTATCGCCGTGTCCAGGGCGCTGTCGCATCCATTGGGACAGGCGTCCGGGCGATCTTGAAGTCCCGGCACGGCTCGCCGGGCTAGTGCGGCGGCGTTCTGCGCGTTTGCGGAGAGCACCTTGATGACCATCTCCACCGTCACCGAGTCATGGTCCGGATGCCAGGTGTCGTAATCGGTCACCATCGCCATGGTTGAGTAGCAGATCTCGGCTTCCCGAGCCAGCTTCGCCTCTGGCATGTTGGTCATACCGATCACATCACATCCCCACTGCCTGTACAGATTAGACTCGGCCAGGGTGGAGAACTGCGGTCCCTCTATCGCGATATAAGTCCCGCCGCGCCTGACAGCCACGGTATCGCCCGCCGCCGATTCCAGCGCGTCGCCCAGGCGCGGGCATGTCGGGTGGGCGACGGCCACGTGCGCTGCGAGGCCCTCGCCAAAGAAACTTTTCTTACGGGCGAACGTCCGGTCAATGAACTGGTCAACGATCATGAATGCTCCCGGGGGCAGGTCCTCCCGGAGCGAGCCGACGGCGCTGAACGACAGGATGTCGGTCACACCCGCGCGTTTTAGCGCATCGATGTTGGCGCGGTAATTGATCTGGCTCGGCGGAAGTTTGTGACCGCGGCCGTGCCTCGGGAGGAACACGATGCGATTACCGTCGATCTCGCCAAACAACAACTCGTCGGATGGCTCGCCAAATGGGGATTCGACCCGAATCCACTGGGTGTCGGTCAGACCCTCCATGTTGTACAGGCCGCTCCCGCCGATCATGCCGATCAGGGGGCGATTGTCCCCACCGCTCTGATTCATGTATGTGAGTTCCTGTTTCTGATTGCCTGGACCTCGCTACCCGCCTGCAACTTTCTCGAATATGCGTCGCAGGGGTCGACTGATATCGACTCTTTCGCCCGTTTCCCGGGATTATCGTCCGCTTCCTGATCCTTCCGCGGAAGGATCAGGCCGGGCGCGGGCCGATACCGATCCGCCCCTGCGGTTTGCCCCAGCTTATCGGGCGGGCTGTTGCCGTGTGCTCTGGGGTGTGCATGATATTGCCCGGGCGGATTCAGCGCCCACCGAGTTAAATATGCAATCGCCACAGGCGCACAACACACCAGAGCCGATGTCCCGACATGCGTCGCGGCGGGGCGCGGCCGTTCTCCTCACTCCGTCCTTGAGGCTGCGAAGCGTGGTGCGGCGGATGGGGTTGCTGGCGTTGCTATTCATAGCGACGCTGACCGGCGCGACCGTCGGCTACGTCATCATCGAAGACTTTGGCTGGCTCGACGCTGCGTATATGGCAGTGGTGACGGTATCAACGGTCGGGTTTGAAGAGGTGCGGCCGCTCAGCGATGAGGGCCGTGTATTCACCATGTTCGTGATCCTGGTCGGCGTGGGCGCCATCGCATTTGCGGCCACGACACTCGGCCAGTACATAATCTCCGGCGAATTGAGGGGTGCTCTCGCATCGAGGCGTATGAATCATAAACTTCATTCCCTGGCGGGACACCACATCGTCGCCGGTTACGGCCGGACGGGCCGGGAAGCAGCCTCCCAGTTGATCCGGAACGGACTTGAGGTAGTGATCGTGGAGGCGGACAACGCAGAGGCCGAACGCGTGGCCGAGGACGGGAGATTCACCGTGCTTTGCGGCGATGCGGGAAACGACGATGTGCTTCGTGAAGCGGGGATAGAGCGCGCGACCGGGTTGATCGCTTGCGTCGCCCCGGAATCCGCTAATTTGATGGTGGTCCTGTCCGCCCGGGCGCTGAATCCAGACGTTCACATCGTGGCGCGGTCGGACACCGACGAGACGCGACCCAAGTTGATCACGGCGGGGGCCAATCGCGTGCTCTCGCTGCATAACCTGACGGGCCGTCGACTCGCGCACATGTCCGTCATGCCGACGGTCGTGGATTTCCTGGATATGGTGTTGCATGACGACAGCATGGAGATGTGGCTGGAGGACTTTGCGGTGGAGGCGCGAAGCCACGCCGATGGACTCTCCATCAGGGACATGGCCGTGCGAGATCCGATGGGCGCCAGCATCCTGGGACTTCGACATAAAAACGGTGAGATGCGTGTGTCGCCATCGCCGGACGAGGTGCTGCAGCCCGGTGACATCGTGGTTGCGCTCGGGACCCGAGAGCAGCTCGACGGCCTGGGACAGGTGCTGGCAGCGAACGGGTAACAAGGAAGGTATTTCATGCGGGTTATTGATGCGAGCGACAAGCCGAACGACCAGCACGGGTACAGCGTTTACACGCTTGTCTTGCTGGTTTCAGATCCCGTTGCGTCCAACGTTCACAACATTCGCTCACTCGTTAGGCCCCGGCGGGCGATGATCGACGCCCACGTAACTGCACTGGGCACCTTTTGCGATATCGATGATCTGGCAATCCTGGGTGATCATGTGATGAAAGCCGTGGCAGGCACCGTTCCACTGACGCTGGCTCCCGCAGGGGAAATCTTGAAGTCGCATGATGGGACTTCTGTTGCGGTCACGGTGGAAATCACGCCGGGTCTTCAAGCCCTCCATGACAGGCTTGCCG
Source organism: Dehalococcoidia bacterium (assembly GCA_030747175.1). GTDB lineage: Bacteria > Chloroflexota > Dehalococcoidia > Lucifugimonadales > Lucifugimonadaceae. The sequence goes on along the minus strand of JASLLE010000122.1, from coordinate 1,439 downwards.
AGAGCGTTCTATCGATAGCCGTCAACGCTTATTCCGACCCATCCCAGTACAGAGCGCACATGACCTTCTACCAGGAAATTCCGGAATCGGAAGTTGCAACCGGTTTCCAGCTCGCTCAGGAATGTGAATTGGAGCCGTTTTCCGTGGATGCGGTCACACTGGTCGGACGAGTTGGCACCGCGTCGTCCGGCGAATGGCGAAAGATACGGGATTTTCCGTTCGCAGGTTGATCGCCTGATCCCACCGCGAGAACGCCGGGGTGAGGAGGAAGACCGATTCCGCTGTGGTGGATCTGAACCGCGGGCGGGCAGCGAGCCACCCGGGCGGATCGCTATCCGGCCTCAGGTCCGTCTTATACGACCAATCTGAACGCGCATTCGTTTATGGTGTCGCTTCCACCAGCAGGCAATGAGGGCCGGTACATGCGAGCGGGATTCGGACAATTCAGAGAGGCGACCCCGGAGTACCTGCGGTTTGCGCAGCAGTACGGCGCAACGGACATCCTGCTCAACACCCCGAATTTACCCGGAATGGGGGGTCGCTGGGAGCTGCACGATCTTGTGAAGCTGCGCTCGTCGGTCGAGCAGCACGGAATGGCGCTTTCGGCGCTCGAGAACGTGCCGACCAACTTTTACGACCACATCATGCTGAACGGCCCAAAGCGCGACGAGCAGATCGAGAACATGATCGCCACGGTACGAAACATCGCCCGGGCCGGCATCCCGATCTTCGGCTACAACTGGATGCCTTCGCATGTCTGGCGCACACCGCCCGCTCTGATTCGCGGCGGCGCGGTCGCCACCGCGTTCGACTACGAGATCGCAAAACAAATGCCGCTGACGCATGATCGGGCGTACTCGGAAGAGGAGATGTGGGAGAACCTGGAGTACTGGATCAAGATCATCACGCCGATCGCTGAAGAGGAGGGGATCCGGCTCGGCATCCACCCTTGCGACCCGCCGGTTGTGGAGCTGGGTGGAATCCCGCAGCTACTACGCAGCTTCGACGCCTACAAACGGCTGATCGAGATTGTGCCTTCGGACTCCAACGCCATCGAGTTCTGCCAGGGAACGTTCTCGGAGATGGAGGACGCCGCGGGCGAAGGCATCTACGACATGATTCGCTACTTCGGCGAGCATCACAAAATCCTGTACGTCCACTTCCGGAACGTATCCGGCCAGGTGCCAGTATTCCGCGAGGAGTTCATCAACACCGGATACGTGGACATGTACCGGGCGATGACCATTTACAACGAGGTCGGCTTTGACGGTTTCTTCATCGACGACCACGTCCCGCACACGCACCAGGACACGGCATGGGGCCACCGCGGTCGGGCCTTTGCCAACGGGTATATTCAGGGCCTCATAGAGGCGGTTCAGAAAGGTGGCTGAGGCGTAAACAAATGACCCGCAGATCTGGAAGTCTTTCTGGGAGCAGAG
>JASLLE010000121.1 GCA_030747175.1 Dehalococcoidia bacterium | reverse complement strand
AAGACGTCTGATTTTCAGCATCTTCACGCTGATCGGCGCAACGATCATAGTGTTCACGCTTTCACGGGTCGTCGGAGACCCTCGCCTTCTGTATGCGCAGGAGGGCGGCTATGGTCTTTCCGACCAGGCGTGGGATGACCTGGGAGTACAGCTCGGGCTCGATAAACCGCTAATCGTGCAGTATTTCAAGTGGTTGGGCGACGTCGTTTCAGGCGACCTCGGCCAGTCTTTGCTGGGGCGTGTAGATGTCTCCAAACTGATTCGCCAGAAATCCCCGGCTACTCTCCAACTTGGATTGGTGTCCTGGGTGGTGGCAACGCTCATCGGCGTTCCGTTAGGCGTGTTATCGGCCGTGAAACGCGGCTCGTTCTGGGACTACCTTGGGCGAGGCTTCGCACTGCTTGGTCAGGCGGCGCCACCGTTCTGGATTGGCATCATGGCCATTCTTCTTTTCGCCGTTCGTTTGGACTGGCTGCCGGCCGGCGGGAGGGGAGATGGGTTCTCCGGCTGGAAGAACTTCATCATGCCTGCGGGAACACTGGGCCTGGCCGCTTCCGCGAGCTATCTCCGCCTGACACGATCGGCGATGTTGGAGATTCTCGATTCTGAATTCGTGAAGCTGGCCCGGGCCAAGGGCGTGGGTACCCAGATGGTCATTTGGAAGCATGCGTTCAAGAACGCCCTGATCCCACCGCTTACGCTGTCGGCTCTCATACTGGTCGGTTTCATTACGGGAACGGTCGTCGTCGAGACCGTGTTCACGTGGCCTGGATTGGGCAGGCTTGCTGTCACATCAACGAACGAGAACGACTTCCCGGTGATGACCGGCGTAGTGCTGGTGTTCGCCATGATGTACGTGGTTATCAACCTGATCACTGACCTCACATACGCAGTGGTCGACCCACGAATCAGGATCGGTTAGAGGGATCAGCGAATAATGGCAACTGAAGTATCAAGAGGCGACGCTCAAGCTTTTGCTGTGGTCGGTCGTGCACGACGCAGAAATCGTGCCCAGCGATGGGTAAGTTTCATCCAGGAATGGCCGGTACTCCCGGGCATGATGCTCGGCATCCTTATCGTGTTCGCTTTGCTGGCGGGCACGCCGTACTGGGACGGAATCACGGGCATGAATCCCGAGCTTCCCCAGCTCAAGGACAGAAACGCAGCGATCGGCGCGGACCAGGATGCGGACGCCTACGAAAAAATCGTGGCAAGAGCCGAGAAAAAGGGTGAAACGCCGCCTGACCGTGCCAAATACTGGCTGGGTACGGACCAGTTCGGTCGCGACATCCTGACCCGGATCATGAAGGGAGCACAGATCTCCCTCATCATCTTGACGATCGCCGCCACCGTGGGAATGGTGTTCGGTACCTTCTACGGACTGGCGGCCGGGTATTTCGGCGGATGGTTAGACGAGATATTGATGAGAGCGCTGGACGTGTATTTCTCGATACCGTTCATCCTGCTGGCGTTGGTCGCCGTGATCGTGTTCGGGCAAAGCATCCCGGTGATGCTCGTGCTGCTCGCTCTTCTGGCGTGGCCGCCGTTCGTACGTAACGTACGGGCAGAGGTGCTGAGCCTGAAAGAGCGTGATTACGTGGCTGCGGCCCGGGCGACCGGCGCTTCAGACATCTGGATCATGTGGAAACACATCGTTCCAAACGTCATCAACACGGTGATCGTGATCGCCACTCTTCGCGTGGGTCAGTTGATCCTCGCCGAGGCCATCCTCAGCTTCCTCGGCGCCGGAGTCCCGCCGCCCACCCCGACATGGGGCGCTATGGTTGCGGAAGGCCGTGACTACCTGGCATCTGCCTGGTGGATCTCGTTCTTCCCGGGAGTCATGATCTTCTTGCTGGTGATGTCGTTGAACTTCATCGGCGACTGGTTCAGGGACAGGTTTGACCCCAGGCTCCGGAACTCGGTTTAACGGCAACGGCGCAAGCCTCCCGACCTGGACCACGGCAGTACCGAGAGGGCCACGTCATTACGGCGTGGCCCTCTCGCTTTATATGAGCCGGCGGGTGCTCGTTCTCCAGCCACCCGAACTGCTCCCGCCTGTGCGTAAACCACCCGTAGCGATACTCGACACGCCCGGGGTCACGTTCGCTCCGGGCCTGTGACCGCTGTTCGGGATACCTGGGCCTACGGCGAGACAGGCCGAGACCTGACAGGATCAGATGGCTCCAGGTCTCGGGAATGGTGCTCACTATTTACCCGACGACGTAGGGGCTGTCCGGTCCTTATCGGAGGTCGGGGTCTTCGAGGGTACGGATGTAGTTGATCAGGTGCCAGGTTTCGTCGTCGCTCAAATCCTCGGAGACCGGGTCCATAGCCGTCCCGACCACACCGACCCGAATGATCTCGAACAGCTCGCCCTGTGTGTGCAACGGGACGTGTACCGGCAGACTGGCCGGCGGGGGATATAGAGAACCCGCGGCCGGGCCGTCCCCGATTCCGCCCTCCCCATGACATGCGCTGCACACGGAGGCGTACGCCGCTTGCCCGATCGCAATCGACTTCTCGTCAGGCACGAACGGATTCGTCTGTTGAGCGATGTCGACAGGTGCGAAATACTGGACCCACACTATGAGGCCGGCTCCGACCACTCCCGCCGCCGTTCCCGGAACCATGAACGATATGCCACGCCGCTCGTACCAGCCGCCGAGTGGAACGCCCACCGCCAGCAGCACTACTCCCACCAGCGCAATCTCCGCGCCGAGCAACACCCGGCCACGGTCTCTATCGGGCCGGATGGCATCGCTGTTGGACCCTGCGCCGGCGAGTACCTCAAACCGGAACGCGGCACGGGAGTCGAAACCGGTCAGCCGCGTGATATCCGCTTCGATCTGCCACACGCCCACCAGGGCGATCACGGCATCGTCCAGGACCCAGATGCCCTCCCCGGCGTTTTCGAGTGGCACCGGCAGTTCACCCAGGTCTTGCTCGAGAAAGCTGAGCCGGACCCGCACGTCGGTCGCATCGGTGATAGGAGCGCCACGGCGATCCGCCAGGGAAACCCGGACGTGATTCCGCCCGGTCTTGGCCGGCTCCACGCCGATGTCAATCACCACGTTTTCCGAGATCGTGTCATCCGCGAAGCCGTCCGGCAGTCCCCTGCCTTCCCGGGCGGCGACCTGGCGGGCCGGTTCCATGCTCGTCATGAAACCGGCGAGCAGCAGGACCAGGACAGCTATCGCCGCCTCCCCGGCAACCGTGCGGGTCAGCCACCGGCCCGCGTCGTCACTTCGGGCAAGCCGTCGACGTATCCAGCGATGGTTGACGACCGCCAGAACGAGCAGCGGTACGATGACCGCCGTTTTGACTATCAGAGTGACGCCGTAGGGCACGCCCAGCGAGGGTATTGTTGTGACCTGCGCCCAGGCGCTGAACACCCCGGACGCGACCAGCGCCGCCGCTCCGATGATCGCCAGCACCGAGAATCGAGGAACGGCGCTGGCGAGAAAGGCACGTCGGTCGGCCGCTTCGACCCCCCGCAGAGCCGGGATTACCGCAAGAGCAAGGTGAAATAGTCCCCCGGCCCACATCGCAGCGCCGACAAGATGGAGATAGTCCGAGAGCTGCGCCGGGAACTCCAGCTCCGGTGTAGTCCCTGCGTGACTGACGAGCGTGATCGGCGCCAGCAGAAGCAGAGACGCCACAAGCGCCGTACAGGCCACGATATCCGTACCGCCGGGGTCATCACCTTCATTACCGTCTGCCTTGGCGCTCCGGCGCATAAAGCGGATCATCAACGCTGCCGACAGGATCACAAAGAACCCGGACCTCCACAGCCATGAGCGGCCCCAGTCGGTCTCCAACGTGTCGCGCAACGGATCGCCGATAGCACCGATCCATGAAACCTCGAAGGTGGAACCCGACTGCGACAGCAACTGGCCGACGGACGATAAGCCCAGAACGACCATCCCGCCAAGGTAGAGCCACCCGACACGACGGGACAGAGTGACGGCCGGCAACCCGCCGCCGATACCGCGTAGCGCGGGCCGCCACACGGCGAGCTCCAGCAACAGGCCGCCGGTGACTGAAAGGCCACCCAGCAGGACGAGCCACCGCAGGTAAGGCTCCTGCGGGTTGGAGATCGCCGGCTGTGAGGGCAGATCGACTTCTCCGGAGATCGGCTCGCCCACGGAGAAAAGGAAAGAGCCCCTCACCCGGTGGCCGTCCACGGTCGAGACGTTTGCCCAGGACACGGTGTATGTGCCGTTTTCCAGCGTGGGCAGGGATACGAATACCGACTCTACGGGATCTCCCTGGGCAGAGACGTCATCGTTATCGACACCCTCGCCGCGCGCGTTGAGCACCCGGATATCGGCCAGGTCCGGCTCGATACCCTCGGAGAACCAGAGAACAATACGCTCCGGCGATTCAGGCAACTCGGAATTGGGCGCCGGCTCGGCACGGCTCAGATTGGCGTGCGCGGCTGCGTCGCCCCCCGGCCACGCAAGCAGGAAGAATACGGCGGCCGCGAGGCCGACGATAGGCCAGATCCAGTGCTTTGACGACCGTCCCATGTTCAACGGCGTCGGCGGCGCCGATTTCCAGGACCGGTCATTTTCTTCTTGTTACGGGCGCCCCGGAACGCCAGCAGCGTTATTCCCACGACAAGACCACCCAGCAGGCCGAACGTGATTATTTCGTCCGTGTATCCGCCCGAACCGTCCGCGCCATGAAGGAGGATGGCTGGAACACCGACCGAGAGATCGCTCATCTGCTGTAACTCACTTCCACGATAACGGTCCATTCTGACCGAGGTTTCGGGTCAGGACGCCGTGTCATACGCGGGCTCTCGATCGGTGTTCCACCGTTCACTCCTTACCTGCTCCTTCGACCTATGACCACTCCACCGGCGCCGATCGCGACGCCGCCGAGCCCGATCACGATGGCGATAATAGCCAGGGTGCGGGCCGACGAAGCATCGTCCGCTGCGGCGTTCGCGGCTTGTTCAGCGATCGCGACGGCATCTGCCGCCCCTCGGACCGCGCCCTCGATCTCTCTCGGGGCCGACACCTCTACGGGGAACTGGATGGATGTCTGCGTCTGAATGTCGTCAAAGGTCCCCGGTCCCGAATCGAAAGTCTCGTCGATCTCGGCTCCCTGGATTTCTCCGGTGAGGCGGAACTTGTATCCGCCCGGCGCCGTGGGGATCATCCGGCCGACGTAATGCCCCGGGTCGCGGAATGCCGCAGTCAGCGTCATGGTCTGTGTGCTACCGGTCGGGACGTGCGTGACCTCGACCTGCAGCGCACCATCGAGCCCTTCAATCGGCCCGGTGGGAGCGGCTGCGGCTTCGTGGTCGTGGTCATCTGTCGCGACCGCATCCCCGTCCATCGTCATGGCATCTCCATCCATCGTCATCGCATCGCCGCTCATGTCCATGGCGCCGTCCATCACCATCTGGCCCTCACCGCTGTGGACGGCCTGTACCGAGTCGTCGACGTTAGTCCAGACCACCGCCGAACCGGGGCGAACCATCACGTTGGCAGGTGTGAACCCGGCGGCGGTGATCTCGATCTCGACATCACCCTCCGGGGCGTCTTCGGTGACCATCACCGTTCCGCCGAGTTCAGGGCTCAAGTGGTTGTGATACGGCACCGTTGAGTCTGCAAGCTCCAGCCCGAAGGTAAACGAGTATGTCTCGTCGTGCTCAAGGGTCCCGCCATCAAATAACGCGCCCGCAGAGGTTTCCAGCGGGCCGGTGATGCGTACGGACACGGCATTCGGAAAGCCTTCGTACGCTGGTTCGGTCTCCCAACCTACTATGTAGCTGAAGTCTCCGGCGTCACGCGATTCGTGTGCCGCGGCCATCGCCGCCGTGACCGCCATCAATCCGACGGCGACAATAATCACTAAAAGGAATTTGAATCTTGAGATAAATGCCACAACTGGCTCCTTCATAATTTACGGGCGCGCGCCAGCACGCCTTGAACGCAGCGGATTAGCTGCGGATCGCTTGGAAGGAGCTAAGCGATCGGGGGTCGCATAAGGGCCGGCCCGGTGAGTCCGGAAGGCGGGTCATCGTCCGCGACCATGCCGATAAACCGGAGAGCGTTGTCGCCATCCCCCGGCCTGATCGCTGGCATAGGAACGACATTGTCCACCGTCAGGCCGGTGGCATCGCTGTCACCGGTGGCGACAATTCCCACACCAACAACGTCGCTGACGGCATGGCCGTGTCCATCATCAACGGAGTGGACGTGCTCCGGCTGGACGTTATCGAGGAAGACGTGACCGTGGGATGCCTGGCGTTCAGCGAAATGGTGATCGAGAACGGGGCCGACGACCGTCGTCAGCACGGCGACGACCGCCATCAAGGCTATCGCCGTGTATGTTCCCGAACGCTTCCAGTTCAATTGAGGCGGCCCCTGATTGCCGGGATCTCCGGATTGCCGGTGGCCTGCCCGTGAGACGTGTTCGTCCCGGATCCTCGTCTCATTGAACTCGGGGTGCGAAGCGGGCAGCCGTCGGTCGGTAAGAAGGTTAGCTGCCACCCGGGCGCCCGTACATAGCTAATCCCTCATATTCACGCGTTCCGGATTCCTTTCTGGACCCGTCGGTGGATTGCGGCATCGAAGAGGGATATGGGCAATATCGGTGGACGCACCCTCACCCAACGCCGGCGAGTGTCCCGCGGCCTGATCGGCATCCTGGCCTTCGTGGCGATCTGCGCGACGGCCTGCGGGAGCGCATCCGGCGGGGATCCGCTTCCCGGTGGCGCCGAACACGCGGACTCGCCGACCGGTCATGGCGAGGCAGAACAACGATTTGCGGCGCCCGCCGCGTCGGTGGAGTTCGACCCGGACGCGTTTGCAGAGATCAAACCCGGCGGGCCGCGAGACGTCGATCTCCGGCGGTTCCGGCAACTGATTGATCGCGACCGCATCGTACCCGTCTACGATCCGCTTATCGTTTCCGCGGAAGAAGCGGACTTCACTCCTGACGAACTGGTAATGGGTGTCGCACTGAACGGCGAATCACGCGCCTATGGCGTGGGCATGATGCGTTCGAGGGAGATCGCCAACGATGAGCTCGGCGGGGTCCCGCTGCTTGTCACATGGTGACCGCTCTGTTTTACCGGTCTCGTGCATGACCGGCGGCTGAACGGGGAAACACTGACCTTCGGGAACCAGGGCGCATTGTTCATGGGAGCCATGACCTGGTGGGACCGTGAAACGGAGAGCATCTGGTCCCAGCCCTGGGGCGCCGCCATCGGAGGAGAGCTCGAAGGGGAGTCCCTGACCCTGTTGCCGGCCGAGATAGTGCCCTGGTCCACCTGGCTCGAAACCCACCCGGATACCACTGCGCTGGTCGATGAGCGAGGCTTTGACACCCCTCTCTGGTATCCGGGCCAGCAGACAAAAGATATATTCGTGATCGGTGTGTCGGTCGGTGAGAACGCCGTCGCTTACCACTACCCGCCTGTTGAAGAGGCACTCGTAGTCAACGACAACATCGGCGAATTGCCGATCGCCGTCTTCGTCGACCCCGGCACACGGTCCGTCGAAGCCTATATGCGGATCCCCGCGCCCGGCATCAAGGCGCTCCTTCCCGACGACGCGCCGGACGTGCTCACTTTTGCCGTCTCGGAAGACGGGACGATCACGGATGTTGAAACCGGAACAATCTGGGATCGCGAACGAGGGGTTGCGC
>JASLLE010000120.1 GCA_030747175.1 Dehalococcoidia bacterium | reverse complement strand
AGCAGTCCCTTACCACCCTTCCAGACCTTATCCAGGCGATCCGTGATGTATCGGAAGGCAAGACCGTGCTCGCGCCGCCGATCGTCGCCAAGCTGGCGGGCGCCGGCAATTCTCCCGAGAGCGCTTTCCTCGCAGAGCTGACCGAGAGGGAGCGCGAGGTCCTTGACTGCATGGCCCGGGGCCTGAACAACGCAGCGATCGCAGAAGAGCTGTTCATCCAGCCCAGGACCGTTGAACGGCACATAGGCAGCATCTTTTCAAAGATGCGGCTCCAGCAACAGCCGATGGCCCACGCCAGGGTCAACGCCGTGCTCGCCTACCTGGAAGACACCGGGAGACTGAAGAGCGGTCGAGCGGCGGACAACGAAAACTGAGCCGTAATTAGCGAGCTGAAAGAATCGCCCCCGGATTCCCCGGGGGCGTTTTCGCGTGATCCTGTTATCCGCGTGTCTGCCTCGATGGCGAATCCGGCCACTTACTGTGCGGTCATGCCACCGTCAATCACGAGCTCGCTTCCGGTGACGAAACTGGATTCGTCAGACGCCAGGTAAAGAATCCCGTAGGCGATGTCTTCCGGGACTCCCATCCGGCCAAGCGGAGTTTTGCCCACCCGCTCATCACGGACTCCCGGTTGCGAGTGGAGGCCCAGCGTCATCGGCGTATCCACGAACCCGGGATGCACCGAGTTGACCCGGATACCCTCGTCCGCGTATTGAATCGCAGCGGCCTTGGAGAAGGTGCGAACCGCTCCTTTGGACGCGTGATATGCGGTGCCGCCCTTACTACCCACGTTGCCATAAATCGAAGAGATGTTGATGATCGAGCCGCCGCCGGACTTTCGCATCTCCGGGATGGCGTGCTTGACGCCCAGGAACACTCCTTTGGCGTTCACCGCCATCACGGCATCCCAGCCGTTTGCCGTCTGTTCCTCGGCTGGCGGGCGTCCCGGCGCCGATATCCCGGCGCTGTTCACCACCACATCCAGCTTGCCAAATCTCGCGACCGTCTCGGCTACGACGGCCTCCCACCGAACTTCTTCCGTAACATCCAGCCTCTGATAGACAGCTTCGCCACCGCCGTTGGTGATGTCGGACTCAATCGCCGCGCCAAGTTCGTCGTTGACGTCGGCTATCACGACACGAGCGCCTTCGTCGGCAAACAACCGAGAAGTGGCTTCTCCGATCCCTGATGCCCCCCCGCTGACGATAGCGACTTTGCCTTCAAGCCTCATCAATTCCCCCCGGGTAACTCCGGTAATTGTTGATCGAGTCCGTTGGAAGTCGGAATGTAACACGCAGCCCGTATTTAGAGGCATCTGGACTCGCCCCGTTGTACCCTCGTGGGATCAGATCAGCATGAACGTGACCCTTACATCTGCCTGGAGCGCACGTTGGCGGCAAACAGGACCACGACGGACAAGCACGAAGTTCAACCGGAAAAACTGCGCTGGACCTGCGATACGGACCGGCTCGGCTTCGACTGCACGGATGAACTGAGTCCGCCGACCGAGTTCATCGGCCAGGATCGGGCCGTGACAGCCGTCCAGTTTGGTCTCGGCGTGGACCGTCCCGGATACAACGTGTTCGTAACCGGTTTGACCGGAACCGGCAGAACCAGTGCCGTCGAGGCGTTACTGGAACGGGTCATCGAAGAACGCACCGCCGATGGTCAACGTCCTGAGATCCAGGATATCTGTTTCGTCCACAACTTCGTCCAGCCGGATCATCCGGAGGCCCTGGTCCTTCCGATGGGGGGAGGACGGGAACTGTGCTCGATGATCTCAGGATTGCGCGAGACGTTGCGCCGGGAGATAGAAAGCGCGTTCACAAGCGACGAGTATCGCGGCGAACAGAAGAAAATCACGGATGCAGGTCAGGCCCGCCGGCAGGAACTGATTCAAACGTCCGAGAAGTTCGCCACGGACAAAAGCTTTGCAATCCAGACCTCGCAACTCGGCATAGCGGTAATTCCCGTCGTCGACGGAAAACCCATGGAGGCCGGGCAGTACCAGGCGCTCTCGGACGACGAACGGCAGGCGATAGATACGGCACGAAAGGAAGTGTCCGATCAGGTAGAAACGGCGATGCGAGAGGTACAGGAAGGCGAACGCCAACAGGCCGAAGAACTGGCCGCATTAGCGCAAAGAGTCGGCGAACGAACCATTCAATCTCCCTTCGCCGAGTTGTTCGAGAAATACGACGCGCTGGAAGACCTGGCCGTATTTCTCAAGGGCCTCCACGACTACACACTGGCAAACCTGGAGATATTCCAGGGCGAGCAAGAAAACCTTGAGCGCCAGCCCGCCACCGGACGATACCCTGTTTCGCCTCCGGCCAACCCACTCCTGCCGTTCGAGGTGAACCTGTTCGCAGACCACGGTGAGACAGAAAGCCCACCCATCGTCATCGAACGGCACCCGACATATTTCAACCTGTTCGGACGAATTGAGCGGCAGGCGGTGATGGGTACCTATGTAACCAATCACACCATGCTGCGCGCCGGGTCAATCGTGTCCGCCAGCGGCGGTTATCTGGTTATGCAGGCGCGAGATGTGGTCACATCACCGGGTTCATGGGAGGCGCTAAAACGCGTCCTCCGCATCGGTCAACTCCAGCTCGAGGATCCGGCGGATTTCATCCTGGGTTTAGCTCCGCAGGGTTTGCGGCCTGAACCGGTCCCGGTGAACGTCAAGGTCATCCTCACCGGGGACATGGAGACGTACCAGATTCTGGCATCGGCGGACCCGGAGTTCTGGGAGGTTTTCAAGGTCCGGGCAGATTTCGATTCGCAGATGGATGCCACAGACGATCACATAGAGGCGATCGGATCATTCATATGCGGCGTGGTAACCGATAACGGACTGAATCACTTCATGGGCGATGGTGTCGGCGCCGTTGTCGAATACGCCAGCCGGATGGTCGCCGAGCAGGGCAAGCTGTCGACGCGGTTCGGTTACATCAAAGATCTGGTCGTGGAGTCATCGTTCTGGGCCGGGCAAGACGATTCCACCGTTGTTCTTCGCGAGCATGTGGAAAAGGCATTGGATCAGCGCGTTTACCGTTCCGGGCTGGTATCAGACCGCATCCAGGAAGCGATGTTGAAAGGCACCGTGATGGTCGATCTTGCGGGAGACAGGATTGGCCAGGTCAACGGCCTCGCCGTTTATCAGATCGGCGATGTCGCCTTTGGCAAGCCCAGCCGGATCACCGCGCGAACTTACGTCGGCCAGCAGGGCGTGGTGAACATCGAGCGCGAGGCGCACATGAGCGGAAGTACGCACGACAAGGGAGTGCTGATCCTGGGCGGGTACCTGGGATCGAAATTCGCCCAGGAGTTTCCGTTATCGGTCGCCGTCAGCATCGCCTTCGAACAGTCTTATGCCGGAGTGGACGGGGATTCCGCCTCGTCCTCCGAGCTCTACGCCATCCTTTCAAGCCTTTCGGGGCTTCCGCTCAACCAGGGAATCGCCGTGACGGGTTCGGTGAACCAGATGGGCGATATCCAACCCATCGGCGGGGCCAACGAAAAGGTTGAGGGATTCTTCGATCTGTGCAAAGCCGCCGGCAAGACGGGCGATGTCGGCGTCATGATCCCGCACCAGAACATTGCCAATCTCACCCTCCGTCCGGATGTCGTGGAGGCCGTCAACAAAGAGGAATTCCACGTCTACGCTGTAGAGACGATCAACGATGGCGTGGAGGTGTTGACTGGCGTGACGGCCGGCGAGGCTGACGCACGTGGACGTTATCCCGAGGGCACGGTGAACGCCCTGGTCTCGAAACGGTTGAGGGAGATGGCGGAAGCGATGAAGTCGTTCTCGCGCTCTTGATCTGGCCTGGTTGATCTGCGGGAGGCGGCTGGCACATTTGAATCGCCCTAACTCGTAGCTCCTGCTACTCGTAGAAGCGGCTCAATCGTGGCACAGTACGCGACCGGGAATCGAAATCCGCGGTCATGACGGAATAGCAGGCGAATCCAGGGTGTCCAGCGAAATCTCTCCGGTCCGCCAGATGAGCGCCGGGAAATGAACGCCAGCGCATGAATCGCCTGATCGCCAGGTTCCGTTCGACCAGCTACGGCTGGTGGGTCGCGATAACCGGATCGCTCAACATGGCGTTGACGTCCGGACCCACTTTCCACGCGCAGAGCGTCATATTCGCCGCCGTGGAAGCCCAGACAGGTTGGAGCCGTACGCTCGTTTCAGGAGTCGGGACATTCGGCCGATTCGGCGGCGCGTTGCTCGGACCTGTCGAGGGATACTTCGCTGACCGATTCGGACCGGCATGGATGATGCTCGTCGGGCTGGTGATCGGCGGCGTCGGATTCATCATGCTGTCGCAGATGGGTGACAGCCCGATCATCTATTACGTCGCCTACTTCATTCTGTCGCTCGGGTTTTCCGCCGGCGGGTTCGTGCCGGCGACGACGGCCGTCGCGAAATGGTTGCCGAGCCGCCGGGCGACCGGCATAGCGATCGTGCTTGCCGGCAGCAGCATCGGCGGTTTCATGGTCCCGGCGATCTCGTGGGGCATAAAACACCACGGGTTTGAAGCGACGATGATATCGATCGGCGTCGCGGGCCTCTTCGTGGCTCCAGGATTCTTCTGGGCCATGTCCCGCCGCGGGATCCGGCCGGGACAGGAACCGTCCAATGTCTCCTCCGAATCTTCGGCGATCGTCGACGATGGCTCATTCACCCTGCGAGAAGCGCTTCATACGCGCACTTTCTGGGTGATCGCATCGGCGCATACGATGTCCAACCTGTCTACGGCCGCCGTTTCGGCACACCTCGTTCTCCACCTGACCGACATCGGGATATCAGACTTGAAGGCGGCGGGCGTCATCCCGTTATTTGTCGGGATCGCTTTCTTTGCTCAACTCGGCGGCGGCTTGATAGGAGATCGCCTGGACAAGCGTTACATGCTCTCGGCCAGCATGTTCGTCCAGGCCATTTCGATGGTTATCCTGGCATACGCCACCGGTTATTCCGGAGCGGTGTATTTCGCCGTGCTCTGGGGAGTCGGTTTCGGCAGCAGGACGCCAATACTTCATGCTCTCCGTGGCGACTATTTCGGCAGCCGTTATTTTGGCTCCATCCTCGGTATGTCAAGTTTTCCGATGATCGTGGGAATGACGGCGACGCCGGTGCTGGTCGGGCTGGCGTTTGACCTGCAGGGCACATACAGGTGGGCGTTCCTGTTCACGGCGGCAACCGCATTGATCGGGTCCGGGTTGATCCTGTTCGCCACGCGACCCGTGCGGCCACCACGCGGGGTATTCGATGTCGCTGTCGGCGCCCCGAATGAATCCGCGATCGATTCTGTCCCCGGGAACTGACCCGGCCGCAGACCGCTGGTACCATGCCGCCGACTCGATAACGAGCACGCGAGCGGGCGCCCCGCAGCGCTTTCCGCTCTCCGAAACGGAGAACCCCTGCCCGCCCGGATAATCTCCTCACGATATTGCGACACATGCCCAACAACGACACCGCTTTCATCCCGGCGAACGTTCAGACGTACATGGCCAGGGAAGACCGTAAAGGCGTGAGGGCGTGAACCGCCTGATCAGAAAGACCCGTTCAACCAGTTACGGCTGGTGGATCGCCATCGCCGGGTCGCTCAACATGTCGTTGACTTCCGGCCCAACATTCCATGCGCAGAGCGTAATTTTCGCCGCCGTGGAGGCACAGACCGGGTGGAGCCGGACCCTTGTATCTGGTGTGGGAACTTTTGGTCGCTTCGGCGGCGCCATGCTGGGCCCGATCGAAGGCTTCATGGTGGATCGAATCGGGTCCGCCTGGATGATGCTGGTCGGCCTGACGATCGGCGGACTCGGGTTCGTGATGCTGTCACAGATGGGAGACAGCGCAATCATCTACTACGTCGCCTACTTCATCCTGTCGCTCGGATTTTCCGGTGGAGGGTTCGTGCCGGCTACATCCGCCGTAGCGAAGTGGTTGCCAACACGCCGGGCCACCGGAATCGCCATCGTCCTCGCCGGGAGCAGCATCGGCGGGTTCATGGTCCCGGCGATTTCGTGGGGAATCAAACACCACGGGTTCGAATCGACCATGATGTCGATGGGTATCGCCGGCATCGTGGTGGCTCCGGGGTTTTTCTGGATCTTCTCCCGCCGTGGCGCCCGTCCCGGCGATCAGGCGACGGATGATCCAGAGAATGACGGGCCGGTGGATGACGACGGTTCCTTCACCCTCCGCGAGGCGCTGCATACCCGCACATTCTGGGTCCTGTCTGCCACGCACGCGCTATCCAACCTCTCCACCGCAGCCATATCTGCACACCTTGTCCTCCACCTGACCGACATCGGCATACCTGATCTCAAGGCCGCGGGAGTGATTCCGATATTCGTCGGCATAGCTTTCTTCGCACAACTTGGTGGAGGATTCATCGGCGACAAGGTGGATAAGCGACTCATGCTTTCGACAAGCCTTTCGATCCAGACGGTCGCGATCATCTTCCTCGCTTACGCGAGCAGCTACACCGGCGCCGTAGCGTTCGCCATCCTCTGGGGCATTGGTTTTGGCAGTCGCGGCCCGATAATGCACGCCCTCAGGGGTGATTACTTTGGTTCCAGGTACTTCGGGTCCATCCTGGGGATCGCAAGTTTCCCGATGATCATGGGCATGACGGCAACGCCGGTGCTGGTAGGTCTGGCTTTTGACCTGCAGGGCACATACAGGTGGGCCTTTTTGACCACCGCGGCCACGGCCTTCCTTGCCTCCGGGTTAATCCTGACGGCCCGGCGCCCTGTCCGGCCGGCTCGCCAGGACGCCCGGGCGCCGTCAGACGGCGTCGTTCCCAACTCGTGACACACGCGCCCGGGGGCTGATCGACACGACTCCACTGATATGATTCCGCCGCTCTGTTTGCAGGACTCGGCGTGTCCGCTCACTTCCATATCGCAAAGGAATCAATGATCTATGCCCGATAGCGACATCTGTTTCACGCCCGCGACCGAACAGGCACGCATGGTCCGTGATGGCGAGATCTCCGCTGTCGAGCTGATGCAGGCGCATCTCGGTCAGATCGAGCGCGTTAACCCGGTAGTGAACGCCGTCGTGACGCTGGTGACAGACGATGCGCTGGAAGGGGCTGGAAAGGCGGACCGCAGCCAGGCGCGCGGAGACGATCTTGGTCCTCTGCACGGACTACCGGCCGGGATCAAGGACATGATGGCAACGGCGGGTATAAGAACCACCCTCGGGTCGCCGATCTACGCCGACACCGTGCCTGAACAGGACGCTGTGATAGTGGGACGAATGAAGACGGCCGGAGCGATCGTACTGGGCAAGACCAACACGCCGGAGTTCGCCGCCGGTTCGCAGACATTTAACGAGATTTTCGGCGCAACGCTAAACCCGTACGACACCTCACGTACCTGTGGCGGCAGCAGTGGCGGATCGGGGGTAGGGCTGGCATGCGGCATGTTCCCGGTAACGGTCGGCAGCGATCTTGGCGGTTCGCTCCGCAACCCTGCGGCATGGTCTAACGTGGTCGGGCTGCGGCCCTCGCCGGGCCTGGTCCCGGCGTCCGGTAACGCCCTGCCCTGGACGACGATGGGCACGTCCGGACCGATGGGTCGCACCGTCGCAGACGTGGCGTTGCAGCTTTCTGTGCAGGCCGGTCCTGACCCGCTTGTGCCGTCATCGTTGCAGGAAGACCCGGCGCGGTTTGCAAGCGCCCTCGATCGGGATTTCACCGGGACTCGGATCGCCTGGAGCCGGGACCTCGGCGGGCAACCCGTCGAGCCGGTACAGACGCAGGTGCTGGACGCACAACGGCACGTTTTTGAGGACATCGGTTGCATCGTGGAAGACGCCGAACCCGACCTCAAAGAGGCCGGTTCCGTGTTCCAGGTGCTGCGCGCGTTTGCGTTCGCCCACGGCCACGAAGGACACCTTGAGCAGCACCGCGACATGATT